>JBKJQX010000124.1:0-26858 GCA_046594875.1 Vicinamibacterales bacterium
GCAGTGAGCGGATGCTGATCGAGCAATTGGACTACAACCTGCTGTTTCGGTGGTTCGTAGGCCTGAGCATGGACGATGCCGTGTGGCATCCGACCACCTTCGTCGCGAATGTGTGCGTGACGGCCTTCCCCTGGTCGATTGGATGTTGGCGTTCGCGGCCGCCGCCTACAACTAGGTCCGCTTGCGCACCCTCAGAGCGCCGGCATGACCTCGGGACGGGGCCTGGTCCTCGACCCAATCGCTAGGCCTGGCGCCCTCACATCACCCTCGCGTGGTCGAGAGCCTCACCGTTCGGCGCTGGCCGACGCGCGATCGGACGTCACCACCGGTTCTCCCCAGTTGATCCCCATCATGCCTCGTGTGATATCGGGGTCTTCAGCACCCTGTTAGATTAAGGTTAGGAACTGGGGAACTTCACCATTTCCTAACTTTCCTACGGTTCTATCGTCTCCGAAGGCGTTCGACCCGCGTCCGCGCGGCCGGACCCGGCCAGGCGGCTGATGGCCCGCACGGTCATGTCGTGATCCATGAGAATTTGACACGACAGCCGCACACCGGTGAGGCCTCTGGACGAGAGCGCCGCAGTTTCAGCCTCGGTCCTCGTCTCGGGTTCCCCCGAGATGAATTCCACCCGGCAGGTAGTGCACCGCGCCTTTCCGCCGCAGGCGTGCAGTTGATCAATGTGCGCGTCCTGTTCGAGTGCCAGCACCAGGCGCTTGCCCATGGCCACATCGAACGTACCTTCACCCTCAACGGTCAGTAGCGGCATCTTCGTGAATCTCCAATGTGGAATCTGAAATCGGGGATCGCTTATCGATTCCGATCGTATCGTCGTCGAATTGTGGGAATGAGATAGTCCCGGAACGCACGTTCGAAGTCGAATTTCGGCGCGAAGGCCCAGTCTCTTCGAGCGGCTTCGTCGTCGACGTCCGCGGGCCACGAGTCGATGATGCCCTGGCGCTTGGTATCAACGACAAACGACACTTGGGCGCCGGGGAAGGCCTGCAGCACCTCGCGGCGCACGTCGTCGGCGGTGGGCGCGAAGGCGCCGAGGTTGTAGGTGGTCTGAGTCAGTGAAGCCCTGGGCGCTGCAGCCAATTTCAGCAGCGCATCCACGCCATCCGGCATCGCCATAAAGGGAATCTGCGCATCGGGGCGTACGAAACAGGCATACGGCTCGCCCTTGGCGGCGGCGTGGATCATCTCGGGCGCGTAGTCAGAGGTGCCGCCCGACGGCACGGTGATCGCCGAGATGAGTCCCGGGAAGCGGACCGCGCGAAAGTCCACACGACCGGCCATGGACTCAGCTGACAGCTGTTTATAGTGCCTGGCGTAGTATTCGCCCAGCTGTTCGCAGTACAGCTTGTTGCAGCCATACATCGTGGTGGGATGGGTCCATTCGTGCTCTTTGACGCGCCCGGCCTGGCGCTTGGCGTCAAGCGACGGCATGCCGTACGCGGCGATGGAGGACGGATACAAAAACGTGACCGGCCGTCCGTGCGACTCGGCCTCGTGCTGCGCAAACTCGAGCAGGTTGAGCGTGCCCTCCACATTCACCTCGTGCGCCATGACGGGTGAGAACTCCGATCGCGTGGAGAGCAACGCGGCCAGGTGGAACACCATGTCCACTTCGAACTCAGAGTGAATGCGCTCCAGCAGGCTGCGGTCGAGAATGGACCCGGTGAACTCGCGCGCGACATGTTTCGCCAGTGACGCTTCAAGGGGCGCCACATCCAGAGTCACGATGGGACGCGTGCCATCGGCTGCCAGCTGTTCAATGAGGCCATGGCCAATTTCGCCACCAGCCCCGGTGATTACGACGACGGGTTTACGCATGAGTCATCCCAGCCACAGTCCGTGCACCACCGAGACGACGATGGAGAGGACAGAGAGCACGATACAGACCAGAGCCCACACCATGTGGTTGATTCGCTCGGGCTCCAGGGGATCAAGCACGCGGCTGGCCAGGTATCCCCCGATGAACCCGCCGGCATGCGCGTAATTGTCAATGCTCGACATGACAAGTCCCATGACGAACATGAACACCGCGTAGTACACGGCCTGGCGGTAGATATCGCTCGAGCCACTGCGCCGGCCATAGTGCACAAGCGCCCCCAGCAGCCCGAAGATGGACGCCGAGGCGCCAACCGTGAACGGTGCGCCGTGCAGGATCGGCAGCGGCAGGAAGTTGAGATAGTTTCCCGCGAACGACGTGAGCGTGAATCCGGCGATGCCGCCCACCGTGTAGATGATCACCATGCGGCCCGGCCCGTACAGATCCGCCACCGCCGGCCCCAATTGCCTCACCCAGTAAAGGTTAAACAGGATGTGAATCAGGCTGCCATGCAACCAGGTCGCGCTCAGCACCGTCCACCAGCGGTCGAACCTGAAGACCGGAATGGACCCGCTCGCGCCAAACAGCAGCAGGCTGTAGCTGTTCGGCGACATGAAGGAAAAGCCCGCCAGGCCAATCTCGCCCCGCGACGCCACCAGGGTGATGACAAACATCAGCACCGACAGGCCGATCACGAACGGGATGAATCCCAGATCGCTGCCGAGACGCCGAACTGCCGAGGCAAAACCCCAGAGTCCGGGATTGCGGCGTCCACAGTTGTAGCAGCGGTCGTCGTTGACGCCCACCAGATACCCGCACGACACACAGACCACGGACCCGGTGGTTTGGCGACCAAACATTCGCGACGATTGTACATGGGGAACTTAGGAACTGGGGAAGGCGGAAAAATGGGGGAGCTCGGGAACTGGAGTGAGTAGACTGCTGTCGATGCGGGTTCTGGTGACGGGTGGCACGGGGTACCTGGGGCAGGCGATTGTCCGTGGGCTGGTTGCGCGCGGACATGCGGCGGTGGTGTTCGCGCGGACCGCAAAAAAGACGTCGGGTGTCTTTTTCGAGGACATCGCGGCGAAAAAGACACCCGACGTCTTTTTCGTGACTGGCGATGTGCGCGACCGCGACGCGGTCGTCGCAGCCGCTCGCGGCTGCGACGCCCTCATCCACACCGCTGCCCTGGTCAGCGTCTGGCGCCCCGACGCGCGCGACTTCGACGACATCAACGTCGGCGGCCTGCACCACGCGGTGGAGGCCGTGCGGACGCACGGCCTCCGCCGCCTCGTCTACACCTCGTCGTTTCTGGCGCTGCCACCAGGCGGACGGGACGTCCCGCTCGTGGCCAACGACTACCAGCGCACCAAGGCCGCGGCGCGCCTGGTCGCCGACCAGGCGCGCCGCGAGGGTGTCCCAATCGTCTCCCTGTACCCCGGGGTCATCTATGGGCCGGGGCTGCTGTCGGAAGGCAACCTGATCGGCCGGATGTTCTCCGACCACATCGCCGGCCGGCTGCCCGGACTGCTCGGGGCCGATCGCCTCTGGTCCTTCGCCTGGGTAGAAGAAGTCGCCAACGCCCACGTCTCGGCCCTTGAGCACCCGAATCCAGAACCCGGGTATCAGGTCGGAGGCCCCAACCTCCCTCAACAGCGACCGTTTGAGATTCTGCGCGACCTGCGCGGCACGGCCCTGCCCCGCCGGCTGCCCCTCTGGGCCGGCACGCCCGCCGCCTGGCTGGACGAAACCCGCGCAAGACTGACCGGCCGCCCCCCGCAACTCACCCGCCCCACCCTGCAGATCTTTCGCCACGATTGGCCCCTCGACAGCTCAGCCGCCGAGCGCGACCTGGGCTACAGACAAAAAGACCTCGCTGAGGGAATTGGCGAGATGTTGGGAAGTTAGGACCCACGCACCTACGGACCCACGCACCCACGGACCTAACTGTTTGCGCCCCGTTCCCGTCATAACCAGGCAGATGCAGCTCGATGATGCGGCCGCAGTCGCAAGGGCCAGGGAAGGCGATCAGGACGCCTTCAGGGTGCTGGTCGAGCGGCACAGCCGAAGCCTGTATCGACTGGCGTTCCGAATGACGGGCCGGGCTGAAGACGCCGAAGACATCGTGCAGGAAACGTTCATCAAGGCCTACAAGCAGCTCAGCCGCTTTGAGGCTCGGGCAAACGTGTCCACGTGGCTGTACCGCATCGCGTTCAACTGCTCGGTGGACTTCCTGAGGTCGAGGCCAAAGCGGCAGATGGTGGCCGACGACCACGTGCTTGAGGGACTAACCGCCTCACCGAACGCGCCGACCATGGATGACCTGGTTTACGCGGGGCAGATTGGCGAACAACTGCAACTGGCGCTGCGCGACCTGTCGGGACAGGAACGAGCCGCGTTCCTGATGCGGCACTACCACGGCTGTTCGATCGAGGAAATTGGCGACACGCTCGGTCTGAAGACAAACGCCACGAAGCATTCGATCTTCCGCGCCGTGCGGAAGATGCGGGTGGCGATGCAGGGATTCTGAGATGAACGATATGGCACACGACACACTCCAGGAACACCCGGGCGAAGACGACCTCGTCCTGCTGTTTTACGGCGACACCGACCCGGCCGAAGAAGCGGCACTGACCGCACATGTCAACGCCTGCGCGCGCTGTCAGCCGCTCTGGCAGGAAATCCGGGGCACCCTTCGGACGGTGGACGCCGCCGGCGTCCCCGAGCCGCCGCCAGACTTCGAACGGGTGATGTGGGCGCGCGTCCAGCGCGAACTCGAGGACATCGCGATTCCCTACACCCCGTGGCACCTGGTCCGGCGCTGGATTCCTGCCGGAGCGATGGCCGCCATCGTGGTGGCCTTGCTCGTCGCGAACCGCAGCTGGCCCGGCCCGGCCGGCGCGACCACGGGGCCGGCGACGGCCGACGCGGCAACCAGCCAGCCCGAGCGCGCGTTGCTCGTGGCCATGGATGACCATCTGGAACGCAGCGAGTTGCTCCTGGTGGAACTGATGAATGCGCCGGCCGATGCTGTGCTGCGGCCGGGCTTCGAACGTGCCACGGCCGACGACCTGCTCTGGTCTAGCCGTCTGTATCGGCAGACCGCCACCCACACAGGCAACGGACACCTGGCCGCGATGCTGGAAGACCTCGAAGGCGTGCTGGCGGAAATTGCCAGCGGCCCCGCCGAGATGAAACGGGCGGACCTGGACGCTCTGCGCTTTCGGATCGAACAGGACGACTTGATCTTCAAGGTGCGCGTCGTGACCGACGAAGTGCGCGAACGCCAGAAAACGATTGTGACGGCTACTGAGGGAGACCTATGAAACGACTGCTGATGATTGTTGCTGTGTTGGTGATTCCGGTGTCCGGGTTGGCCCAGGTGGCCAGGCCGCCAGTTCCCCCGGCGCCGCCGGCCGCACCGGTGACGCCGATGATGGACGCCTTCGCGTTGGCGCGAACTGCGTTCGACGAACAGCGTGTCGCATTCGACGAACATCGCCTCAGCTTCGACAGCATGAAGTTCGACATGCAGAACGCCTTGACGATGACCTCGTCCGGCGGAGGCGCCTACGACATGGGCCTCAGCCTGTTGTCGCGGCGCGACTACGAGCGGGCCATCGTTCGCTTCGACCAGGTCATCACGGAGAAGGCGGCCAGAACGGATGCCGCGCTGTATCACAAGGCCTACGCGCTGTATCGGCTCGGCCGCAGCAGCGATGCCACCACGGCGCTTTCGGCACTCAAGAAGGACCATCCCCGAAGCGCCTACCTGAAGGACGCCGGTGTCCTGGAGGCCGCCGTTCGTCAGTCGGCCGGGCAGCCCGTGCGTCCCGAGCAGGCCGATGAAGATGAATTAAAGATGCTGGCGCTCAATGCCCTGCAGCACACCGATCCCGAGCGCGCACTGCCGCTGCTTGAGGGCGTGCTCAACGGCGCCAATTCGCTGCAACTCAAGCAGCGAGCCATCTTCGTACTCGCGCAGAGTGCGCAGCCCCGTGCGCGCCAGATCCTCATGGACATTGCCAAGGGCGGTGGCAACCCCGATCTGCAGCGGTATGCCATTCGGTATGTGGCCACCGGCGGCAAGCGCGGCGCGACCAGCGCCGAGTTGCGTGAGATCTACGACACCACGCAGGACGTGGAGATCAAGAAGGCGGTGCTGCAGGCCTGGGGACAGTCGGGCAACATGCCAATGCTCCTCGATGTGGCAAACAGCAACAGCGTGCTCGACCTGCGGCAGGCGGCGGTCAGCCAGATGAGCAACGCCGGCGCCACCCAGGACCTGTGGACGCTCTACCAGAAAGAGCAGAACCGCGACCTGAAGATGAGCATCCTCTCGCGCCTGGGTTCGCTTGGCGCCGCCGATCGCCTGAGCGAAGTGGCCAGGAGCGAGCGCGATGTCGAACTTCGGCGCCGGGCCCTTCGGAGCCTCGGCAACATGCGTGCCGACAAGTCGGGCGCGATCCTCGCGGACCTGTACAACCGTGAAGAGGATCTGGACAACAAAAAGACCATTATCTTGTCCCTGATGGCCCAGAACAACGGCGAGGCGCTCGTGGCCATCGCGCGCAAGGAAACCAATATGACGCTCAAGCGCGACATCGTAAGCAAGCTGTCAACCATGAGCCGCAACAAGGCGGCCATGGACTACATGCTTGAAATCATTAAGTAGTCCAGAGTCCAGAGTCCAGAGTTCAGAGTCCGGGAGTCACGAATGCGAAGAATGATGACGATTGGCGCTCTGGTGCTCGCCGTTGCGGCGGTCGCGGCTCAGACGCAGGCGGTCACGTCGCTGTCGCGCGACGTGGCCGCGCTCGCCTCGCAGGCCACCTCGCCGCAGTGGGTGGCCTGGCACGCCCACCGCCACAAGCGTACGACGTGAGGCCATGACGGGCCTGGGCCAGTCGCGCGATCCCAGCGCACTCAGGTTCCTGCAGGACATCATCACGAAGTAAGGCCACCGGCGGGCCGTTGAGGGGGCCGCAGCCTGTTCGTGGCGGACATCAGCTTCGTGCGCGACCGAACGACGCGACGACCTCGATGACGCGGTCGATGTCGGCCGGCGCGACGTAGAGGTGGGCCGACAGGCGTACGCGTTCGCTCGTGCCCTGCGCGCGCACGCGAATCTTCTTCGCCCACAACGCGTCCTGGAGCTCGCGGCCGGGGCGTCCGGCCACGCCGAACGTCGTGAGCGCCGAGGCGAGGCCGGGATCCGCAGGCGAGAACAGCCGCGCATGCGGAATTGCGGCCAGGCCGTCGCGTAGCCGGCGCGTGAGCCTGGCATCCCATCGCTCGATCCGATCGATGCCGATGCCGGAGATAAACTCGAGGGCGGCCGCGAGTCCCTGCACGACTGGCACGCTGCCGGTGCCGTACTGCATGAACCGGTACGCGCCCGCGCTCTGATCGTCGAAGCTGCCGCTCGCGAGCGTGCTCCAGATCCGAGGTTGCACGTCGCGCTTGATGAACAGGATCCCGGTCCCCTTCGGCGCGAGCAGCCACTTGTGCGGGCTCGTCAGGTAGGCGTCGCACCCGAGGTCCCGCACGTCCACTCGCCGCTGGCCAACGGCTTGCGCCCCGTCGACGATGGAGAGCGCGCCATGCTGCCTGGCCAGCGCGCAAAGCTCCTTGGCGGGCAGCAACACGCCGAGACCGGACGTAATCTGGCTGAACATCACGACCCGCGTTCGGGACGACATGGCCTGGGCGAAAAGCGCCACAACCGCCGCCGGTCCGCCGTCGAGCGCGGACGCCAGCGGCAGTTCGCGGACGATGACCCCGTGGCGCTTCGCCCGAAGTCGCCAGCTGCCGACGCCGCCGCTGTGCTCCTGGTCGGTCGTCACGATCTCGTCGCCCGGCTGGAGGTCGAGGCCGTTGGCGAGGCAGCTCATCGCGACTGTCGCGTTCTGCAGGATCGCAATCTCGTCAGTGGTGGCGTTGATGAACGCGCCCAGCGCGGCACGAATGTCCCGAAGCTGCTGATAGCCGGTCAGCGGCTCGCCGTCGGCCTGGAAATACGGCCAGTCGGGCAACTCGCGCTCGAGCCGTTCGAGGCCGAGCTGCTGGGCGTGGACGACCTCGCGCGGCGACGCACCGAGGGTGCCCGTATTGCAGTACGTCACGCTCGTCGGAAACAGGAACTGGCGGCGCGCCTGCGCAAAGACGCGGTCGTCGGCGTCGGTCGCCGCGGGACGGAACGGACGAAGGTCCTGTGCCGGAAACTGGTCGGCCCCGAGGCCGGGCAGAAGTCCCAGCGCCATGCCCGATCGGGCGACCCCTGAAAGAAACTGCCGCCGTTTGACCGTCACCATGGGTCGGAATCATATCGGCAACTGGTGCACACCACCACTGGACCGCGGACGTCGGGAGGGCACAGGATCAAATCAGGCGCTGACGTCGCGAATGACGCGGTCATTGCGGAGGACGAGCCGCCAGCGGCGGTTTCACGAGTGCCGCTGGCCGCGTGCCCTTGAGAATCCAGCGCTGAATGCGCCGGCCGTTGCCGGCTTCCCCGGTGTACATCCGGCTCTTCGAATCAATCGCGACCATGTGCGCGCGGATGAACTCGCCGGCCTGGCGTCCCGGTTTGCCGAAACGGTCGAGGATCGCCAGGTCCTTCCGCCGCAGGATCCACACGCGCTGGTTGGTCCCGTCAATCAGGTACAGCAGGCTCTGATCGGCGTCACGCGAAAACTGAAGACTGAAGCCACTCCCCGAACCCCCGGTTTCCGGGCGCACGAACTGCTCCATCAAGTACTCGCCGTTCTGCCGGAACACCTGGATGCGGTTGCCGCGCCGATCCGAGACGTAGATCAGGCCGTCCTTCGAGCCCACGAGGCCGTGCAACGTGGAGTACTGCTGGGGCGGGCTGTCGGGCGTCACGGGATACTGGTACTTCTGCGTGTCGTCCGGGACCTTGCCATAGGCGCCCCAGTGTCGTTTGTACTTGCCCGTCGCGGCGTCGTAGACCACGACGCGCTTGTTGATGTAGCCGTCGGCGATGAACAGTTCGTTGGTGTCTGGCTCGACGTAGAAATTCGCCGGCCCCCCCAGATGATCGGGATCGTTGCTGCCCTTGTTCACGCCTGGCTCGCCGATGGTCATCACGTGCCTGCCATCCTGGGTGAACTTCATGACGTGCATGCCGTTGCTCGTGCCCATCCAGACAAAGCCGTTGTGGTCGATGTAGATGCCGTGCTCCTGCGAGAACCATGTGTAGCCGTTGCCTGGGCCGCCCCAGGCCTGCAGCACCTTGCCTTCCGGGTCCAGTTCCAGGACGGGCGGGGCCGGGATGCAGCAGTCGGCAATCGGTGGCTTCACCGCCGCGCCAATCTCCTGGTCGGTGAGGCTGGATGGCATGTGGATCACCCAGAGGTGATCGCGGTCGTCCACAAACAACCCACGGATGTCGCCGAGGATCCAGTCGTGTGGCAGCGTCGGCGGCCAGGTGGGATCGATCTCGTAGATCGGCAACCGATCGGCGGTAGGCGACTGAGGGTCGGCCTTGGCCCTCGCCCCCTGCGCGTGGGCGACGAGAGGCAGGAGCATGCCAGTCACCAGGACCGCGAGCGGGCGGATCAGCATCATGATCGGGGATTATGGCGCATCCCGGCCCCAGCCGACGCACGAACCCGGTTGCATTTTCGTGCTACCGTCCCGGGGCACCTGAGAGGGCCGACTTCACCGCTGAAGTGAGGTGCGCCGCACCAGATGTGAGACACCGGTCGTGGCCCGATCCGAGACCTGAAGACAGAAACAGCGACCGCGGTCGCGAAACCCTGAGGGATGAGAGCCGAATGAGACGCGTATTGCTGCTGACGGGGACACTGGTGTTCGTCGTGTCGAGCTCATGGGGGACAACGCTCGGCGCCCAGGATTGGCGCGGTTTTCGGGGATCGAACGGTGATTCCACCATCGACGGAGGAGGGGTCTTCACAAAGGGAGGAGCCGTGTCCCTCGCCGTGGCCTGGACGTACAAGATCGGGTCGGGTTATTCGAGCGTGTCCGTCGCCGATGGTGTGGCGATCAATCTCTTTTCGGATCCGAGCTCGGACTTCGCGGGCGCCTTTGACGCGAATAGCGGAAAGGAGCTGTGGCGGTTCCGGATGGGCGATCGCTTTCCCGGGCGCTGGGGATCGTTGGATGGGCCGATCTCGACGCCATTGATCGATCGGGGTCGCGTCTTCGTGCTGGATCCAGCCGGTCATTTCTACTGTCTCGACTTCAAGACCGGTCAGAAGATCTGGGACACCGACCTGCCCAAAGCGCACGGGGCGATTGAGCCTTTTTATGGTTTCGCCAGCTCTCCGCTTCTCGTCGGGGACACGGTCGTGCTGCAGATCGGCGGTCCGAAGGGGTCCACCGTGGCCGCATTCGACGTGGCCGGCGGGACGGTCCTGTGGAAGTCAGGCCCGGAAGACGCGGTGAATTATCAGTCCGCCTCCCTGATGGACGTCGCGGGCACGCCGGTGCTCATTGCTCTGGGCGACAAGGTCATGTCGGGCCACGATCCGAGGACCGGGACGACCTACTGGACCCTCGAATATGGCGACGGTGTGGATATCGGAAGCAAGTCGGCCCAGGTCGTCAAGACGTCTGGCAACCGGTTCTTCGTCAACGGAAGGGCCTCTGACTCGACGCTCTTCGAACTGTCGGCGACCGATCTCAACGCGCCCCCGACGGAGGTGTGGCAGACCAGGCACATCAAGAACACGTACGTGATCCCCGTGCACCACGACGGACTGCTCTTTGGATACAACGGGCGCATTCTGGCCTGTGTCGACGCCTCGAACGGCGAGCTGTTGTGGCGGTCGCGTGAACCGGGTGACGGATTCCCGATTCTGGTTGACGGCCACCTGGTGATCGCCACCAAGGAGGGGCGCCTCTCCATGGCACCCGCTTCTCGCACCGGCTACCAGGAGGTCGCGAACATTCCGGTTGTGGATGACCTGGTCTGGTCGACCGCCACCTTCGTGGGAAAGAGCCTGTACGTGCGCAGTATTGAGAGTTGGGCTCGGGTCGACATCCGGACGGCTCCTCGGGTCGCGAACACCGAGAAGGAGGCCACAGGGACCATTCCCGACTCGGAATTCGGACGATTTGTGGCCAGGGTTGGAGCGGCCGAACAGAAGCAGCCCTTGATCGACGCGTTCCTCGCCGCCCACACCACCCTTCCGGTGATCGAAGGCAAGGAGATGGCGCACTTCATCTATCACGGGCCCGGCAAGGACATTTCGATGTCCAGCGACCTCTTTGGCGAACGCTACGACCGCCCCTTGAACCGGATCGAGGGCACGCAGTTCTTCTATTACTCGACGCGTCTCGAAGCGGATGCTCGAATCCCGTACGGCTTCACGCGCGACTTCGATGAGTTCCTGGGCGATCCATCGAACCCGAAGAAGGTCGGGGAGAGCGAGACGGCGCTCTTGTCTATGCCTGACTGGAAGGATCCCGACTTTCTCCTCGACCCTCCCGCCGGATCGCGCGGTCGGGTCGAGGAAGTCACGCTTTCCAGCAGGCAATTCGGCGAATCTCTCACCATCACGGTCTATCTCCCCGGCGGGTACGACTCGACGCGGAAGTACCCCGTGGTCTACGTCCCGGCCGGAACCGCCGCCATCAAAGAGGCGCGGGTGATCGAAGCACTCGACAATCTGATCGGCAAGAAGGTTGAGCCCCTGATCGTCGTCTTCATGCCGGACCCGGGCGAACGTCCTGACGGCCGTTTCAACAGGCGGAAGTCCTACCTGGAACTGGCCGGGGAGGGCAAGGAGAAGTCCCGACTCATGCTCGTCGAAGAGCTTCTGCCCCTGATTGAAGGCCGCTACGCAATCGACCGGAGAGCCGACAGACGGGCGCTTTTTGGCCTGGGCGACGCGGCCTACCTCAGCCTCTACGCGACCCTCAAGCATCCCGACCTTTTCACCGGCCTGGGTTTGCTTTCTCCGAGCTGGGAACCAGGCTACCGGGACCAGAACACCGCCCTCATCAGGACTCCTGCTCAGCAACCTCTTCGGATCTACCTGGAATGGGGGAAATACGATTCGCGGAGCCCTCGCGAAGGGTGGGATGCCGTCGATGATGGACGCGCCTTCTCGGCAACGCTGCGATCGAAGGGCTACTCCTTCGCGGGCGGTGAGACCCACGAGGGCGCCGAGTGGATCGCCCGTCGCAACCGTCTGGACAAGATGCTCGGGACGCTCTTTCCCATGAAGTGAGTCTCCAGCGTCATCCGCCCCGCGCCAACGCCTGATGTGGGTTCGTCACTCTGGTGCCACGGGACCCGCAGAACGGCCGTAGTCTGCATTGACCCGTTCTGCCGGGCGGTATAGCGTCGGCGAGATCCCTTTCATGCGACATCAACTTCTCGCCGATAGTCCGTTTACTCGCCGATGCGATCACAGCGACCGCTGCTCGTCTGGCCGATGTCTGCGGCGGCCGTGGCGCTTCCGCGGTTACTTCGGCTTGAGGATGCAGACGGCGTACGGACGCGGGGAGTCATTGAGCGCCTTGAGCACCGCCGCGTGGTGAGCCGCAGACTCCACCTCGATGACGGTGGTGCTGAAGGTGCGGGCATCACGCGCGAGCAGCGCAAAGTCCGCCCATGACTTGACGGGTGTGGACTTGCCTGGGGTCAACGGGTTCTTCATGATCTCTGGTCCTCGACTGTCGGAGCCTCGCTCAGACGGCAATGGGCATGATTTCGCGGTCGATCTTGCGGGCATTGGCAATCTCTGCCAACCGCAGGTCATAGATGGCCTGCAGGTTCAGCCACGAATGCGCATCGCCGCCGAAGTACCGGGCCAGGCGCATCGCCGTATCCGCGGAGACGCCTCGCCGTTCGCGCACGATGTCGTTGATGCGCGGGGCCGGCACATGGAGGATCTTGGCCAGCGCGTTCGCCGTCAGGCCTGCAGGGCGCAGAAAATCCTCACGCAACACTTCGCCCGGGTGCACCGGCCGCATGCCATTTTTCATCTTCATCGTCATGCTCCGTCAGTGATGGTCCGCAATCTCGACATCCTCTGGCCCGTTGGGTGTCCAGCGAAAGCACACGCGCCACTGGTCGTTGACCCGGATGCTGTGCTGGCCTTTCCGGTCCCCCTTGAGCGCCTCCAGATGATTGCCCGGTGGCGACTTCACGAACTCCAACGTCGTTGCCGCATCCAACAGCGTCAGCTTCCGCGTCGCCACCGTGACGATGCTCCCGAAGCGCCTCGACTTGCCCGTCTCGAACAGAGCCTTCGTGTCGGCAGAGCGAAAGCTCCTGATCACCTCGTCAGCATATAACGCATAACGTTAAACAACAATGTGCGACCGAGGTTGTCCGGGCGCTATGCTTTTCTGAGGTGCAGACTACGTACGCGAGAGTACAGTGACGCAGTCGCGTCTACTTCCGGTGCCGGCGAGGGCAGCGGGCCTCGCGCAACACCCTGTCGTGGCGATGGGTGGCCGGCCTTCAGACGCCTGGCAAACACGATCTGGCCCGCGCCGACAACATCGCCAGGTTTACAAGCGGTCGCTGGGTGCCAATTCCCCAGCGAGTTGGTCGCGATGGGGGTGGCCGGTGTGTGTGTGTGTGTGTGTGGATGCAGACACTCGTTTTTGCCGATGGCCACCAAGGGGGTTTTCCCCTTCTGGGAGGCGGCACGAGTCAGTCTGCGCGCGCCTTCGTCTTGATCATCCGGCAGCGATCGCTGCAGCATTTGCATGCGTCTCACCAACTACGGACCGACTGTGGTGATCGCGACCCCGGGGTGTCCCAACGCGAACCAGACGATAAAAAGATTGAGGCACATCAACACCAGTGCCGGAAGTGTCTGTGCGAGTGAGTCGAGCATGCGCTGGCGGGTCGCCACACCCACAAGCATCATCAGGGCCAGCCCGCCCGCGCTGAGGGGCACAAGGGGCGGCCAGAACTGGCCGATGATCAGGCCAAGAGCGCCAAGTACCTCGAGCGTGCCCACGAGCGTGCGGAGTCGACTGAGGCCAAATCGCTCAAAGTCCCGCTTCATGCCCTGGAAGCACAGGCAGGCGATGCCGTACATCAGGAACAACGAGGACGACACAACAACCGAGGCATAATACAGCCCGATCACGATGGGTCCACCTTCACGCAACGGGGTTGGTCACCGGTCTGGTCAGTCATTGGAGGAGCAAAAATCATGGAATGGTTGTCGCTGCCGAATCTGCTTCAGATTATCGTCGGGCTGGGTCTGTTGAATGTCTGGCTGGTGCGCGGGAGCTCCTCCACATCCTATCGCGGCGGGTCTGCGCAGACGCTCCAGGAAGAGTTTGCCACGTACGGCCTTCCCGGGTTCGCGTTTTATCTCGTGGGCGCGCTCAAGATTGGCGCAGCCGTGATCCTGTTGGCCGGCGTGTGGATGGCGACGCTTCCAGTGCGGGAGGCCGCAGGCCTCGTGGCCGCACTCATGCTTGGCGCGATTGTGATGCACCTCAAGGTCGGCGACCCGGTGGTGAAGTCGCTCCCCGCCGCGGCCATGCTCGCGATGAGCGCCGCCATCATCGCACTGCGCTGATCCGCACTGGCGCCAAAAAGCGCGTCGCATGGCTGCCCTCTCGACGACCGCCGCTGAGTACGACCGTTTCGCGGACATCTACGCCGTCTGGACCGAGACGGCCGCGTCGTCGCGCGCCAACCAGGCGTTCTACGTCGACGCCTACCTTGCGGTGGACGGCCCAGTGGTGGAACTGGGCGTTGGCGACGGTCGGATTGCCGTGCAGGCCGCGCGTCAGGGTCGCAACATCATCGGCGTCGATCTGTCGGAGGCCATGCTCGCGCACTGTCGCCGTCGGGCCGAGGACGCGGGGGTGCCCGACCGGGTCACGCTCATCCACGCCGACTTCCGGGACTTCCAGCTCCCGGCACCCGCCAGCCTGATCGCATTGCCGTACCACAGCCTCGGTCACCTGCTCACCCTCGACGACAAACGCACGGCCTTGTCGCATATCTACTCGCAGCTCCGGCCCGGTGGGCTCTTCGTGTTTGACGACTTCCTGATGACGCCGGGGCTGATGGATCACATGCGGCGAGTCCAGTTGCGCGCGCAGTACCTCTCGCCCAACGGTGTGGACACGCTGCTCTGGGTCACCTCGCTTGTGGACGACGCGTCTCATGTCATCAAGGTGGTGACGTGGGAAGACGAGGTGGACGCGGATGGAGTGCTGACGCGCCGACATTACCGCCGGCTGACGCTCAGCTGGCTCGAGCCGGCGCAGGCGCGGAGCCTGCTCATCGAAACGGGCTTCGAAGTGGAAGCCTGTTTCGGGGACTTCGCGCGCACTCCATTCTCCGCTGACACCGCACACGAGCAGGTGTGGATTGCGCGCAAGCCGGCGATGAGCGCTCGCCGATAGTCCGTACAGACCGGCAGTCTCATCGCCGAACGCAGCGTGGCCGTGGACGCGGTGGTGGCCGACTTTGTCTCGGGCGCGGCCTAGTGGCTGTCGCCCTCAACACCGTCGCGCACGATGACGTCACTGCGCGACGGTCCATTGAGGCCGCGCGCGGGGCCTGGGCGTGATGGTGGGCTGCAACCTCGGCACCTCACTGGCGATCGCGCCCGCCCTGCTCATCGCCCGTCACGCCGACATCGTCAATCTCGACAGTCCGCTGCTGCTTGCGACCGATCATGAACGGCCGCTGACCTACACAGACGATGTGATCAGCTGGCCTGAGCCGGCACTCTGGGGATGAGCCGGCGAGAGCACCGCTGCCCCGGCCTTTCATGGGGGCCGTCGAATCAGCTATTCTCGTCGCATGAGTCCGACGGTGCTTCGCGTCCGGGGCTTCCGCTTCTATTTTTTCTCACGCGAAGAACCGAGGGCTCACGTGCATGTGCAGCATGCGGACGGCGAGGCACAGTTCTGGATCGAGCCAACCGTCGCGCTTCATCGCAACTACGCCTGAGTTCACCTCAAGTGACTGAGGCCCAGCAATTTGGTTGAGGAGAACCTTGATGCCATCAGCAGCGCCTGGGCCAGGCACTTTCCCGGTTGAAGTGACCAACGTCTCGCCTCACGGCTTCTGGCTCCTGGTAGAAGCACGGGAACTGTTCGTCCCGTTCGGCGACTTCCCGTGGTTTCGCGACGCCGCCATCAGTGCCATCGTGAACGTCGAACGACCCAGTGCCCACCACCTGTACTGGCCCGATCGCGACATCGATCTTGCACTGGAGTCCATTGAGAGGCCGGAGAAGTATCCCCTCGTCAGCCAGGCCACTTCTGCATTCACCGGGTCTTGAATGACGGCCCTGACACGCGGCGCTGTCACCGCCGTCGTTGTTGTTGCTGCGGTCGGATTGACGTAGCTGGGCGGCGAATGCGGCGGCTAGCGAGTTGCACCCGCCACTATATCGACTCCGTCCGGCACGTCCGCGAGCTCCGACGCACGCTCGATGTGACCTGGGTTCTGCTTGTACCGTCCCTGCTCGCAAGCGCGTCGATCGCGACCGGCGGATGCTCCAGCGCACACACGACGTGTGAGCGGTTGTGCAGGTAGACTGACTCCGATGCCTCACGTCCTGCGTAACTCTCTCGTCGCCGTGATCGGAGTGGCCGTGTGCTGTGTCGCGGTCATGGCGCTTCAGGAGCGGCATCCAGTCAGCGGCCGCATCATCGCGCCGACGATGGGCGTGCAGGGGGCACCGTGGCTCGATCGGAGCGAGCGGGAGTCCGAGGAACAGCCGACGCGCGCCGTGGAAGCGCTGCGATTGAAGTCAGGCATGGTCGTGGCCGACGTGGGTGCCGGCTCTGGCTATTACACGGTTCGCCTCGCTCGCGCAGTGGGACGCACGGGCCGGGTCTATGCCACCGACCTGCAGCCGGGCATGCTCGACTTGATTCGCGCGAGGGTGGTGCGAGAGAAGCTGACCAACGTGACGCTGGTCCAGGGCACGGCCTCGGATCCCCAATTGCCGGACGCCACCTTCGACATGATCCTGATGGTCGACGTCTATCACGAGCTGTCAGGGCCGCAGGCGTTCGTCGCGCGACTGAAACAGGCGCTCAAACCAGACGGGCGCCTGGTGCTCATCGAGTTTCGCGCGGAGGATCTCAACGTGCCAATTCAAGCGGTGCACAAGATGTCCGTGGCTCAAATCCAGCAGGAGTTGGCCGCCGATGGTTTCGTGATCGACCGCGTGCTCGACGTCCTGCCATGGCAGCACATCGTGGTCCTGAGGGCGGCGGCGAAGTAACCCCATGAATCGGCCGCTGGTGATTGGCGTAGCCGGCGGGACGGGAGCAGGCAAGACCACCGTCATGCGCCGTATCGTCGACGCGCTCGGAGACATCGACGTCACCGTGGTGGGCTCGCCGATAGTCCGTATTAAGGGGCTGTCCCAAACATCACGTCCACTTATCAGACCTTGCCAATGCCGCGTTTGTGGACGCGCGGGCCGTTGTTGACCCTGCCGTTGGCGCGGCATGGATTGAGGTGGCCGGCGTGTATGCCATTGTTGATGGTGTCGGGTCACCGCTGACCCAGACGGGCGCTGGTGCCGGTGGTGCCGACGGCGAAACGGGTAACGCGGCACATCGACGTCCACCACAACGCTGCCCACCTTGTCGCGTTCGCGGTCGAGCCGTGTCTCATCGGTGGCGAACGCCTCGGGCAGGACCTTGATCGCGACATCGCGTTGCAATCGCGCGTCGCGCGCGCGATAGACCTCGCTCACTCCGCCGGTGCCAACAGGCGCGACGACTCAAGAGCCTGACGCAGCAGGCATGGAGCCCCGGTATAATCCCGCTACCCCATGTCCTTAGCCTCAGGCTCACGCCTCGGCCACTACGAGGTCCTTGCTCCCCTCGGCGCCGGCGGAGTGAGCGAGGTGTATCGCGCCCGCGACAGCAAGCTCAACCGCGACGTCGCCCTGAAGCTCCTGCCAGAGGCGTTTACCGCGGACACCGATCGGCTGGCGCGATTCAAGCGCGAAGCGCAGGTACTGGCCTCGCTCAATCACCCGAACATCGCCGCCATCTTCGGCCTCGAAGACTCGGCCGTCACCCACGCGTTGGTGATGGAACTGGTGGAAGGCGAGGATCTGTCGGCACTCATCGCGCGCGGACCGATGGCGCCGGCCGATGCTTTGCCCCTCGCGCGTCAGATCGCCGCCGCACTCGAAGCCGCCCATGGGCAAGGCATCATCCATCGCGCGACGGTGCCTGGAACGCGATCCCGCAAGGCGGCTGCACGATATCGCCGACGCGTTGCCCGGCTCCCCTTTTGTCAGCGTCCTTCTCTCTCCCGATGGCGGAACCATCTACGTGGGGGCCGTCTCCGGGCAGGCCAACATCTGGATGGTGGAACGCGCGAGGTAGCATGATGGAGCGAATCACACGTCGGGTCATCGTCGCATTGTTGCTGGGGCTGGCGCTGTCGTCTTGCGCCCCGGTCAAAGACACCGGCGTCCTCCGGATCTACCTGGCCAGGCATGGTCAAACAGACTGGAACTTCGAAGGGCGCCTCCAGGGGACAACGGACACGGAGCTCAACGCTACGGGTCGGCAGCAGGCCTCCGAGTTGGCTGAGCGCCTCAAGGGAATTCAACTGGACGCCGTCTACAGCAGCGCACTCCGGCGGTCACGCGATACCGCTGAGGTGGCGCGCGGAGTCGTCCCGCTGTTCCCCCTGCCGGGCTTCAATGAGCGGCAACTTGGGAAGTTCCAGGGCCAGAAGTTGGCTCACAGTACCGCCAGTGGCGCCAGCGCCGGAACATCAGACGATCCGCTGACGCAGGAGTACGAACGCCGATCGCTCGATCCGGATGATGCGCTTGATGGTGGAGAGTCACTCAATGCCTTCGTGGATCGCGTCAGCCAGGCGGTCGCCGAGGTTCGGGGCAAACATTCCTCGGGCACCATTCTGATCGTTGGGCACGGCATCACGAATCGCATGATCCTGAAGGCACTCCTGAATCTCACGCTCGAGCAGGCGAACGGGATCCAGCAGGCCAACGACGAGCTGTACATGATTGAAATTGACAAGGTGGCCGCGCCGAGATTGTGGAAACTCTTGACGTCGAAGACGTTGCGGGAGCTGTAATGGCGTCGTCCGCCAGCGTGTTGCGGTCCGCGCAATACGGACTCTCGACCGTCGCGGTTGACTACAATGCGGCATGCGATTGAACAGGATGATCCAGGCCGTCGACCTGCATGCGGCCGGCGAACCGGGACGCGTCATCGTCGGCGGCGTGCTGGACGTGCCGGGCACGACGATGTTCGACAAGATGACGTGGCTCCAGACACACGGCGACGACCTGCGCCTGCGGATGCTGCGGGAACCGCGCGGCTACCCGGCCGCCAACTGCAACCTGATCCTGCCGCCCACCCACCCCGAAGCCCAGGCCGGCTACGTGATCATGGAACAGGTCGAATACCCCGGCATGTCGGGCACCAACACGATCTGTGTGGTGACGACCCTGCTCGAAACAGGCATGCTGCCAATGACCGAACCCGCCACCGACGTGGTGCTGGAATCGCCTGCAGGCCTGATCCGGGTACACGCCGAGTGCCGCAACGGCAAGGTGCGCGGTGTCACGTTCACCAACGTCCCGGCGTTTGCCACCCATCTCGACCAGCCGATTGAAGTGCCGCAGCTTGGCACCGTGACCGTCGACGTCGCCTACGGCGGCATGTTCTACGTGATTGCCGACGCGGCACAGTTCGGCTTCCGGCTGACGCCCGACGAAGGCGCCGACATCACACGCACGACCGAGATGATCAAGGCTGCGGCCGCCGAACAACTCCCCGTCGTCCACCCTGACCAACCTGGATTTTCGGGCATCACCATCGGCCAACTGTCAGGCCCGCCGCACGACCCGGCCCACTCGCGCCGCAACGCCGTGACGGTGTCCACCGGCGCTCTCGACTGGAACAAACCATCGACCTGGACGGGTGTCATCGACCGATCGCCCTGTGGCACGGGCACGTCTGCCAAGATGGCGGTCCTCTATGCCAAAGGCCAGCTGAGCTTGCACGAAGACTTCCAGCACGAGGGCATCCTGGGCACAGTGTTCACAGGTCGGCTGATTGCCACCACGACGGTCGGCACCGGCGCGCACGCGCGCCCGGCGGTGGTGCCCACCATCACGGGCACCGCGTGGATCACAGGGTTCGCCTCGTACGTGGTGGATCCGGAAGACCCGTTCCCGAATGGATACACAGTGGGAGACATATGGTAGGTCCAGGGTCCAGGGTCCGAAGGAGTTGTGACGTGAGAGTGTCCAGAGTGTTGGGTGCGGTGGTGCTCGTGGTTGTCTCGATGGTGGCGGGCCTTCTCGCACAGGCTCCGGCGGCGACGCATCCGCTGGCGCGCGACCTGCGGTGGCGCAATATCGGTCCGGCCAACATGACGGGCCGCATCGCCGCCATCGAGGCGCTGTCCACCGACCACCGCTACGTCGTCGTGGCGTCGGCGTCGGGCGGCGTGTTCCTCTCAACAAACGCCGGCATCACGTGGGACCCGATCTTCGACCGCTCCGAGGGCGCGGGCTCGATCGGATCGGTGGCCATCTTCGAGGCGAACCCGGACATCATCTGGGTGGGCACGGGCGAAGCGGCCAACCGCAACTCGAGCGGCTGGGGCAACGGCCTGTTCAAGACCACCGACGGCGGCAAGACGTGGCGGCACGTGGGCCTGACCAAGACACACCACATCGCCGAGATCGCGCTGCACCCGACCAATCCCGACATCGCGTACGCGGCCTCCCCCGGCCACCTGTGGGGCTACTCCGGTGACCGCGGCCTGTTCAAGACGACCGACGGCGGCACCACGTGGACCAAGCTGGCCGGCGGCCTGCCCAACGACGGACGTACGGGCGCGACCGAAGTCCTCATGGACCCGCGCAACCCCGACGTCCTGTACGCCGGCATGTATCACCGCCTGCGACAACCGGCCACGATGCACTCGGGTGGACCCAGTGGCGGCATCTTCAAGACTCGCGATGGTGGCCGCACGTGGCAGCGGCTGAGCAAAGGCCTGGCGGCGGGCGACTCGGGCATGATCGACCTCTCCATCCACCTCACCAACCCCGACATCGTCGTGGCGGCGTACGAAGCGGACGAAAACATTCCGTACGATCCGGCACGACCGACCTCGGCACAGACGCCGGGCTCGGGCATCTATATCTCCCAGGATGGAGGGGCGTCGTGGACGTGGCTGCTCAAGACGCACCTGCGGCCGTTCTACCACGGGCAGGTGCACATCGACCCGAAGAACCCGAAGCGCATCTTCTCGGTCGGACGCGAATTCAAAGTGTCGCTCGACGGCGGTGTGACCTGGCGCGACAAGTGGTGGGGCGGCGGCGGCGACGACCACGACTTCTGGATGGCCCCCTACGACCCGAAGATCTTCTACACGGCCACCGACCAGGGCGCGTACCTCACGGTAGACGACGGCCAGACGATTCTGTCGTTCGACAACATGGCCATCGGGCAGTACTACAAGGTGGGCGTGGACATGCGCGACCCGTACTGGGTGGTGGGCGGCCTGCAGGACAACGCCCTCTGGAGCGGCCCGAGCAACTCGCGCGAGGCCCGTGGCATCCTCAACATGCACAACACGTGGCTGGGTGAAGGGGACGGCTTTGCCGCCCTCGTCGATCCTACCGACTATCGCGTGGTCTACATGGTGAATCACGTCGGGTTTGCGATGCGCCTGAACTTCGAGACACGCGAGCCGACGTTCATCACGCCGACGCCGGAGACGGTGGTGAACTTCTCGGACTACTCCGACGTGGGGTACTCCGAAACGCCCATCCGCTACACGATCGATCCCGGCGAACACTGGTTCCGCTACGGGCGGCCGAACCGGCCGCTGATGCCGCCGCACTTCCGCTTCAACTGGAACAGTCCGCTGGCGATGTCGCCGACAAACCCTCGAACGCTGTACTTCGCCGGCAATCACGTGTTCAAGTCCGTGGACCGGGGCGACACGTGGCGCATCATCAGCCCCGATCTGACGACCAACGACGCGAAGTTGCGCAATCCGTCGAACTCCGGCGGGCTGACGCGCGAGGTGACCGGCGGCGAAAACCACTTCACGGTGTACGACGTCCGAGAGTCGCCGCTCGACCCGGCGCTCGTCTGGGCGGGCACCGACGATGGCAATGTGCAGGTGACGCGGAACGGCGGCGCCAACTGGACGAATGTGCGCGCCAACCTGCCGGGCGTCACCGGCGAGGTGTGGGTCAGCCGCGTGGAGCCCTCCCACCACGCGGTGGGCACGGCCTACGTGGTGCTCGACAACCACCGGCGCGACGACATGAACCCGCATGTGTTCGTGACGCGCGACTTCGGCGCCACCTTCAGCAACATCACGGGCAATCTGCCTGACGGCATCGGGTCATACGTCATCAGCGAAGACCCGGTGAACCCGAACCTGCTGTTTCTGGGCACGGAGTTCGGCGTGTACGCCTCGATCGAAGGCGGCCGCACGTGGTTCAAGCTGTCGAGCGGCATGCCCAACGTCGCCGTACTCGACCTGGTGATTCATCCGCGCGACGGCGATCTGATCGCGGGCACGCATGGCCGGGCCGTCTGGATTCTCGACGACCTCACTCCTCTGCGGCAGATGACCCCGGTCGTGGCGGACACGGCCGCGCACCTTTTCCGCAGCGAGGCGGCCACCACGTGGGTGACGATCGATCTGGGCCGCAAGCAGGAGGACTTCCTGTTTCGCGGCGCCAATCCGCCTTCGGGCGCGTCGATCAATTTCTGGCTTCGCACCGCGCCGCAGGGCTCGGTGACGCTGGAGGTCTCGGAGTTTGCCGGTGAGCGTATCGCGGCCGTGCGCCTGGGTGCCGGCGGTGCGCAGGCAGGCATCAATCGCGCGCACTGGAACTTCCAGTTCCCGTCCACCCCGGCCGAACGCAGGGCCATGGCGACGCGGCTCGACGCCGCCATCACCTTCCTGGATGGTCGCGTGGTTGAGACCGCCCGGCGCCAGCAACTGGGCCGGCTGCGCACGGCGCTGGCCGCTGCCTCCACCGATGCCGCGCTGAATCAGGTGCGCCTGGAGTTGGTGACCGACTTCAACGGCCAGGCGGCCGGCCGTCCCCTGTTCGGGATGCCGATCGGCACCGCCACCGCCGGGGCCGGCACCTACCGCGTCACGTTGCGGATAAACGGGCAGACACTCGAAGGCACGCTGACTGTGCGCGACGACCCGATGATGGCCGAACACGGGGGTCGCTAGGCGGTGAGGCTGCGTGTCGTGCCGTAGTCAGCGTCCAGCGATCCGCCGGGCGGCACACTCCGGCTTGGTGGCCTCGAGAATCTCACGAATGGCCAGCCGTCAGAGGTTGTCAGGCAGCGCCTCCGTCCACCACAACTCGAACAGAAGCCGCGCCCTTTGCAGGAAAAGGCCACGAGCTGCTCGTGCCGGCACGCCGCACACCGGAACCGGGCGAAGCCCGCCGCGAGGCATCCACACGTCAGAAAATCTTCGAAGGCCCGCTCCACGAACCGCGGGAGGCCGTGCCCGTCACGCCGCTCTGCGGCCTGCGCGCAAAAGGTCTCGTAGTGATCGCGGACAATCGTGCGCAGCACCGCCTCCCATCAACGATCGCAGCCACCTCGTGGAGACCGGTTCTGGATTATGCTGCTCTGCGGAAGTTCATTCTGGAGTAAGCACATGGCTCTCATCATCCGTCGTCCCCACTCTGTCGCTGCCGGTTTCACGCTGGCGTTGGTATTGGCTGGTGCCTGGGCGCTGCCGGTGTTTGCCGGGCGCGCAGGCCGATTGACCGACGGCCAGGCGACCGCATCCGCCTTGCCGCCCTACCTGAACCTGTTTCAGTGGCGCGGCATTGGCCCCGATCGGGGCGGCCGGTCCCTTGCTGTCGCGGGTGTCGTTGGACGCCCGAACGAAGGCTATTTTGGCGCCGTGGGTGGCGGCCTCTGGAAGACGACCGACCGCGGTGAGACCTGGGTCCCGGTCACCGACGGCCAGGTGGGCAGTTCCTCGGTGGGCGCGGTGGCTGTGTCGGAGTCGAATCCCGACATCCTCTATCTCGGAATGGGCGAGACGTGCATTCGCGGCAACATCATGTCTGGCGACGGCGTCTACAAGTCCACGGACGCCGGCAAGACGTGGGCGCACATCGGCTTCCGCGACGCCAGGAACATCTCCAAGATTCGCATCCACCCGAAGAACCCCGACATCGTCTACGTGGCGGCGTTTGGCCACCACGGCGGGCCCAACGAGGAACGCGGCGTCTACAAGAGCACGGACGGCGGCAAGACGTGGAAGCGTACGCTGTTTCGCGACACAAAAACGGCGGCCATCGATCTCTCGATCGACCCCAAGAACCCGAACGTGATCTACGCGGCCCTCTGGGAGGCCTTCCGGCTGGAGTACACGATGTCGAGCGGCGGTCCCGGCAGCGGCCTGTTCAAGTCCACTGATGCCGGCGAGACGTGGACCGAACTCACGCGCGCACCGGGCATGCCCACGGGGCTCATCGGCCGCGTTGGCGTGTCTGTGTCCGGTGCGGATTCCAACCGCGTGTATGCCCTCGTCGAGAATGCCAACGGCGGATTGTTCCGCTCGGATGATGCAGGCGCCACGTGGACACTGGTCAACAGCAGCCGCAACATCCGCCAGCGCGCGTTTTACTACACCCACGTCACGGCGGATGTGGCCAACGCGGACACGGTCTACCTGTTGAACGTCGGCACATTCAAGTCCACTGACGGCGGCAAAACCATGACCAGTTTTACGGGCGGCGACTCACACGATTTGTGGATTGACCCTGCCGATCCCAAACACATCCTGCACGCGAGCGACAGTGGCGGCGCCGTCACCTACACGGGCGCGAATCCTTTCACGGCGCGCGATTATCCGACGCCGCAGTACTACCACGTGGTCACCACCACACATTTCCCGTATCACGTCTGCGGCGCACAGCAGGATGGCAACACGGTGTGCCTCCCCAATGAAGCGGGTGGTGGCGGTGGTCGCGGAGGCGGTGCCGGCGGCGCCGCTCCGGTGATGTACAGCCCCGGCGGCTTCGAGCCCGGCTACATCGCTCCTGATCCCAAGGACCCGGACGCCTTTTTTGCAGGGGCGGTGAACGGCGGATGGCTCGTCTACACCAATCGACGCACCGGCCAGCAGCGTGAGGTGCATCCCTACCCGCGCATGTTCTCGGGCGAACCATCGAGTGCGTTGGTGGAACGTATTCAATGGACGTTCCCGATTATTTTTTCTCCGGTCGATACCCGGGTGCTCTACACCGCCACCCAACACGTCTGGCGGACCACCAACAACGGGCAGAAGTGGGATCGCATCAGCGGCGACCTGACCCGGCACGATCCAAAAACCATGGGACACTCAGGCGGTCCGATCACGGGAGACATGAATGGTCCCGAGGTCTATGCCACGGTTTTTGCGCTGGCCCCTGGGAAGACGGACGCCAATGTACTGTGGGCAGGATCAGACGACGGGTTGATTCACGTCACCAGGGACGGCGGCAAGAGCTGGACGAACGTGACGCCAAAAGACATGCCTGACTTCGGGCGAGTCAGCATCATCGATGCGTCATCGTTCGACCCAGGCACGGCCTACGCGGCAGTGAAGCGGCCCCTGCTCGATGACTTCTCGCCGTACATCTTCCGCACGAGCGACTTTGGGCGCACGTGGACGAAGATCGTGACCGGGATCAGCAACGAGGAGTACGTCAATGCCGTGCGCGAGGATCCGAAACGGCGCGGCCTGCTCTACGCGGCCACCTTCAAGGGCGTGTATCTGTCCTATGACGATGGCGCCTCATGGCAGTCGCTGTCGTTGAACCTGCCGAGTCTGCCGGTGTCGGATCTGATTGTCGAAGACCGCGATCTGGTGATCTCCACGCACGGCCGCGGCTTCTATGTGCTCGACGACATCGCGCCGATTCGCCAGTTCAGTCCGGCGGCCGCAGCGGCCGCGCCGGCATACCTGTTCGCACCTGAGGATGCCATCCGATCCACGAACGGCGCGCAGATCAAATACTGGATCACTGGCCCGGTGACGAATCTCACGATTGACGTCCTCGACAGAACCGGCGCCGTGGTCCGATCATTTGCCGGCGCATCCGGTGGAGGCGCGGCGGCTGCCCCGCCCGCAGGCCGCGGCGGCGGTCGAGGCGGCGGTGGTGCCGCCAACGCGCCCGTGGCGCAAGGCATGCAGAGCGTGACGTGGGACTTGCGGTATCCGCCTGCCACGAGCTTTCCCGGGATGATTCTCTGGGGGGGCGGGGTGCAAGGGCCCGCAGCGGCGCCGGGCACGTACCAAGTGCGGATGAATGTAAATGGCGTGGCGCAGACACAGCCGTTCCTGGTCAAGCGGCATCCACTGCACATCGACGAAACCGACGCCGATCTGCAGGAGCAATTCGACCTGGCGATTCGTATTCGCGACAAGACCAGCGAGGCCAATCAGGCGGTGATCGATATCCGTCGAGTCAAGGCGGACGTGGCGGACCGCTTGACGAAGTCACCCGATCCGAAACTGAAGGCGGCGGCCGACGCGCTGGCCTCCGGCCTGAGCGAAGTGGAAGGCGAGATCTACCAGGTCAAGAACCAGGCAGGCCAGGACCCGCTCAACTTCCCCATCAAAGTGAACAACCGGCTGGCATCCCTGGGGTCAATGGTGAATAGCGGCGACGGCAAACCGATCGGGAATGCGGCTGCGATCCTCACGGCACTCAGTGCGGAACTCAAGGTCCTGACCGACAATCTCGATCGCATCCTGACCAAGGACCTGGCCGCGTTCAATGTGGAAATAGCTCGGCTCAAGCTCGAGGCCGTCAGGGGTCGATAAGCGTCAGCGCCCTGCGCCACCAGTCGATGGACGTCCACGGCGAGGGGTTGGAGAAATTCACCTCGCCCTGGACGACCACAGTGGTTCCGGGCAGGATGACGGTGCGACCGTCGGGCGAGAGGATCCACTGCCCGCCCCATTCGTACAGCCACATGGCGCCGCGCGTGAGCAGCCCCACGCACGCGTGGCTCGCCG
>JBKJQX010000166.1:0-58715 GCA_046594875.1 Vicinamibacterales bacterium
AACTCGACGAAACAGAAGTCCGAACGCATTGGCCGCCTGCTCAAGATGCACGCGAACAAGCGCGAGGAAATCAAGGAAGTGCTGGCCGGCGATATCGCGGCGGCCGTGGGCCTGAAGTCGGTCTCAACGGGCGACACGATTTGCGACGAGAAGCACCCGGTGATTCTCGAAGCGATGGACTTCCCCGAGCCGGTCATCTCGCTCGCCATCGAACCGAAGACCAAGGCCGACCAGGAAAAGCTGGGTCTGGGCCTGTCGAAGCTGATGGCCGAAGACCCGACGTTCCGCGTGAAGACCGACCAGGACACCGGTCAGGTGGTCATCGCCGGCATGGGCGAACTGCACCTGGAAATCATCGTGGACCGCCTCAAGCGCGAGTTCAGCGTGGAAGCGACCGTCGGCAAGCCTCAGGTGGCCTACAAAGAGACCATCACGAAGGCCGCGCAGGGCGAAGGCCGCTACATCAAGCAGACCGGTGGCCGCGGCCAGTACGGTCACGCGAAGATTCGCCTCATTCCCCGCAAGCCGGGTGAGGGGTACCTCTTCGAGAACAAGATTGTCGGCGGCACGATTCCGAAGGAATTCATCAAGCCGATCGACCAGGGCATCCAGGAAGCGCTCACGACGGGTGTGCTGGCCGGGTACCCGATCGACGACGTGTTGATCGAGCTGTACGACGGGTCGTACCACGATGTGGACTCGAACGAAATGGCGTTCAAGATCGCCGGGTCGATGGCGTTCAAGGACGCCGCTGGCCGGGCGCATCCCGCGCTGCTTGAACCCGTGATGCGCGTCGAAGTGACCGTGCCCGAAGATCACATGGGCGATGTCATCGGCGACCTGACGAGCCGACGCGGCCACATCCAGTCGATGGATTCGCGCGGCGGCACGCAGATTATCAATTCGCGTGTGCCGCTGTCCGAGATGTTCGGATATTCGACTGACCTGCGGTCACGGACCCAGGGGCGTGGCGCCTACTCGATGCACTTTGATCGATATGAGCAGGCGCCGGCGGCAATCAGCCAGGAAGTCATTGCGCGCGTGCAGGGAAAGTAGACCATGGCCACTACATTCAGCGATAAAATCCGCATCAGGTTGAAGGCGTACGACTACCGGGTGCTTGACCAGTCCACGACCGAGATCGTCGAGACCGCCAAGCGGACCGGTGCCCGTCTGGCCGGCCCCGTGCCGCTCCCCACTGAAAAGAACAAGTGGACGGTGTTGCGGTCGCCCCACGTGGACAAGAAGTCGCGCGAGCAGTTCGAGATTCGGACGCAGCGCCGGCTGATCGACATCTTTGAACCGACACCCCAGACCGTGGACGCGCTGATGAAGCTCGATCTGCCGGCCGGCGTCGACGTCGAAATCAAGGCGTTCGGGAAGGAACACAAATAATGGTCACCGGAATCCTCGGTCGAAAGCTGGGCATGACCCAGATCTTCCTGCCCGACGGCACCGCAGTGCCGGCCACGGTCATCAAGGCCGGGCCGTGCGTCGTGGTGCAGTCGAAGTCCGCCTCGAAGGACGGTTACGAAGCCGTGCAACTGGGTCTGGTGGACGCCACTCCCGCGCCTGCCAACAAGGCGACCGTTGGGCACTTCAAGAAGGCCGGCGTGCCTGCCACCCGCATTCGCCGCGAAGTGGGTGTGGCCAAGGGAGACGACGCCCCCAAGCCCGGGGATCAGGTCCTCGTGGACATGTTCAAGGCCGGCGAGCGTGTGGATGTGGTGGCCAATGGCCGCGGCAAGGGATTCCAGGGTGTGGTCAAGCGTCACGGTTTCGCCGGCGGCGCGGCGACCCACGGTTCGATGTTTCACCGCGCGCCCGGCTCGATTGGCGCGTCGTCGTATCCGTCGAGGGTGGTCAAGGGCATGCGGATGGGTGGCCGCATGGGCGGCAAACGCATCACGACGTTGAACCTCAAGGTCGTGAGCATTGACATCGAGCAGAACCTGCTGGTGCTGCGCGGGGCGGTGCCCGGCGCGCCCGATGGCGTGGTGCTGGTGCGACGCGCGGTCGCCAAGAAGAAGGATCCGCAGCCCCAGGTCGAGAAGGCCAAAAAGGGAAAGAAGTAGGCCGCGGAGGCCACTGAGGCCGGAGCAAAAGTTATGACTTTAGATGTAGTGAATGCGCAGAATCAGAAGGTCGGCGCCGTCGACCTGAGCGATGCGGTATTCGGCGGGACCATCAAGAAGGATCTCGTCTGGGAATCCGTGGTGCGCGAGAACGCGTCCGAGCGTCGCGGCACGCACGCGACCAAGAACCGCGCTCTGGTCAGTGGCGGCGGCAAGAAGCCCTACAAGCAGAAGGGCACCGGACGCGCGCAAGCGGGTTCGTCGCGGTCGCCGCTGTGGCGCAAGGGCGGCACGGTGTTTGGCCCCCAGCCCCGCAGCTACGCCTACGATTTGCCGAAAAAGGTCGAGAAGGGGGCGCTTCGTGCCGCCCTCCAGACGCGGCTCAAGGACGGCGTGGTGACGATCGTCGACGAAATCTCGGTCGGCGAGGTCAAGACGAAGGGCGCCGTGGAATTCCTCAAGCGGCTTGGCGCGACCGGCAAGACGCTGGTGGTGGACGTGCAGCTCAACGAGAACTTCGTGCTGTCGGCGCGCAACATCGTCGGCGTCCGGATGGTGCGGAGCGGGCGGCTGACCGCGCGTGACGTGATGAATACCGGGCGGATCGTGGCCACGCGCGCCGCGGTGGAGCGCCTGCAGGAGGTGTTGGGATGAAAACGACACGCGTCATTCGTCGTCCGTTGATCACCGAGAAGACCACGGTTGCCAGGGAAACCGGCAACGTCATGGTGTTCGAAGTGGCCCGCGAGGCGACCAAGATTGATATTCGTAGGGCCGTCGAGACCCTGTTTGGCTCGAAGGTCGCCGCAGTGCGCACGCAGTTGCAGCACGGCAAGATCAAGCGCCAGGGACGTTTCTCGGGACAGCGACCGGACTGGAAGAAGGCATGGGTCCGGTTGAAGGCTGGCGAGAAAGTGCCTGAGTTCCTGGAAGGGGCCTAAAGGATCATGGGGATTCGTAACTACAAGCCCACCTCACCGGCGCGCCGGTTCTACAGCGTGCAGACGTTCGACGAGATCACCTCGACGACGCCGCACAAGCCGCTGCTCGAACCGCTGCACCGCTCAGGGGGCCGCAACAACAAGGGTGAGATTACGTCGTGGTGGCGCGGTGGCGGCCACAAGCGCAACTATCGCGTCATCGATTTCAAGCGCGACAAGTTCAACATCCCCGGCAAGATCTCGACGGTCGAGTACGACCCGAACCGCAGCGCGCGCATTGCGCTCGTGACCTACGCGGATGGCGAGAAGCGCTACATTCTTCATCCGCTTGGGATGAAGGTGGGCGACCCGGTGATGTCGGGCGACGGCGTCGACATCCTGCCGGGCAACTGTCTCAAGCTGAAGCTGATTCCGCTGGGCACCATGGTGCACAATGTGGAACTCAAGCCCGGCAAGGGCGGGCAAATCGCGCGGTCGGCCGGGTCGGCCGTGCAGCTGGTGGCGAAGGACGGGGAGTACGCATCGGTCAAGATGCCCTCGAGCGAAATCCGCCACATCAACAGCGAGTGCCTGGCCACCATCGGGCAGGTAGGCAATCTCGACCACGAGAACATCTCGATCGGCAAGGCCGGTCGCAGCCGGTGGCTGGGCAAGCGTCCGCACGTGCGCGGCGTCGCCATGAACCCGGTGGACCACCCGCTTGGCGGTGGCGAGGGCAAGACCTCTGGTGGCCGTCACCCGGTCACGCCGTGGGGCATTCCGACCAAGGGCTACAAAACGCGCCGTAACAAGCGCACGGATTCGTTCATCGTCGAACGGCGGAAGAAGTAGTTATGGGCAGATCACTCAAGAAGGGCCCGTTCATCGACCTGCACCTGCTCGAGAAGGTGGAGGCCATGAACCGGGCGAACGAGAAAAAGGTCATCAAGACCTGGTCGCGCCGGTCCACGGTCATTCCCGAAATGATCGGGCATACCGTGGCGGTGCACAACGGCAGGAAGTTTATCCCGGTGTACCTGACCGAGAACATGGTCGGCCACAAGCTGGGTGAGTTCGCGCCGAGCCGGGCCTTCAAGGGTCACACGACGCGGGCCGACAAGGCGGCGACCGCCGCGCCCGCCAAGGGAGGCGCCTAATGGTGCAGGCTCAGGCAACCGCAAAGTTCGTGCGGACCTCGGCGCAGAAGGCCGGGCTCGTGCTGGACCAGATTCGTGGCTGTGACGCGAACAAGGCGCTGGCCGCCCTGATGTTCTCGCGCAAGAAGGTGGCCAAAGACATCGAGAAGGTGCTGCGTTCGGCGATGGCGAATGCGCGGCAGACTGAAGGGTTTGGCGGCGACGACGACCGGCTGTTTGTGTCGAGCTGCTTCGCCGACCAGGGCCCGGGCATGAAACGCGTGCGGCCTGCCCCGATGGGCCGGGCGTTTCGCGTGGTCAAGCGCACGGCGCACCTGACGGTAGCGGTGGGAGAACGTCCGGCGAAGGCACTGGGCGTGGGTGGATCGGCGACGTCGAAGGCGCGTGCGGCGCGTGTTGCAGGGTCGGCTGGCGCGAAAAAAAAGACGGCCGGCGCGCAGGGCGCGGCTGCGGCGAAAGCGGAGTAACGCACTATGGGTCAGAAAGTTCATCCCTACGGATTCCGGCTCGGGTTCAACAAGACCTGGCAGTCGCGCTGGTTCGCGGATCGCGACTACAGCAAGTTGCTCCACGAGGACTTGAAGCTCCGTGCCGAGCTCAAGACGCGGTTCGCGCACGCAGGTGTGGCGCGCATCGACATCGAACGCGCGGCCAACAAGCTGAAGATCGACATTCACACGTCGCGCCCCGGGATCATCATCGGCCGCAAGGGCACCGAAGTGGACAAGCTCCGCCAGGAGCTCACCAAGGTGACCGGCCGCGAGGTGTTCATCAACATCCTCGAGATCCAGAAGCCGGAACTCGATGCGCAACTCATCGGTGAGTCGGTGGCCATGCAGCTCGAAAAGCGCGTGGCGTTCCGTCGGGCGATGCGCAAGGCCGTGGAGTCGGCGCTGCGGTTTGGCGCGAAGGGTATCAAGGTGCGCGTGTCGGGCCGCCTCAACGGCGCGGAGATCGCGCGGTCGGAGTGGTATCTGCACGGGCAGTTGCCGCTGCAGACCTTGCGCGCGGATATCGATTACGGGTTTGCCCAGGCGTTTACGACCTACGGCACGATTGGCGTGAAAGTGTGGTTGTACAAGGGCGAGCGGCTGACGCCGCGTGTCGGACGCGAAGAAGAGTACCGGCAGCCGCGTCGCGCGGCGCGGGCGTAACGGAGACATCGTCATGTTGATGCCGAAGAAGGTCAAGTACAGGAAACAGCAGCGCGGCCGGATGCGCGGCAAAGCCTACCGTGGGTGCACGGTGGCGTTTGGCGACTTCGGGCTGATGGCGATGGAACCGTGCTGGATGACCGACCGACAGATTGAAGCGGCGCGAGTCGCGATGGCGCGCGGAATCAAGCGCGGCGGCAAGATCTGGATCCGGGTGTTCCCGGACAAGCCGATCACCAAGAAGCCGCAGGAAACGCGAATGGGCAAGGGCAAGGGCGCGCCCGAAGGCTGGGTGGTGGTCGTCAAGCCGGGCCGCATTCTGTTTGAGATGGAAGGCGTGTCGGAAGTCGACGCGCGCGCCGCCATGCGTCTGGCACAGGCGAAGCTGCCGATCAAGACCCGGTTTGCGACGCGATTTGCCGAGGAGAAAGTGTCATGAAGGTAAGCGAGCAGCGCACCGAGCTTCGCGGCCTGTCGGCTGACGAACTGCAGCAGCGCGCGAAGGATTTGGAAGATTTGACGTTCCGGATGCGGATCCAGAAGTCGATGGGCCAGACCGAGTCGGCCAACAAGATGCGGCCGCTCCGCAGGGAGATGGCGCGGATTCAGACGCTCCTGCGCGAGAAGGGTGTCAGGAGCTAACAATGGCGAACGCAGAGATTACGGGCAGGGTGGTCAGCAACAAGATGACCAAGACGGTGGTGGTCACCACGCAGCGCCAGGTCCGCGACGAGCGGTACGGCAAGCAGATGAAGCGCACGACGCGGTTCATGGCGCATGACGAAAAAGAAGACGCCAAGATTGGCGATTTGGTGGCGATCGTGCCGACGCGTCCGTTGAGCCGGCTGAAGCGCTGGGTTGTGACGCGGATCGTGGAGCGGGCGCGGCGGTAGCCGTTTCGCGAGCAGCAGCAGGGAACCAGGAGATACACCATGATTCAAATGCTATCGGTCCTCGACGTCGCCGACAATTCAGGCGCGCGCAAGATCGCCGTCATCAATCCGATCGGCGGGTCCACGGGGCGTTACGCCCGCATCGGGGACATCGTCACGGCGTCGGTGAAGGAAGCGACGCCCGATGCCACCGTCAAGAAGGGCCAGGTGGTGAAGGCCGTCATTGTCCGGACCCGCAAGGAAGTGCGGCGGCGCGACGGCTCGTACATCCGGTTCGACCGGAATGCGGCGGTCATCGTGAACGACGAAGGTGAACCCGTGGGCACCCGCGTGTTCGGCCCCGTGGCGCGCGAACTGCGCGAGCGTCGGTTCATGAAGATCATTTCATTGGCGCCGGAGGTGCTGTGATGGCTGCAGGACAGTCGTCGCTCAAGAAGAACGACAACGTGCTGGTGATTGCCGGCCGTGATCGGGGCAAGCGTGGGCGCGTGCTGGTGGTGAACCGCGTGAAAAACGGGGTCATCGTCGAGGGCGTGAACATGATCAAGCGCCACACGAAGCCGAATCCGCAGAAGAACGTGAAGGGCGGCATTGTGGAGCGCGAGACGTCGATGGCGGCCGCCAAAGTCCAGCTCGTGTGCCCCCAGTGCGGAGCGGCCACGCGCATCGGGCATCAGTTGTTGGAAGACGGCCGCAAAGTGCGGACCTGTCGCAAGTGCAAGGGAGTGGTGGACAAATGAGCCGCCTGAAAGAACGTTACGTCAAGGACGTCGTGCCGGCGTTGAAGCAGGAGTTCGGATACACGAACCTGATGGCTGTCCCCAAGGTGACCAAGGTGGTCGTGAATATGGGCCTGGGTGAGGGCACGCAGAACGGCAAGATCGTGGAAACCGGCGCCGAGGAACTGGGCAAGATCACCGGCCAGAAGGCGGCGATTACCCGCTCGAAGAAGTCGATTGCGCAGTTCAAGGTGCGCGAGAACATGCCCATTGGCGCCATGGTGACCCTGCGCGGCCAGCGGATGTACGAGTTCCTGGACCGCCTGATTGCGGTGGCGCTGCCGCGCGTGCGCGACTTCCGCGGCATTTCGCCGAAGGGGTTTGACGGCCGGGGCAACTACACGCTCGGCCTGCGCGACCAGCTGATCTTCCCGGAAATCGATTACATGAAGGTCGACAAGAACCGCGGCATGAACATTTCGGTCGTCACGACGGCCAAGACCAACGAAGAAGCGCGACGGTTGCTCCAGCTGCTGGGCATGCCGTTCCGCCAGAACTAGTTCCGGACGGGAAAAGGACGATATCGATGGCCACGACTGCAAAACGCGTCAAGGATGCCCAGGGGCTCAAGTTCGAAGTGCGGCGGCGTAATCGCTGCCGGCGATGCGGCCGTCCGCGCGCCTACATGCGCAAGTTTGCCTTGTGCCGCCTCTGCTTCCGCGAACACGCGCTGCGGGGCGAAGTGGCCGGCGTCATCAAGAGCAGCTGGTAGGGCCGCTCCCAGGTATTTGCAACCGACTGAAGGACGACTGACATGACCGATCCGATCGCAGACATGCTGACCAGGCTCCGGAATGCCGTCAACGCGCGCCACGCGCGTGTTGATGTGCCGACCTCGCGCCTGAAGGCCGAGATCGCGCGCATTCTCGAGCGCGAGGGCTACATCCAGGGATACAAGATGATTGAACCGGTCGCCGAGAGCGACGGTCCGGTCATCCGGATTTTTCTGAAGTACGGCCCGCGAGGCGAGCAGGTGATTGCGGGCATCAGCCGCGTCAGCCGGCCCGGCCGCCGGGTGTACTTCGGGCGCGACGACGTGCCGAGGGTCATGGGCGGCCTGGGCACCAGCATCCTCACGACGTCGCACGGCGTGATGACCGGCCGTGACGCGGTGAAGGCCGGCGTTGGTGGCGAAGTGCTCTGCAATATTTGGTGAGAACGCATATGTCACGAATTGGCAAGAAACCTATTCCAGTCCCCAAGGGCGTCACGGTCAACGTGAGCAACGGGGCCGTTGAGGTCAAGGGGCCGAAGGGCTCGTTGAAGCAGGCTCTGCCTCCGGGCATCAAGTTCGAGCTCAAGGGCGCCGAACTGGTGGCCACGCAGGAGCAGGAAGGCAAGGAGTGGGGCAAGTTCCACGGCCTCGCCCGCAGCCTGGTGGCTAATGCGGTGGCCGGTGTGACCGACGGCTTCAAGCGCGAACTCGACATTGTCGGTGTCGGCTACCGTGCCGAGTTGAAGGGGTCGCAGGTGATCTTCGCGCTCGGGTACTCGCACCCGGTGGTGTTTGATGTGCCCAAGGGCATTGACCTGGTGGTGGACAAGCAGACGCACATCACGGTGACGGGTGTGGATTGCCAGCTTGTCGGGCAGGTGGCGGCCAACATCCGCCGGCTGCGCAAGCCCGATCCGTATAAGCAGAAGGGCGTTCGCTACATGGGCGAAGTGCTGAAGAAGAAGGTCGGCAAGACCGGGGCGTAAGCCCTGAGTCTGGTGACTACCGGAGCGTAGTTTTTATGAAGATTAAGACAAAGAGCGACCGTCGAGAACGAATCCGCGTACGTCAGCGCAAGCGCATTGCGGGCACCGCCGAGCGGCCCCGGCTGTCGGTGTTCCGGTCCGTGTCGCATATTTATGCGCAGGTGATCGACGACCAGTCGAGCGCGACGGTGGCGGCGGCGTCCACGGCGGAGCCGGGCCTCAAGGCGCAGTTCACGGGCGAGGTGCGCGGCGGCAACAAGGCCGGCGCCGAAGCCATCGGGCGGATTATCGCGGAGCGCCTGAAGGAAAAGGGCATCACGCGTGTGGTGTTTGATCGCGGCGGACGTCTGTATCACGGGCGCGTGCGTGCCGTGGCGGAAGCGGCGCGCGCAGCGGGACTCGAATTTTAGGCCGGAGATCAGATTATGGAATTTCGCGACAAAATTGACGGGTCCCAGATCGAACTCAAGGACACCGTCGTCAACATCGGCCGCGTGACGAAGGTCGTCAAGGGCGGCAAGAACATGAGCTTCAGCGCCCTGGTCGTGGTGGGTGATGGCGCCGGCGTGGTGGGCTTCGGCATTGGCAAGGCGAAGGAAGTGCCGTCGGCCATCAAGAAGGCCATCGAGGCCGCCAAGAAGTCCCTGATTCGTGTGCCGATGACCGGCTCGTCCATTCCGCATCCGGTGCTGGGTAAATTCGGCGCCGGCGCCGTGCTGCTCAAGCCCGCGCCGGATGGCACGGGCATCATTGCCGGTGGCGCCGTGCGCGCTGTGGTGGAATCGGCGGGCATTCATAACGTGCTGACCAAGTCATTGGGCTCAGCCAACCACCACAACGTGGTGCGCGCGACGTTTGATGCGTTGTCGCGGCTGAAGGATCCGGCTGCTATCGCCCGGCTCCGCGGCAAGGAACTTGAAGAGCTGGTGGGAGCGTAAGTCATGGCACGCGCAAAGGCCGCCGCGGCGAAAGTCACCCACGTGAAAGTCACTCAGCTCAAGAGCCCGATAGGGTTCAACAAGTCGCAGGGGGTGGTCCTGCGATCGCTCGGGCTGCGGCGCATCCGGCATTCGGTGATGGTGCTGGACACGCCGTCGATCCGGGGCATGCTGCGTACCGTTCGGCATCTGGTTGAGGTTCAGGAGTAACGATGTCACTCAATAATCTGCGTCCTCCCAAGGGCGCGAAACACAGCAAACGGCGCGTCGGGCGCGGTCATGGTTCGGGCTACGGCAAGACAGCCGGGCGCGGCCACAAGGGCGCGCAGTCGCGGTCGGGCTTCAGCTTCAAGCGCGGGTTTGAAGGCGGCCAGATGCCGCTGCACCGCCGTGTGCCCAAGCGCGGATTCACGAATCCCTTTCGCGTGGAATATGCCATCGTCAACCTCGACACGCTGGTGGAGGTGTTTGACGCCGGGTCCGACGTCACGCCCGAGCTGCTGCGCGAGCGCGGCCTGGTGCGCGAGAAGCGGGCGCTCATCAAGGTGCTGGGTCGCGGCGACGTGACCAAGAAGCTGACGGTGCGTGCGCACAAGTTCAGCGACACGGCGGCGCAGAAGATTGCGGCGGCCGGAGGCGTGGCGGAAGTCATCGCCGGGTAACCTATGGATAGCCTCAAGAACATCTTCGCCGTTCCGGAACTGCGCAAGCGGGTGTTGTTCACCTTCGGCTTGCTCGCGGTGTACCGGCTCGGCAGCAAGATCCCGACTCCCGGCATCAACACCGCGGCGCTGGAGGAACTCGCGAATCGGGCGCAGGGCACGATGTTCGGCCTCTACGACATGTTCTCGGGGAACAACCTGTCGCAGATGACGATCTTCGCGCTCGGCATCATGCCCTATATCAGCGCGTCGATTATCCTGCAGCTGCTGACGGTGGTGTGGCCGTATCTGGAACGCCTGTCGAAAGAAGGCGATCTGGGCCGCCGCAAGATCACGCAGTACACACGCTACGGCACGATCGCGTTGAGCATCGTGCAGGGCCTGGGCATCGCGTTCTTCCTTGAGGGCAACACCAACATGACCGGTGGCCTGCCGCTTGTGTTTAATCCGGGCTGGGGGTTCCGTGTGATGACGGTGCTCACGCTGACCACCGGATCAGTGTTTGTCATGTGGCTCGGCGAGCAGATCACCGAACGTGGCATCGGCAACGGCATGTCGCTGCTCATCTTCGCCGGTATTGTCGTCGGGCTGCCGACCGCGGTGGGAGCGACCATCCAGCAGTTGCAGACGAACGAGATGGGGCTGTTCCGGTTGATCGCCCTGATTGCCGTCATGGTGCTTGTGGTGGCGGTCATTGTGTTCGTGGAGCGCGCGCACCGGAAGGTGACGGTGCAGTATGCCCGGCGCATGGTTGGGCGGCGGATGTATGGCGGCGCCAGCACGCACATTCCGCTGAAGGTCAACACGGGCGGCGTCATGCCCGTGATCTTCGCGTCGTCGATTCTGGCGTTCCCGGCGACGATTGCGTCGATGCCGTTCCTGGCCAACAACGCGGTGGCGCGGGGCATCGTGGCGCAGTTGGGCCAGGGCTACCCGCTCTACATCCTGCTGTATGTCGGGATGATCATCTTTTTCGCGTACTTCTACACGGCCATCATCTTTAATCCGGATGATGTGGCCGAAAATATGCGGAAGTACGGCGGGTTTGTGCCAGGTATTCGTCCCGGCAAGCGGACGGCCGAGTACATCGATGGCATCCTGGCCCGCATTACGCTGGCCGGCGCGATTTATCTGGCCATTGTTGCGTTGCTGCCCGAGTTCCTGCTCACCGGTTTCAAGGTGGAGCCGATACCCTTCATCGGCGAACGGCTTGACGCCATCGTGCCGGGCTGGATCACGAACGGCATGAACGTGCAGTTTTATTTTGGCGGTACGTCACTGCTGATTATCGTTGGTGTCGCGATGGATACAGTGCAGCAGGTGGAATCCCAGCTGATCATGAGGCATTACGACGGCTTCATGAAAAAGACTCGGATTCGAGGGCGTCGAGGTTGAGCGCCGGGACCAACGGCGTGGTGCGGCTCGTGATGCTGGGGCCGCCAGGGGCGGGCAAAGGCACGCAGGCGGAGCGATTCGCGAAGACGCGCGGCGTCCCGCGTGTCTCAACGGGCGACATCCTGCGCGAGGCCGTGCAGACCGGCACCGAGATGGGTCGGGCTGCGCGTGAAGTCATGGACGCCGGCCGCCTCGTGGGCGACGACATCATGATCGGCATCGTGACCGAGCGGCTGAGCCGCCCCGACACACGCGCCGGATTCGTGCTGGAAGGTTTTCCCCGGACGGTGGCCCAGGCCGAGGCGCTCGACGCGATGCTCGACGAGGGGGCGCCGCTGGTGGTGGTGGACATCGAGGTGCCCGAGGACGTGCTGGTCAAGCGGCTGCAGATTCGGCGCATTTGCGGCGCGTGCGGCTGGACGGCCCCCCCGGGGACGAAGGTGTGCGCCAAGTGCGGCGGCGCGCTGGTACAGCGCACCGACGACAACGAGGCGGTGGTGCGGGAGCGGCTGTCGGTGTATGCGCGCAGCACGCAGGCGATTCTGGACTTCTACCATCGGCGGAACACGTTCCGGTCGGTGGACGGGGATCAGACCGAAGGCGGCGTGGCGGCGGATTTGTCGGCCGCGGTCGCATCGGTGCTGGGGGGATCGCGCTAGTGCCCGGAGGCGTCCGGTGATCGTCTGCCGGTCTGCGGCTGAGATTGCCCGGATGCGGGCCGCCAATCGGCTGGTGGCGCAGGTGCTTGAGGCGCTCGAATCAGCGGTGGCGCCCGGAGTGACGACCGCGGAACTGGACGCGGCGGCCGAGCGGATGGTACGGGACGGTGGCGCCGTGCCGGCGTTCAAGGGGTATCGCGGGTTTCCCGCCACCCTGTGCACGTCGGTGAACGCGCAGGTGGTGCACGGCATTCCGTCACCGAAGGTGGTGCTGGCCGACGGCGACATCGTGTCGATTGACATCGGGGTCAAGCTCGACGGGTTTTACGGTGATTCGGCCGTGACGGTGCCGGTGGGTGTGGTGCCGGTGCGCACGCAGGAGTTGCTGAAGGTCACGCGCGAGTCGCTCGAGCGGGGCATCGCAGAGGTCAGGGTCGGCGGGCGGTTGTCGGACGTGAGTCACGCCGTGCAGAAGTGGGTGGAAGCGCACGGGTTTTCGGTGGTGCGCGAGTTCGTGGGGCACGGGATTGGCGAGCAGCTGCACGAAGAGCCGCCCATTCCGAACTTTGGGCAACCCGGACGGGGGCCCAAGTTGGCCGCGGGGATGGTGTTGGCGATTGAGCCGATGGTGGCGATGGGGCGGTCCGAGGTGAAGGTGCTGGGCGATGGCTGGACCGCCGTCACCAAGGATGGCAGCCTGGCCGCGCACTTCGAGCACACGGTGGCCGTGGGCGAGGACGGACCGCTCATCCTGACCGCACGGACGGTGGCTGCGGGAGTGGTGGCGGCCGCGCGGTGAGCCGCGAGGCCGGGGACAGCATGGGCGGGCCCCAGGTCGAGGTGGAGGGTACAGTGCTGGCGGTGTTGCCGCGGGCCTTGTATCGGGTGGCGATTGAAGGCGGCCGTGAGGTGCAGGCACATGCGTTGTCTGGGCCACGCGCCAACTTCATCCGGTTGATTGTCGGGGATCGCGTGATGGTGGCGCTGGCGCCGAAGGATCACACGCGAGGCCGGGTCATCAGGCGGTTGCCGAAAGGCAGATAGGAACAGGCGATGAAGGTACGAGCATCGGTGAAACGAATTTGTGTCAAGTGCAAGATCGTGCGGCGGCAGGGTGTCGTGCGCGTGATCTGCCCGAATCAGAAGCACAAGCAGCGTCAGGGATAAGAACATGGCACGAATTTCAGGCGTCGACCTTCCGCGCACGAAGCGGATCGAGATTGGACTCACGTACATCTACGGCATCGGGCGGAAACGCGCGACCGACATTCTTGTCGCGGCCGAGGTGAGCGGCGACATCCGGGTGAAGGACCTGTCGGAAGACGACGTCCGTAAGATCAGCCGGGTCATCGAGGAGCAGGGGCGCGTCGAGGGCGACCTGCGCAAGGAAGTCTCGATGAACATCAAGCGGTTGGTGGAAATCGGCAGCTATCGCGGCTCCAGGCATCGGCGCAACCTGCCGGTCCGTGGCCAGCGCACGCGCACGAATTCCCGCACACGGAAGGGGCCGCGCAAAGGCGCGGTTGCCCGTAAGAAGACAGAGTAGAGGACGTCACACATGGCCAAGACCCAAGCAGCAGACGCCGCCACGCCCGAGGGCGCCAAAGGCAAATCCGGCAAGGCAGGCAAGCCCAAGAAGGCGTTCAAGAAGCGCGGCGAAAAGCGCGTGGTGCACCACGGCTTCGCCCACATCCAGGCGTCGTTCAACAACACGGTGATCACCATCACGGATACCGAGGGCAACGTCATTGCCTGGTCCAGTTCCGGTGGCATCGGCTTCAAGGGGTCGCGCAAGGGCACGCCGTTTGCGGCCACCCAGGCGGCGATGTCAGCGGGCAACGTGGCGAAGACCTACGGCCTGCGGTCGCTTGAAGTGCGCATCAAGGGACCTGGCGCCGGCCGCGAGTCGGCGATTCGCGCGCTGCAGACCGTGGGCATTGATGTGAAATCGATTCGCGACGTGACGCCGATTCCGCACAACGGGTGCCGCCCGTCCAAGCGTCGTAGGGTATGAGCTGACAGATAACTGAGTGCGGAGACCCTCGTAGCGTCAGCGCGGAGAGGGCCGAAGCCAGGCGGGGTGCATGGGGTCCCCGCCGATTGGAGAAACGACATGGCGAGATATATCGGACCGGTTTGCCGGTTGTGCCGGCGAGAGGGCATGAAGCTTTTCCTCAAGGGCGAGCGTTGCTACACGGAGAAGTGCGCGATCGAGAAGCGCAACGTGCCTCCGGGCCAGCATGGCCCCTCGCGGCGTCGGGCGAAAGTGGCCGGCTACGGCATCCAGTTGCGTGAGAAGCAGAAGGTCAAGCGCACGTACGGCGTGCTCGAGAACCAGTTCCGCCGCTACTTCGAGGCGGCCGACCGGCAGAAGGGCGTGACGGGCGAGTTGCTTCTTCAGTCGCTCGAGCGCCGGCTCGACAACGTCATCTACCGGGTGGGGTTCTCGACCTCGCGCGCCCAGGCACGTCAACTGGTGCGGCACGGCCACTTTCTGGTGAACGGCAAGAAGGTGGACATCCCGTCGTACGCGGTGCGGCAGGGCGACACGATCGCCGTGCGCCAGGGCAGCGCCGAGAACGCGTCCATCAAACACGCGATGGAAGAGGTCAAGGGCCGCGGTGTGCCCGAGTGGCTGACCATTGACGCCTCTGGGTCGGCCGCGCGCATTTCGTCGCTGCCCACGCGCCAGCAGATCAATCTGCCGGTGCAGGAACAGTTGATTGTGGAGCTCTATTCGAAGTAAGAGTGCAAGCACAGCTTGGCTCGCCCTGAAAAAGACGTGGGGTGTCTTTTTCAGAATTGATGGGGAAGCGAAAAAGACACCCGACGTCTTTTTCAGCAGCGCACGACGCGCCAGTTCCCGGCCCGCAGCTCTTCAGACCTGCAGCGGGAGGCCGGGGACATCATTGCAGGTCTGGACGAGCCGGAATTCCGGTTCGTGCGGCGAAAGGATAAAGACGATGTTGTGGAAAGGTTTTCAACGGCCCAAGCGGCTGGACTTTGAGCGCGAGACCCTGACGGACCGGTTCGGTCGGTTCACGGCGCAGCCCTTCGAGCGGGGCTTCGGCACCACCGTGGGCAACGCGATGCGTCGCGTGCTGCTGTCGTCGATCGAAGGCGCGGCGGTGACGGCGGTCAAGATCGAAGGCGTGCAGCACGAATTCTCGCCGATTCAGGGCGTGGTCGAGGACGCGACCGACCTGATCCTGAACCTCAAGCAGATCCCCCTGAAGGTGCACACCGACCAGGCCAAGACGCTCACGTTGCGCGTGACCAAGGCCGGCGAAGTGCGCGCGCGTGACATCCAGGTGGACAGCGACGTGGAAATTCTGGAGCCGGATGCCCACATCGCCACCGTGAGTGAAGGCGGCAAGCTGGAGATGGAACTGCGGATCAAGCGCGGCCGTGGCTACGTCTCGGCCGACAAGAACTTCGACGAGGACCTGGGCATCGGCTGGATTCCGATGGACTCGGTGCACTCGCCGATCAAGAAGGTCAACTACGTGGTGGAAGCCGCGCGTGTCGGCCAGACCACCGACTACGACAAGCTCACGCTTGAAGTGTGGTCGAATGGCGCCGTGACGCCGCGTGACGCCGTGTCACTCGCCGCCAAGCTCATTCGCGACCACTTCACCATCTTCGTGAGTCTTGAAGACCTTGGTGAGTCAGCGCTCGACGCGGCCGGCGACCAGCCGCTGACCTCGGGCAACGAGCACCTCGACAAGAGTGTCGAGGAGCTGGAGTTGTCGGTGCGCTCGTACAACTGCCTCAAGAACGCGAACATCCGCACGATTCGCGAACTGGTGCAGAAGAGCGAAGGCGAAATGCTCAAGACGAAGAACTTCGGGCGCAAGTCGCTCAACGAAATCAAGGAAATCCTTACCACCATGGGCCTGAGCCTGGGCATGCGCCTGGATCAGTCGGGTTCGGGCGAGTAGGCACGAACAGTCAGGAACGGATGTTATGCGTCATCGGGTAGCACATCGAAAACTCGGCCGGGTTACAGAACACCGGATCGCCATGCTTCGCAATCAGGCCTCCGACCTGATCAAGTACGGCCACATCACCACGACCGTGGCGCGGGGCAAGGAATTGCGCCCCTTCGTCGAGCGGTTGATCACGCTGGCCAAGCGCAGTCTCGGCGACGAGCCGAGCTCGCCCAAAGGCGTGACGGCGCGGCGGGCCGTGGCCATGGACATCGTGGACAAGGCGGTCGTCAAGACGCTGTTCACGACCATTGCGCCGCGGTATGCGGATCGCAAGGGCGGCTACACGCGCCTGCGCCGGGCCGGGTACCGGCGCGGCGACAGCGCGGAAATCGCGGAAATCGAACTGCTCGGCAGTGAGTTCGATCCGAATGCGGAGGCGGCCAAGACGAAGTCGGCCGAGGCCGACAAGCCCAAGAAGACGTCGGTGGGCGGCCGTATCCGTCAGGCGCTGACGGGTGGCCGTTCCAAGGCCGACGGCGCCGGCGGCGCCAAGGCCGACAAGCAGGCCAAGGGCGGCAAGCGCGTCACCACGCCGCGCAAGGCCGGCGGCGCGTAGGCGAATCGGCCATCTCGAATCTCGGTAATCGAAGGGTCCGGCAGCATCTGTTGCCGGGCCCTTTGTCTTTTCCGCGTCCACGACGGATCACAGGAGGCGCGGAGGCCCCGGACTCTGGACCCTGGACCCTGGACCCTGGACCCTGGACCCTGGACGATAATGTGTGGCAATGCTTGCCCCCACACTCGCCGATTTTGTTGCCGCGCGCGCGCGGATGGAACCGCACGTCAAACACACGCCGCTGCTGACGTCGCGCGTGTTGTCGGAACGCACCGGATTCGACGTGCGGCTCAAGGCCGAACTGTTCCAGCGGACCGGGTCGTACAAGATTCGCGGTCCGCTCAACAAGTTTCCGTTTCTTACCGATGAGCAGAAACGTTGCGGCGTGATCTGTTCGTCGGCCGGCAATCATGCGCAGGGCGTGGCGCTGGCCGCGAAGATCCACGGCATCCGTGCTGTGGTGGCGATGGCCGAGAACGCGACGCCGTCGAAGATCGCGGCGACCAGGGGCTACGGAGCCGAAGTCGTCCTGCACGGGCGCATCTGGGATGAGGCCAATGAAAAGGCGCTGGAGTTGGTGGCGAGCGAGGGGCTCACCTACATCCATCCGTTTGATGACGACCAGCTCATCATGGGGCAGGGCACCGTTGGGCTGGAGATCGTGCAGGACTGGCCCGAGGTGGACGTCGTGATCGTGCCGATTGGGGGCGGCGGGTTGATCTCGGGCGTCTCGATGGCGCTCAAAGCGCACAACCCGACGGTTCGCGTCATCGGCGTCGAGTCATCGGGGGCGCCGGGCATGCAGCGCAGCGTCGCCGAAGGTCACCTTGTCACGCTCGACAAGGTGGACTGCATCATTGACGGCCTGCGGGTCAAACGCGTCGGCACCCGCAACTTCGAGATCGTTCGGCAATTCGTCGATGAGATCGTCACCCTGCCTGATGAGCAGATCTTCGAGGCGGTGATCTGGCTGATGCACTACGCGAAGCTGGTGCCGGAAGGCGCGGCCGCCGCCCCCGTCGCAGCGCTCCTGCAAGAGCTCATCAAGGTTCCCTCCGGCTCACGCGTCGTCTGCATCCTCAGCGGAGGCAACATCAATCTCGATCAGCTCAAGGGCAAGAGCTGGAACTGATCGCATCCGTTGTAATGGCGAAATGTCACAAATGTCCGAAATGGCGAAATGCCGGACAAACCCATTGCAGGGAGAACGTGGGAATGTCCTTGGTGCAGAATGGTTGAATCTGCTTTTCCAAGGTCATTCATCCCTTGCGCGCCTTGGACATTCGGACATTCTTCCCTGCAATGGTTTGTCCGCATTTCGCCATTTCGGACACTTGTGACATTTCGCCATTACAGGTGGTTAAGACGCTAATGGACCTTATCGGACAGCACGCCCGCCGAAATGGCATAGGAGTTGGAACAGTTGTAATCAATGAGCGCGTGGTAGTTGCGGTAGACGAGGAAGTGCTGATTGACGCCGCGTACGAGCGACGCATCCATTGCGGCGGTGGGCAGCGGGCGTCCGTTGGCCTGAAGGACACCGAGCTTCGCCCATTGGCTCAGCGGTCTGGCCTGGGTCATTTCCCTGACCGCGCGGCATCCTGAGGTGCGCATCGGCACCTGGCGTTCAATGCGATCCAGGACCGCCCGGCTGATTTGCACCTGCCGTCCCCAGCGTTCGCCACTCGTCCAGCCGGCGTTTTTCAGGTAGTTGGCAATGGACGCGAACACGTCCGGCGGCGTCTTCCAGATATCGGCGCGTCCGTCTTCGTCGAAGTCCACCGCATGTTTGAGGTAACTCGACGGCATGAACTGCGGTTGGCCCATGGCGCCCGCCCATGAGCCTTTGAGTTCCTCGATGGTGATGTGTCCCTGATCGAGGATGGTGAGCGCGTGAAACAGCTCGGCGCGAAAGAGCGTGGGGCGCCGCGTGTCGAAGGCGAGCGTAGCCAGGGCCGTGATGACCGGCCGTGAACCGGTGAACTGGCCGAAGTTGGATTCGATGCCCCAGATCGCCACGAGCGTTTCGGGCGGAACGCCGTACCGCGCTTCAACCCGCGTGAGTACCGCCTGATACTTGTCATGCATCGCGTTGGCTGACGCGAGCGTCCGTCGCGACAGGCGCTGCTTCAGGTAGCCGTCCAGGCTCTGCACCTGTTCCGGCTGCGCTCGGTCGCGAGCCACCACCACGGGTTCGATCTCGAGTCCGGTGAGCGCCCGGTCAATGGTGGCGGCGCTGATGCCCCTCTGGACGGCCTCAGCGCGCACGCCCCCAAGCCACGCGCCAAAGTCGGGCTGCGCCGCCGGCTGCGGCTCCTGCGCGTACCCAGGCGCCAGGATCCCCGTCAGAAGGGCCGCTGCTCCCACGAGCCAGGCAAGCCGGAAGCGTTGGGTCATGTGAAACCACTGTAGCAAACTCCGTAGTGTGGGCCTTACTTGACCCCAGGACCCTGGACTCTGGACCCTGGACCCCAGTCGGGCTAGCCCTCGTCGTCAGAGGCCACGGTCGTCCGGTCGGCCTTGGAGGCCGCAATGATTTTGGCGTGCAGGTGACCGGGAACTTCAGCGTAGTGGTGGAACTCCATGTGATACCCGCCGCGGCCGCCCGTGGAAGCGGTCAACGTCTGTTCGTACGTCAGCATCTCGGACATCGGCACTTGCGCGCGGATGACCGTATTGGCCCCTCGCGTATCCATGCCTGCGATGTGTCCACGTCGTCCGTTGAGGTCGCCCATCAGGTCGCCGGCAAAGTCGGACGGCGCGTAGATTTCAACGGCCATCACCGGCTCAAGCAGCGTGGGCTTGGCGCGTGTCATGGCATCCCGCACGGCGAGTCTACCCGCCATCTTGAACGACATCTCGTTCGAGTCCACGTCGTGGTACGAACCGTCGTAGACCGTCACCTTGAGATCGACCATCGGGTAACCCGCCAGGAAGCCGCGGGCACACGCCTCGCGCACACCCTTTTCCACCGCCGGGACGAACTGGCGGGGAATCGATCCGCCAAAAATATCGTCCTCGAATTCCACGCCTGACCCGGGAGGCAGTGGCGCCACGCGAATCTTGCAGTCGCCGAACTGCCCGTGCCCGCCGGTCTGTTTCTTGTGCCGGCCGTGGGCCTCGGTCGGGAGCGCAATGGTCTCGTGATACGGGATGTGCGGTGGCTTGAGTTCGACTTCGACGCCGAACCGCCGGCGCAACTTGGCCACCGTGACCTCGATGTGCATCTGCCCCTGTCCCGAGAGCAGCAGATCGTGCGTCTGTTCGTCTCGGGTGTAGCCGATCGAGGGATCTTCATCCTGCAGGCGATGCATGGACGTGCTGATCTTGTCTTCGTCGCCCCGCGTCTTTGGCACAATCGCGTACGAGAGCACTGCCTCAGGGAATGACAGCGGGTGGACCGTGAAGCCGGCCTTCGGGTCGCCCAGGATGTCGCCCGAATGCGTGTCTTTGAGCTTCGCCACGGCGCCAAGGTCGCCCGCGTGGACCTCCGGTACCTGCGCCTGCGTCTTGCCTTCCAGCGCCACCAGGTGGCCGGCCCGCTCCGGCGACTGTCGTGTGACGTTCTGCACGGTACTGTCGGACTTGAACGTGCCCGAGATCACTCGAAACAGGGAGATGCGCCCTGCGAACTGATCGGCGATTGTTTTGAACACCCAGACGACCAGCGGGGCTGATGGATCGGCCGCCCGGGTCGTATCGGAACCATCCGGTGCCACGCCGGGGAACGGCCTGACCGCGGGCGACGGCACGAGTGCCGTAATCGCCTCAGCCAGCAGCGGCCCCCCGATGTTCCGAAGGCCCGACGTGCACAACACGGGAAATACATGGCTGGCCCGCACAGCGGCCGCAAGACCGTTGGTGAGGTCATCCTGCGACAGCGTACCGTCTTCGAAGAACCGCTCCATCAGCGCTTCGTCGGTCTCGGCCACCGCCTCGATCAGTGTGGCCCTGGCGCCGTCCACGTCGGCGCGGACGGAGTCGGGCATGGGGATTTCGGTCGCCTTGCCGCTGCCGTCTTCGGCAAACGTCCACGCCTTCATCGTCACCAGGTCCACGATGCCGGTGAAGGCTTCTTCTTCGCCGATGGGCCATTGCACGGCCACCGCAGATCGCGACAGCGTCTGGCGCAGCGAGTCGAGCGCGCGCGGCAGGCTGGCACGTTCGCGATCCAGCCGATTGACGACGATGAGCCTGGGGAGATTGAGCGACGCGGCGGTTTCCCAGATCTGTTCGGTGGACACCTGCACACCTGACACGCCGTCCACCACCACCACGGCGGCTTCCACCACGCGCAACGCCGCGCGGGCATCACTCAGGAAGTTGCCCATGCCTGGCGTGTCGATCAGATTAACTTTGCGTTTGTTGAATTCAAACCAGGCGAGAGAAGAGGAGAGTGTGTGTTTGCGCGCGATGGCTTCTTCATCGTAGTCGGTGACGGTGGTGCCTTCGTCCACCTTCCCGAGCCGGGGCGTTGCGCCCGTGTCGTAGAGCAACGCTGCGGCCAACTGCGTTTTGCCGGCTCCACTGTGTCCGACCAGTGCGACGTTCCGGATATCTGCGGCGTCAAAGACCTTCATAAGCGATCCCTCCGAGCAATCAGCTAGAGGATATCGCTATTCGTAGCGCAATGACTCAATCGGATCGAGCCGCGACGCCCGGATCGCGGGGACCATGCCGAAGAACACGCCGATGCTGGCTGAGAACCCGATGCCGATCGCAAACGACCACCAGGGCAGCGACACCGGGAAGCCCGTAATCAGGTGCACGGTCAGGCCCAGGGTGCTCCCGCAGATGATCCCGAGTACGCCGCCGGCGGATGTCAGGAAGACAGCCTCAAGGAGAAACTGCCACAGGATCTCGACACGCCGGGCGCCCAGGGCCTTCCGGACGCCGATTTCACGCGTCCGTTCGGTGACGGTGATGGTCATGATGCTCATGACGCCGATGCCGCCCACCATCAGCGCGATGGACGAAATCACGACCAATGCCAGGAACGTGCCCTGGCTGATCTGGTCCCAGAGGGCGAGGATGGCGTCCTGGGTGACCAGGTCGAAGTCGTTGGGCTGGTCGAGCCTCAGGCCATGCCGCGTCCGCATGATCTCCTCAACTTCCCGCAGCGCCACGGCGCGCGCCACGCCCTCGCGTGGGACCGCTGAAATGATGATGGCGCGCATTTCGCCCCGGCCCATGTTGACGGCACGTATACCGAACTGCTTCTGATAGGTCGTCTGGGGAACGACCACAAAATCGTCGACGCCAAGGTTGAAACCGCCCGGGCTGGGTCGTTTGGCCGCCACACCAATGACCTCGTACTCCTGCAGCCCGAGGCGCACCGTCTTGCCCACGGGATCCTCGGTCGTGAAGAGGGCCTGCGCAGGCGTTTGTCCGAGGACAATGACGTGCCGGCGCCGCTGCACTTCGCCCGACGTGAAAAATCGGCCCGCCTCAATCGGCAAACGCACGACGTCGGTCCACCGCTCGGTCGTCCCCAGCACCTTCATCTGCTTCGACTTCAGGTTCTTGTAGTAGACCCGCTCCTGGGTGGGTGGGCCACCGTCACCCAGGGTGACGTCGACCATCGCAATCGACGGCGCATCGCGCTCGATGGCGGCCCCGTCTTCCGGAGTCATGTTCGGGCGCATCAGCAGCGTCTGGAAGTCTGCGCCCCCCGCCATGCTGACACCCGAGAATTTTGCGACGACGATCGTATCCGGGCCGAGCGACTGAATCGAATCACGCAGGGACTGGTCGAATCCCCGAATCAGCGCGGTCATGCCGACAATGGAGGTGATGCCGATGACAATGCCCAGCACGGTCAGCGCCGAGCGCATCTTGTTGGCGCGGAGGGTATCCACCGACATCCGCAGAATCTCGTCGAAGAGGCTCCAGCGCACGGCTATTCCCTCCTCAGGGCTTCAATGGGATCGAGTGAGGCGGCTCGCATCGCAGGATACAACCCGAAAAACAGCCCCACCACTGCCGTGACCCCGATACCCAGCATGACCGACCAGGGCTCCACGGCCGCCGGCAGCGGTGTGAACCTGCTGATGGCGAACGCAACCAGGAAACCCAGGGTGGTGCCGACAATGCCGCCGAACGTGGACAGCGTGATGGACTCGGTGAGGATCTGCCACAACACGTCGCGGCGCCTCGCGCCAAGCGACTTGCGCAGGCCGATCTCGCGCGTCCGTTCGCTCACCACCATCAGCATGATGTTCATGATCACGATGCCGCCCACGACCAGCGACAGGCTGACGACGCCGATGAGAATGGCAAAGATGCCGGCCGTCACCTGGTTATAAAGATCAAGGAAGGTGTCGGACGTCACAACGCCGAAATTGTCGGGCTCGGCTGGTCGCAGCCGGCGCGTCACGCGCAACGCGATCGTGGCATCGTCCATCGCGGTGCGGATCACCGACGGGTCGGTGGGAAGTACTGTGAGACGCAGCGACTGACGGCTGCCAAAAATTCGCTGGAAGGCGCCCAGGGGAATGACGGCAAACTCGTCCTGCGATTGCCCGAAAATGGCGCCCTTCTTCTTGTGAATGCCGACGACGCGGAACTGGATGCCCGCGATGGAGAAAAACTTTTCGAGCGGGTCGACGGCACCGAACAGTCGATCGGCCGCGTCCCAGCCAATCACCGCGACGTTGCGCTTGCCGTCAAACTCGCCGGCGGTCATCACGCGGCCGGCCTCGATGAGTGTCGTGGGGAGCAGGGCGTATTCTTTGCTGACCCCCTGGATCTGGAGGCTGTCAAGGGTCTCCTGACGCGTCTTGGCTTCGGCGCTGCTACTCGCCGTCGCCATCACCAATCGGATGCGATCGCTCGCATTACGAATGGCCACCGCGTCTTCCAGTGTGACTCGTGGATTGCCTGCCGCCCGCAGCTGCTCCTCTTCGGTCCTTGTCGGGCCGTTGCGGCCCACAGAAAACGAGTCCGCGCCGACCTGCGACGTGATGGCGCCCGAGACCGATTCGTTGAGGCCCTGGATGAGCGACACCACGGCAATAATGGACGTCACCGCGACGATGTTGCCCAGCATCGTCAGGAACGAGCGAAGTTTGTTGGACCAGATCGCCGACAGGGCGATACCGGCGGCCTCGAGGAACTGCTGCATCGCGCTACTTGCCGGTCGAATTGGCGAACGTGGTGGTGATCTTGACGGCGTCGCCGTCCTTGAGCGAGCGCACTGACGTGAAGGGGCCCGTGATGACCTCGTCGCCGTCTTTGAGTCCGCTCAGGACTTCGAAGAACTTCTCGCCCGCAATGCCCACCTTGATCGGGGTGAACACGGCCTTGCCGTCGGTGACGACGAAGGCGCCTTCGATCTCCTTGCGGGTCTGGCCTGGCTGGAGTTCGGTCGGCGCCGTGACGCGCCGTGCCGGAGCCCCCGTGGGCGTCGGGGCCACGCGCACCAGGCTGCCGTCGGCGTTCACCACCATCTCGCGCACCGTCGTGGCCTGAATCGGCACTGACAGTACTTTCTGGCGGGTGGCTGTGGTGATGACGGCCGTGCAGGTGAATCCGGGCCGCACGTCGGGCACAGTGCCGTCGAGCGTAACCACGACCTTGAAGTTCGTGGCGCGGGTGGTGGCAGCCGCGCCGGTCGCCTGGATCGCGCTGTTGCCCACCTCGGTCACCTTGCCCGTGAACTTCTGGTCGGTGAGTGCGTCGATCGTCACCACGGCCGTCTGGCCGAGCTTGATGAAGGGGATATCGGTTTCGTCCACTTCAACTTCGGTCTCGATGACCGACAGGTCGGCGATGGTCAGCAACACGGTGCCGGCGTTGTTCATGGTGCCGACGACCACCGTTTCGCCCTCTTCGATGTTGCGTCGCGTGACGATGCCCGAGATCGGCGAGACGATGCGGACCTTGTTCAGGTCGTACTGAGCGTTCTCGACGTTCGCCTCTTCCTGCCTGATGCGGGTCTCCTGTGTCTTGACGGACTGCTCGCGCTGGGTGAGGTCCGACTGGCGGAGCTTGACGTCGCTCTCCGCGCGGTCGAGTGTCTCGCGGGGGGTCAACCCCGACTTGATGAGTTCACGCTGGCGCTCCAGGGTGTCCTGCGCCTGCTTGAGGTTGGTGCGCGCGTTTTCGACAGCGATGCGCGTCTCCGCCAATTGCGACTGTGCCGCCGCAAGGCTGGCGCCGGTGCGGTTGACCTGCGTCTGCAGGTTCCGCGGATCAATCTGCAGCAGAAACTGGCCGGCGGTGACCAAATCGCCTTCGTTGACGGCGAGCCCCACCACTTTGCCCATAGTGTCGGCGCTGATGTTGACCGATTTCTTCGGACGGATCTTGCCGCTGGCCGACACGATCGCTTCCAGGTCGCGCATCGCGAGCTTCTCGATGTTGACCTCGACGCCGGTGGTGCGCTTGAAGTTCAGGTTTGCGTACGCGACGGCGCCGATGACAGCAACGATAAGGACGCCGATGATGACTTTGTTCCGATTCATTTTTACCCTGCGGTGAAGTACGCAATCACGATGAGGATCAAGCCGTACACGATGAAGAGGCCCGTGGCAATACTGCTGGTCTTCTTCCGGTAGAGCGTGGCCAGCCCGATGGCCAGCACCACCACCCACCAGATCACAAAGAGATCAATGCCCCCGAGCAACTTCGCGAGGAAGCTGGTTTCGTCGAGCATCGGGAGCAGCGCGCCGAGGTTGGCGATGCTGGTGCTCATGACGCCCCGGGCGTACATGATGGGCGCCGAGATGAGGGCGCCCAACGCGGAGACCGATTGTGAGTGCGCGACCACCGCCATCACATGCTTGAACGACGCCGTGCCGCCCATGATCGTGTTGAAGGCCACCCACAGCAGCACCGTCATCACCACGGCCCCGAACGGGATGGCGACGAACATGCCGACGATCGACGAGTACGCGCCCAGATTGGAGTGCGAGCGCTGCTCCATCTGCTGGTACATCTCGTCGGTCACGGCGACACCGAAGCGCTCCATCTGCTGCACCTGCATCTCGAGTGCGGCCGAGCGGCCACGTTCGGTCAGTTGAGGCAGCCCCTGAGCCAGACCGAGAATCAGCGACACCAGGAAGAGCATGCCGGCCACTTTGGGCGTACGGACCACATGCGCAAAGGTCGGGCCCGGCGACGTGATGACACCAATCGCCCGCGAAAGCAGGTTCGGGATGGGATCAGGAGTGAGGCTTGCAGCAGCGGCGGTGTTCACGTCGGACATGGTTGCGGTCTCCTCGGCGTGGTTCCGCCGCGTGGGGTAGCCCCGTATTGTACCGCCCCGAACACATACGGCGCGAGGCGGGCGCGGGTTCCTGATAGGCTCGACCCATGCGTCACATCCTGGTTTCACTCTGCGGGTGTCTCTGGCTGGTCTCGGCGTTCCCGGTGGCCTCGGCCGCTCAACAGACGTTCGAGGTGGTGGGGAGCCGCGCCCTCGGCATGGGGGGAGCCTTCGTGGCCGTGGCCGACGACCCGAGCGCGGTCTTCTGGAACCCAGCCGGCCTCGCCAGCGGCCAGCCGGCCGGAGCGACAATAGAGTGGGTCCGCTTTCGAAATGGTGATCGGAACGGGGCTGCGGCGGCCGGCCCGTGGCAGCGTTCGGCGAAGTTTGTCAGTTTGGGCACATGGCCAATTGGCATGAGTTACGCCGGTTTCGACGAGACCGTTTTGGTGACCGACGGTGCGTCCGCCGGTCTGGTCGCACAGCGATTCTCAACCAGACACTACGGGGCCACGGTGCTGCAGACGGTGACCGAGGGCCTGGTGGTGGGCACCACCCTGAAGTACGTCCGTGGAACCGTGGCGGCGGGGCCCGTCAGCGAGGCGAGTTCGGGCGAGGCGCTGGGAGCCGGAGCGTCCCGGGAGGGGGTGACCCATGGGGTTTTTGACCTGGATGCCTCCGTGATGTTTGATGCCCGGGTGTTCCGGGTGGGCTGGACCATGAGGAATTTGCGATCTCCCACCTTCGAGGGACCGCCAGGAACTGCAATGGAGCTCGAACGCCGATCCCGGATGGGCCTGGCTGTCCTGCCCGCTGATGGCCTGATTTTTGCTGTGGACCTTGATCTGAATACGGCCGATCTCCCGGGTGGACCGAGTCGGATGGTGGCAGTGGGCGCAGAGCAGATGCTCTGGTCGCGTCTGGCCGTTCGGGGCGGGGCACGCTGGAACCTCGAGGGTGCCCGCGCGGCGGTGGGTTCGCTTGGGGCGAGTTTCGCGTTACGGCCGGGTGCGTGGCTGGATGGCCACGTGACGCACGGGCGGGCGCAGGGAGAGCGAGGGTTCGGTCTGGCACTCCGTGCCGGATGGTAAGACCCGGACCACGGCCGTGGACGGGCGCGCGATGCGCCCATTGGGACTTGGAAATCAGGGGGTCATGGCCGTACGTCTGGGTGAACTGCTGCTGCGCGAAAGGCGCATCACGCCCGTCCAACTGCAGGAGGCGCTGGCGCATCAGCGCTCCAACGGTGGCCGGCTGGGCCTGAGCCTCGTCAAGCTGGGCCTGGTCAAAGACGATGAGATTACGCAGGTCCTGAGCCGCCAATATGGCGTGCCCGCGATCGCGCTCGGCAGTTTCGAGCTGGACCAGGCGATCGTCCGGCTCGTGCCGGTTGAGACCGCCGTCAAGTACCTGGTCATTCCGGTCGCCCGCTCCGGCACCGCGCTGACCCTGGCGATGGCGGACCCCACCAACGTCTTCGCCATGGACGACATCAAGTTCATGACCGGGCTCCAGATCGAGCCGGTGGTGGCGTCCGAAATGGCCCTGCGCGAATCCATCGCGCGTTATTACGGCCGCGGCACGTCAGCCGAAGGTGCGACCGCCTCCAGCGAGGCCGTGACACGTGCGCTCGAGGACCTCAGCGGCGAAGATGGCCTGGAGGTGGTGGGGCACGCCGATTCCAGCGACGCCAGCACCCTCGAAGGGCAAGACCTTGAAGCGCCCGTCATCCGGCTGGTCAATGCGCTGATGCTGTCGGCGATCCACCGCGGGGCGAGCGATATTCACCTCGAGCCGTACGAACGTGAAATGCGCATTCGATTCCGTATCGACGGCGTGTTGCAGCCCGTGCTGGCGCCGGCGTTGAAGTACCGCGACGCCATCACCTCGCGCCTGAAGATCATGGCGCAGCTCGACATCGCCGAAAAGCGCCTGCCGCAGGACGGGCGCATCAAGGCGCGATTCAACGATCAGGGCGGACCCGGGGAACAACTGGTTCGCGAGATCGATTTTCGAGTGTCGTGCCTGCCCACCTTGTTCGGCGAAAAGATCGTGCTTCGTCTGCTCGACCGCCAGCAACTGCGCCTGGACATGACGCAATTGGGCTTCGAGGCCAGCGCGCTCGCGCGATTCTCCGCGGCGATCCGCCGGCCGTGGGGCCTGGTCCTGGTGACCGGCCCGACGGGCAGCGGCAAAACCAACACGCTGTACTCGGCGATTTCGCAACTCAATCAACCCGGCGTCAACATCATGACCGCTGAGGACCCGGTGGAGTTCAACCTGGCCGGCATCAATCAGGTGCAGGTGCGCGACGGGATAGGCCTCACATTCGCGACGGCGCTCCGCTCGTTCCTGCGGCAGGATCCCAACGTGCTGCTGGTCGGCGAAATCCGCGACGCCGAGACGGCATCGATCGCCGTCAAGGCTGCGCTCACCGGCCACATGGTCCTGTCCACCTTGCATACCAACGATGCGCCCAGCACCGTGGGCCGTCTGATCAACATGGGAGTGGACCCGTTCCTCGTGGCCAGTTCACTGCAGCTCATCGTGGCCCAGCGGCTGGTGCGGCGCATCTGCGAACACTGCCGGGAGGCGGACACGCTGCAACCTGGGCTCCTGATTGAAGCAGGATTTTCACCCGAAGAAGTGTCCACCCTGGTGGTCCAACACGGCCGGGGCTGCTCGCGGTGCGGCGGCACGGGCTACAAGGGACGCGTGGGCCTGTTCGAAGTCATGTCGTCTTCGGAAGTCATACGGCGACTGATTCTTGAGGCTGCTCCGGTCTCGGAACTTCGGCGGCAGGCGATGGACGAGGGCATGGTGACGCTGCGGCAGTGCGGGTTGCAGATGGTGCGCCAGGGCTTGACGACCTTGGATGACGTAATCCGGGAGACGGTGGTGTGATGACGTTGCCTGATTTGTTGACGACCACGCTGTCACTTGGGGGGTCGGACCTCCACTTGTCAGTGGACAGCCCGCCGCAGGTGCGCGTGAATGGCCTGCTCCAGCGGCTCCCGGAACCGGTGTTGACGCCAGAAGTGACGCAGTCGCTGGTGTACTCGGTGCTGACCGATGCGCAAAAAAAGATCTTCGAGGAAAGCTGGGAACAGGATCTCGCATTCGGCCTGAAAGGCGTCGGGCGGTTTCGATGCAACGTGTTCCGTCAGAAGGGCGCCGTGGGCGCCGTGTTCCGGTTGGTACCCGAGCGCGTTCCGACGCTGGAGGACCTCGGCCTGCCGCCGGTGCTGGCGAAGCTGGCCGACCGGCCTCGCGGGCTCGTGCTTGTGACCGGACCGACCGGGTGCGGCAAGTCCACCACACTCGCGGCCATGGTCGATCGCATCAATTCCTCGCGCGCGGCTCACATCATCACGGTGGAAGACCCGATTGAGTACTTGCACGAGCACAAAATGGCGTTGGTGAATCAGCGTGAGTTGCACGCCGATACAAAGTCGTTCGCCAACGCCCTTCGTGGCGCGTTGCGTGAAGACCCCGATGTAGTCCTGGTCGGCGAAATGCGAGACCTGGAAACCATGGCGTCGGCGCTGCGACTGGCCGAAACGGGACATCTCACGCTGGCGACGCTCCACACGAACTCGGCCGCCCAGACCATGACCAGAATCATCGACGCCTTTCCCGCTGAGCAGCAGGGACAGATTCGGGCGCAGTTGTCGCTCGTGTTGGAAGGCATCGTGTGCCAGGCCTTGTTGCCCAAGGCCAATGGCACCGGCCGGGCGGCGGCGCTCGAGGTGCTGGTGGCCACGCCGGCCATCCGAAACCTCATCCGCGAGGACAAGGTTCACCAAATCTATTCGACCATGCAGTCAGGACAGGACAAATTCAACATGCAGACCATGAACCAGGCGCTGGCGAAACTGATCATGAGCCGGGTCGTCTCACGTGACACCGGCCTGGCCGCGTCATCGAATCGGGAAGAACTCCTGCAGATTCTTGACCGTGGGAGGGAGACCGCATGAGCGGCGCTGGGGCGGCCCAACGAGTCGCGCCCGCGGCCACGCCACGTCGGGGGACGAGCGCGCATCTTCACCGTCAAGGGGCGGTGGCCGCGAAGCGCTCGCGCAGGGTCCCAGCCAAGAGCCTCGCCGTGTTCACGCGGCAGCTGTCGGTCATGATCGACGCGGGCCTGCCGCTGGTGCAGTGTCTCGAGTTGCTGGCCAAGGAAGAGCCCGATAAGCGCCTGGCGGCGGCGGTTCGGGCCGTCCGCGTCGACGTGGAGGCCGGTGCATCGCTGGCCGAGGCCATGGCTCGGCAGCCGCACGCCTTCAACCCGTTGTTTACCCACATGGTGGCGGCGGGTGAATCGGCAGGTATTCTCGACACCATTTTCAAGCGCCTCTCCACCTACATCGAGAAGCAGGTGAAGTTACAGTCGCAGGTGCGAGCGGCGATGATCTATCCCGCCGCCGTCGTCACCATCGCGGGGATCGTGGTCGCGGTCCTTCTGTGGAAGGTCATTCCGACCTTTGCCTCGCTCTTCGCAGGCCTGGGGGCCAAACTGCCGCTGGCCACCAGAATCGTGATCCGGGCCAGCGAGTTGTTCATCTTCGCGCTGCCAGCGCTGGTCGCGGGCGGTTTCGCCCTGGCATTTGTCATTCGACGGTACTACGCCACCGAAGCGGGGCGCCTCAAGATCGACGGCATCTTGTTACGAGTTCCGCTGCTCGGGCCGATTCTTCGGAAAGTGGCGGTCGCGCGGTTCTGTCGGACGTTGGGCACCCTGATCAGTGCCGGCGTGCCTATTCTGACCGCGCTCGACATCACGGGCCGCACCTCGGGCAACGCCGTCGTGGAGGCCGCAGTCAGACAGGCCCGCATGGGCATTGAGCGCGGTGAAACCATTGCTGCGCCCTTGAGGGCCACCAAGGTGTTCCCGCCGATGGTGGGGCAGATGATCGGCGCAGGTGAAAACACGGGCGCCCTCGATGTCATGCTCGCCAAGATCGCCGAGTTCTACGAAGAGGAAGTGGATGTCGCCGTTGCCGGACTGCTGACCGTGCTCGAGCCTGTGATGATTGCGGTTCTGGGCGTCATTGTGGGCGGCATCATCATTTCGATGTACCTGCCACTGTTTGAGCTGATCAACCAGATGATGTGACGTCGCGGCTGCTGACGAGGTACTGACAAATAACAAGCCGGGGATCACAGATCTGACGTCTTAACGAAGAGGCAACGGGCCAAGCCGGAATAAACGGTGTCAGGCTGTTCATTTAAGCCTTTGAATTAGAATAGTTTACGGGGAATCGAGCGCGAGTATTTGGAACTGGCACCGAAGTTGCTATAGAGAGTTGACGGATGGTGCCACGGTGAGCCTGCTTCATGACGAGGCGGACATCGGGGCCGATATGGACAAGGGACACAAAATCATGACGGGCAAACGAGACCAGGGTTTTACGCTTATTGAACTGTTGATCGTCGTCGCAATCATCAGCATCATCGCGGCGATCGCGGTGCCGGGCCTGCTGCGCGCACGTATGAGCGGCAACGAGACGTCGGCGCTTGCGTCGCTGAAGGTCGTCAACTCCTCAGAAGTGGCGTATTCGGCCTCCTGCGGCAACAACGGCTACGCGATCTCCTTCGTGACGCTGGCGACGCCGTCGCCGACGATGGGCTTCATTTCCGCCGACCTCGGCGTGGCGGCGCCCATCAAGAGCGGCTTCAACTTCACCCTCGCGGCGGGTGCTGGTGCTGCGGCTGGTCCGGCCGACTGCAACGCGGTTGTGACGCAGACGGGCTACTACGCGTCGGCTGTTCCGACGGGTTACGGCACAACGGGCAGCAAGTCGTACGCGACCAACGCCGGCAACACGGTGTACCAGGTGTGGGCGGCCGCGGCGCCGACCGAGCCGTTTGGTCTTCCCGCGATTCCGATCGGTTGATCGGTCAGGTTAGTGGCCGCCGCTCAGGGCCGGGGCCAGTCCCCGTACCTGAGCGGCGGGTTCTTTTTGAAGTCTCTCCTGTGGTACAACACCCCCGTATGACTCCTCGTATCCGGTCTCTGGTGTTGTTGTTCGGTCTCGTTGGGCTGGGGTTTGCCGGCGCATCCGCCTGGGTGCACTACCAGCTGTTGACCGACTCGAGTTACACAAGCTTTTGTGATGTCAACGCCACCTTTAATTGCTCGCAAGTGTACCTGAGCCAGTACGGCTCGTTCCAGGGAGTGTCCACCGCCATCGGCGGGCTCATCTGGTTTGGTTTGGCCCTGGTGCTGGCTGCGTTCGGCGGTGCGCCGGCTCCGGTCGACGCCAGGAGCAAGGCGCCGACCAGCCCGGTGGGCGCCTACCTGTTCGCGTGGTCCACGCTTGGCCTCGCGGTGATCCTGTATCTGGCGTACGCGTCGTTTTTTGTTCTAGGCACCGCGTGCCTGCTCTGTATCGGCACCTACGTGTGTGTCATGGCCATTTTTGTGCTTTCCGGCGTGTCGTCGTCAGTGCCCATGGCGGAACTGCCGGCCCGGCTGGTTGATGATCTCAGGGGCGTCATGAAGAATCCGGCCATGCTGACCGTCGCGGTGGTGTTTCTGGCCGGTGTCGCCAGCACGCTCGCCTTTTTTCCGCATGACACCAAGCCCGCCACCGCCGCCGAAGCGGCAGCCCAGGTCAATCAGGCCGCACCGCCTCCGGCTGATCAGGTGCAGGCGTGGCTGCTGGAGTGGGACAAGGCGCCGCGCGAAGAGACGGGCGTGCCCGCCGAAGGGGCCAAAGTGGTGGTCATCAAATTTAATGACTTCCAGTGCCCGTCGTGCCGCGAGGGCTGGGCGTCGCTCAAGCCGGTTATCGATGAGTTCGCCAAGACACACCCGGGACGGGTGAGATACGTTGTCAAGGATTTTCCCCTGGAAGGCGAGTGCAATTTTTCGACGCCCAGCATGAACCACTATGCGTCATGTGAAGCGTCTGCCGCGTTGCGGATGGCGCGCGCCGTCGGCAAGGCCGACGAAATGGAAGCCTGGCTGTTCGCGAACCAGACTCGTCTGGTTGGAGGCGTGGACGTCGTGACCGAAGGACTCAAGGCCGTGACCGGCCTGACCAACTTCGCGGAGCAGTTTCCGCAGATGCTCGTGGCCATCCGTCAGGACGTTTCCGACGGAGTGGCCCTGCGCATTGGTGGAACCCCGACCTACTTCGTCAATGGTGTGAGGCTCACACGCAACCTGCCACCTGCCTACTTCAGGGCCGCCATCGAACATGAGTTGAAGAAGCCCAATTGACGTTGTGTCTGTCGTCCTTCGACTTGACCGTCTGACCAAAGACTTCTCGGCCGGCCTGTTCGGCCGGAAGAAACAGCGTGCGCTCGACGAGGTGTCGTTTGAGCTGTCGCGCGGCGAAGTGTTCGGCCTGCTGGGACCAAACGGGGCCGGCAAGACCACTACCCTCAAACTGATTACAGGACTGCTTCGCCCGACTTCAGGGCACGTCACCGTGTTTGGTGGCGTTCCCGGCGACCGTGTGGCGCGCGCGGCGCTGGGGTTCCTGCCCGAGCACCCCGTGTTTTACGACCACCTGACGGCCGAGGAACTCCTCGCGTATTTCGCCGGCTTGTGCGGAATCTCTGGCGCCGATCGCACCCGGCGCGTGGGTCAGGTGCTTGACGACGTGGGGCTGGGCGACGCACGGCGTCGCCCCATGCGCCAGTATTCCAAAGGCATGCTGCAGCGCGTGGGCCTGGCCCAGGCGCTGATCAATGAGCCGGCGCTCGTGATTCTTGACGAGCCCATGTCGGGACTCGATCCGATTGGGCGGCGCGAGGTTCGGGAACTGATCCTGAAACTGCGCGACGGCAGCCGCACCGTGCTGTTCAGTTCACACATCCTGTCGGACGCCGAGACGCTGTGTTCGCGAGTGGCGATTCTGGCCCGCGGCCGCCTCATGGCCAGCGGCGCCGTAGGGGACCTCACCGCCGGCAAGGCCGGCGGGTGGGAAGTCATTGCCGCCAATCTGTCGCCCGCTGCGGTGGCCGCCCTGCAGGCGCGCACGACGCGCGCGACCCGCATCGCGCACGGACGCTACACGTTCGAGTTGCGTGAGGGCGAACGCCCCGAGCCGTTCATTGCGGCGCTGACCGAGTTGGGCGGCGGGTTGGTCTCGGCCTCACCCACGCGGGCCACGCTGGAAGATGTATTCGTGGAGCAGGTGTCATGACGCGCGTGCGCCTGGTGGCCTGGCATGTCTTCAAGGAGAGTGTTCGGGATCGCGTCCTGTTCGCGATTGCCGGGTTTGCTCTCATCCTGGTCGCGGCGTCGGTACTCATCGGTCAGATTACCGCCGGTCAGGACGTGAAGATCATCAAGGACATCGGGCTGGCCACGCTCGAGCTGGCCGGTGTCCTGATGGCGGTGTTTATCGGCGTTGGCCTGGTAGCCAGGGAAATTGAACGCCGGAGCGTCTATGCCTTGCTCGCCAAGCCGGTGCACCGGTGGGAGTTTGTGGTTGGCAAGTTCGCCGGACTGGTGGGCACCATCACAGTCAATTTGTTGCTGATGACCCTGGCGCTGTTTGTTCTGCTTGCGTGGCTCGAGTGGAAGATGCCCGATCCGGCGCTGTTCAAGGCGGTCATCCTGATCCTGGCGGAACTGGCGTTACTGACGGCTGTGGCATTGTTTTTTTCGACGTTCTCGTCAAGCGGGATTCTCTCTGCCGGACTGACGCTCGGCGTCTTTGTGGTCGGCCTGTTCAGCGAAGACCTGCGCGGCTTCAGTGGCATCGTCAGTTCAGAAATGCTGGCGTCGGTGGTGCGCGCCGTCGGCGTGATCGTGCCGGCGTTTTCCGCATTCGACATCAAGGCGGATGTCGTGAATGGCCGGCCGCCAGTCCCCTGGGCGTACGTGGCGATGACGGTGGCGTATGCCGCGTGTTACGCGAGCGCCTTGGTGGGTGGGGCGGTGGCGATCTTCTCGCGCCGGGAGTTCAAGTGACACTGTCCGGAAAGGCGATTGGTGTGTACCTGGGCGTGGCGGCGGGCATCGGGCTTGCGGCCGTCACCCTGGATGCCCGCGACCGGATGTATCCGCGCGAGACGTCCGAGGAGCGACTGCTGTACTTGACGAGCGGTCGTGTGGCTGATCGCCTGGCGCTCTCCTTCGATGCCGTGATGGCGGACGTGTACTGGATTCGTACGGTGCAGTACTACGCGGGCCAGCGCAAGTCGCGCAGCTTCAGTGGCGGCTACGAGTTGCTCGACCCGCTCCTGGACTTGACCACGTCGCTTGACCCGTACTTTTCTGTGGCGTACCAGTTCGGCGCGATCTTTCTTTCTGAGCCGCCACCTGACGGCGCCGGCCGCGTCGACCTGGCGATCGCGTTGCTCGAGAAAGGCCTGCGCGTGGAACCGCGGTGGCAGTACGCACAGGCGCTGGGTTTTGTGCACTACTGGCACCGGAATGATCTGGTGGCCGCCGCGAATGAGTTCAAGCGCGCGGGCCTGATGCCGGGCGCACCGCCCTGGCTTGGGCCCCTGGCCGCGAACACGCTGGCCAAGGGCGGCGGACGCGAAGGGGCGCTCGTGATGTTTACAGAACTGGCCAAGTCCGAAGAGAAGTGGATCCGTGAGCTGGCCGAGCGACGGCTTCGTGAACTCCGCCAGGAACTGGGTCGATGACGTCATTCGAACTCAGCGTACTCTTCGTCTTTGGCTTGATGGTCGGCAGCTTCCTCAACGTCTGCATCGTCAGGCTGCCTGCGGGCATTTCGATTGTCACGCCGCCGTCGCGCTGCCCGAAATGCGCCACACGGCTGGTGTGGCGCGACAACATTCCGGTGCTGAGTTGGCTGTGGCTCGGGGGCAAGTGCCGCACCTGCCGCGCGCCGATCAGTGGCCGATATCCGATCATCGAACTCGCCACCGGTGCCGTGTTCCTGCTCCAGGGCATCATGCTGCCCGGTTCGCCGGTCGTGGACCAGACCATGGCCGTCCTGCTGGCATCGAGGCTCGTGCTCTCGTCGCTTCTGGTTGCCCTTCTCGCGACGGACCTTGAGACGTTCCGCTTGCCGAACCCGTTGACCTATTTCGGCATAGGCGCCGGCCTCGTATTCAGCCTGTTCGGTCCTCCAGGTCTGGTGGGGAGTTTGATCGGCGCGGCGGTGGGTGCCGGTGTCCTGCTGCTGATTCGTGCCGCCTGGAAGCTCGCCAGGGGCGTCGATGCGATGGGGCTGGGAGACGTGAAGATGCTCGCGATGATCGGCGCCTTTTTGGGCTGGCCCCACGTCTGGGCGGTCCTGTTGCTCTCAAGTCTGGTGGGCGCGCTTGTGGGCATCGGCATCGCCATCGCTGGGCGGGGGACGATGCAGAGCAAGTTGCCGTTCGGGGTGTTCCTGTCGGTGGCGGCGCTGGTGTCGTCTGTTTGGGGTCAACGCCTGATTGATTGGTACCTGGGCACGTTGTCGATCTAGCCCTTGCAGTTTTCGCCACGCCGCTGCCGAACCGCGTTGGCAGTTTCTGCAACATCGCCTGGTCTGTCCCCTCGTTCTTGGCTGCATTTGGTGGTTTCGGGCCGGTCGGCTGGCTGGACCGGGAGTTGCACTGGTCCTTCTGCGTGTCACTCCACCCTTCGGATCGCGGTTTCACACTCATCGAAGTCCTGGTGGCCCTTGTACTGGTCTCGGTGCTCGTGGCCGGGGCCATGGGGCTGTTGGCCAAAGCGGCGGCCGTGATTCGGCTGGCGCGCGTCAGCACGACCGCAGCCCTGCTGGCGATGCAGAAAGTGGAGCAACTTCGCGCCGCGCCTGCTGTGCTGGTGAGTGGCACGCAGCAAGACTATTTCGCGGCCGACAGCCGTGTGTCGCCGGCGGCGTCCGCGTTCTTTGTTCGTCGATGGACGGTGACGCCAGGATGGGCGGAGACCGGCGGGTCTTCGGTGGTCGTGGAAGTTCTGGCGGTCGGGTCTGGTCGCGTCGCTCAAGTGCAGGCCGTGGTGGGGGGACTTCCTTAACAAAATGACGCGCAACTCGCCTGGATTCACGCTTGCCGAATTGCTGGTGGCGCTCGTGTTGAGTGCAATCGTGGTGTCAGCCGTGGCAGCGCTGACCGCCACCACGGACCGGTTCGCACGGTCACAATCGCGCGTCATGGATGCGCAGCAACGGGCGCGCGTGATTGCCGAGACGCTCGGACGCGATCTGCGTCTGGCGGGCGCGGGGCTCGATCGAGGGCCGATGTCTGGGCCTCTCAACCGCGTGTTTACGCCGCTGTGGCCACGGCGCGTCGGGCGCGTGCGTCCCGATGCCGCGACGGTGGTGAGGCTGGATGCGCTCACCTTGGTCTACGTGCCCGACACCATTGTTCAAACAACGCTCGCCCTTGGTGACGTGCCGTCACTCGGCCGCCTGGTGCTGGCCCCGTGTGCCGGCGGGGCGCTGCCGTGCCAGGTCGCACGGGGGGCGACGCTGGCGGTGTTCGACGCGCTGGGCCGCGCCGAACTCCTCGGCGTCCTGGATGACGATGTCGGTGGGACCACCGTGCGGTCCCTCGGTGCGCCGGCTGGAGCATTTGCCGCCGGTTCTGCAGTTTCCGAGGTCGTCATTCGGGGGTACTACTTTGACGCGGCGTTGGCTCAACTCCGGTTCTACGACGGGGATGGTACAGACCAGCCCGTGGTGGATGAAGTGACGGGCCTGATATTTGAGTACTTCGGCGATCCTGCACCTCCGCAACTCCCGCGACCCAATCCGGGTACCGAGAATTGTCTCTTCGATATGGCCGGAACCTGGCGCGGCGGCGTCACGCTGACGGCCGGGAGCGAAGGGCTGGCGGCGCTGCCGCTGGCGATGTTTCTGGACGGACCGTGGTGCAGCGCAGGGGGCACCACCTTTGATGCGGACCTCCTGCGTGTGCGGCGCGTTCGTGTGGAGGTGCGCTTGCGGGCCTCGGGCCCACGCGACCCGCGTCCCGATTATCGCGCGGTGTTCGATGTGTCGCCGCCAAACCTGTCACGTGTCGGCGCCGGCGGAGGGCCCGGTGGGTCATGGTGATGATGGTGCTGTTGCTCACCGTCTGCGTGGCGTCGCTCAGCGGCGGACTGGCCCTGCTTGGTCACACCGAGGGCCGGATCGCGCGTGCGCATCTCAAGGCGGTGCAAACATCCTACGCGGCCAGTGCTGCCGTCCACCTGGCGGTTGATGCGGTCGCGCGGTTGCCGCTGTCCACGCAGTGGCCCTCACTGGGCGCCGTCGCAGCGCTCGGGTCGTCCGCGCCGGTGATGGCCATCGCCCCAGGAGAGACCGTGGATCTCGCCGCCCGCACCGCCGAACTCGACCGTGATGCCGCCCGCCGATGGCCCCTCGGGCCCGATACGCCACGGTGGCGGCTGGTCGCCTGGGGCCGGCTCCCGGCCGTGCCGGTGTCGTCGATGCGCATCGCCATCTGGATCGCAGACGATGTAATGGACGGGGATGGAATACCCGGCACGGACCTCAATGGAATGCTTATGATCCGCGGAGAGGCGTTTGGACAGGGGGGAGCGGCCCGCGCTGTCGTGGCCCACATCCGGCGAGAGGCCGGCCTGGTCACGACCGTGTCGTGGAGGGAGGAGTAGTCGTGTCGATATTGGTCATCGTTGCACTCATGCAGGCCTTCCTGGCCGCGTGGAACGCTCCCCCGGCCAGCCTGGGCGAACTGGCGTTACGTGAAGCCGTCCGACGGAGCGCCACACCCGCGCCGACGCGGGTAATCACGGCTGCTGATCTGGATCCTGTACCTGAGCGCCCGGTACCAGCGGCGCCACAGGCGATGCCTGCGGTGCCGCCGCCGGTGGTGGTGCCCGTGGTGACCGACGACACCGTCAGCGCGGTCAAGTCGGGCGGGAAGGTGGAAAAAAATGAAACGTGGTGGCGCGCCCGCATGGTCAAGGCACGCGCCGATCTGGAGCGCGACCGCCTGATGGTGGAGGCCCTTGAAACCCGGGTGAATCTACTGACTCGTGAGGTGTCCAGCGCCGATGCACCTGGGCGGCGCACCGCGCTCGTGGCTGAACGTGTGCGCACGCTGGCCGAACTCGAGCGCATGCGCGATCAGGTGGCTGACGGCGTCAAGGCCATCAGCGACATTGAGGACGAGGCGCGCCGGGAAGGGGTGCCGCCCGGGTGGCTTCGCGGCGGCGGGTCAGAGGCGGGACACTAGCGAATCCCAATGGTCCGAAGCGCGGCCCGCAGTTCTTTCGTCGTGACGTCAGAGACGATGGACGTGACACCCAGGCGCATGGGCAACACGAAGTGCAGCGTGCCCTTCGACACTTTCTTGTCGCTCTGTATGGCGTCCAGCGCATCGGAGGCCTTCAGCCCGGCCGTTGAGGGCAGTGGCCCCATGCGCCCAATGATGGTCGTGAGCGCGTCCATGTCTTCGGCCGGGAAGATCCCGCGCCTGACCGAGAGCGCCGCAGCGGCGAGCATGCCGTAGCCCACCGCTTCGCCGTGAAGGAACCGGCCATACCGGCTGATCGCTTCCAGCGCATGTCCCACCGTATGTCCGAAGTTCAGGGTGCGGCGCAGCCCCTGTTCGCGCTCATCGGCCATCACCACCACGGCTTTCATGCGGCAGCAATCTGCGATGAGCGGCGTCAGCACTTCCGGATCCTTGTTGAAGATGGCGGACAGATGCTCTGAGATGGAGTCGAAGAGCGGTCGCGAGCCGATGACGCCGTACTTGACGGCCTCGTACAGCCCGGCGCGAAACTCGCGGCGCGGCAGGGTCTCGAGCAGTTCCGGGTCGCAGAGCACCAGCGACGGCGCGTGGAAGGCGCCCACCAGGTTTTTGCCAGCCGGCAGGTTAACCCCGACTTTTCCACCAATCGCACTATCCACCTGCGAGAGGAGCGTCGTTGGAATCTGGACCAGGCGGAGCCCGCGCAGGTACGTGGCTGCGGCGAAGCCGGCTGCATCACCCACAACCCCGCCGCCGAATCCAATGACGATCGCGGACCTGTCGATCCGGCGCTCAAACAGGCCGTCGTACAGCCGGGCCACCGTCGCCAGTTGTTTGGACTTTTCGCCGTCAGGCATGAGCAACGCCGGGTGTCCGCCCAGCACGTCGTGCATGCGGGTGCCGTGCAGCCGCCACACCGGAGGACAACTCACGACTGCCGTGGTGCTGATGAGGCGTTGCTCGGCCAGCATTGCGCCCACCTGGCGTGTGAGCCCGGCCCCGATGAGTACGGGGTACGCACCGCCCGCATGTGTGACGTCCAGTCGAATGACAGCCATCGCTCGTCGTGTAGGATAACAGGAGCGAAGAGGTGCCCTTGTCAGAGCAGAAAAAAGACGCGTTTGTGACCGAAATTACCCCACAGTCTGAGGACTTCTCACGGTGGTACCTCGATGTGGTGCGCCGCGCCGAGTTGGCCGACTACTCGCCGGTGAAGGGGTGCATGGTCATTCGTCCGTACGGGTACGCCATCTGGGAGAACATCCAGCGGCTGCTTGATGCGCGGTTCAAGGCGACCGGACATGTGAACGCCTACTTCCCGCTCTTCATCCCCGAGAGCCTCCTCATGAAGGAGAAGGAACACGTGGAAGGGTTCGCTCCGCAGGTGGCGTGGGTGACCCGCGGCGGCGACGAAGAACTTGAGGAGCGGTTGATCGTCCGGCCGACCTCCGAAGTCCTTGTCGGAACGATGTATGCCAAGTGGGTGAAGTCGTGGCGCGACCTGCCGGTGCTGATCAACCAGTGGGCCAATGTGGTGCGCTGGGAAAAAGTGACGCGGCCGTTTCTGCGCACAACCGAGTTCCTGTGGCAGGAAGGGCACACGGCGCACGAGACCGCTGATGAGGCGGAAGAGGAGACATTGAAAATCCTCGCGCTGTATAAAGAATTCGCCGAGCGCGAGCTGGCGATGCCGGTGGTGGACGGTGTGAAGAGCGACAGCGAGAAGTTTGCCGGCGCCTCCCATACGTTTTCGATTGAGGCGTTGATGGGCGACGGCCGTGCCCTGCAGGCCGGCACCTCTCACAACCTTGGGCAGAATTTTGCCAAAGCGTTCGAGATCCAGTTTCAAGGCCGCGACAAGACCATTCAGCATGCATGGACGACCTCGTGGGGCGTCTCAACGCGACTCATCGGCGCGCTGATCATGACGCACGGCGACAATAGCGGGTTGGTGCTGCCGCCGGCTGTGGCACCGCATCAGGTGGTGATCGTGCCGATCCCCAGGGGCAACTGGAAAGAGACCGTGCTGCCGACGTGTGAGGCGATTCGCGATCAACTGACCGCGATCGGTGTGCGGGTGAAGCTTGACGCGACCGAGGAAAACTCGCCCGGCTGGAAGTACGCCGAGTGGGAATTGCGCGGCGTCCCGCTGCGTCTTGAAGTGGGGCCCAAGGATATCGAGAAGGGAGCCGTGTTCTCGGCGCGGCGTGATACACGCGAGAAGGCGTCCATCCCGATGGCCGAGCTGGCGACACGTGTGCCCGAGCTGCTCCAGGCGATTCAGGACAACCTGTTCGCCCGGGCGCTCGAGTTTCGTCAGACCCACACCTCTGAGGCAGCCACGTGGGCCGAGTTCGCCGCAGCCATGGAAGGGCGGCCCGGCTTCGTCATTGCGAGTTGGTGCGGCAACGCGGCGTGCGAAGCAACCATCAAGGCGGAAACACAGGCCACGTTGCGCAACATCCCCATGGGGTCACCTCGAGTCGAGGGCCGCTGCGTCAAGTGTGATGGCCCATCAACCGTGAAGGCGTGGTTCGCCAAAGCGTACTGACGATGCGGCATCTCGCGTTGCTGCGCGGCATCAACGTGGGCGGCGCCAAGCGGTTGGCCATGGGCGACCTGCGCCGAATCGCCGAGTCCATGGGGTGGCGGGATGTCGCCACCATTCTCGCCACGGGGAATCTGATCTTCACCCCCGGGCGCGGCACACCGGACACGGCGAGACTATCGGCGCGCCTTGAGCGTGCATTGCGAGACGAGCTGAGTCTGCAGGTGCGCGTCGTGGTGTTATCGGCCGGCGAAGTGGAGGCGGTGACGCGCGAGCAGCCGTTCGGGTCGAAAGTGGATAACCCCTCGAGGCTGCTCGTGTCGGCGTATCTCGATGACAAGGCTCGCGTCGCACTGGCACCTTTGACGAAAGTTGACTGGTCGCCCGGAGCCCTCGCGCTCGGGACACATGCGGCCTATCTGTGGTGTCCCGACGGCATCCTGGACACCCCCCTCGTCGAGGCCGTCGCCCGAGCGACCCGCGATGGCCTCACCTCCCGCAACTGGGCCACGTGGGGGAAGGTCGCTGGAATGGCGAAATGACCGAAATGACCGAAATGGCGAAGTGTCTGCAAGACGTGAGTGGCCAAATGGCCGAATGCCTTTGTTGATCAATGGTTGAATCTGCGGCTACGAGGTCACTCTGCCATTTGCGCGCTCGGAACATTCAGCCATCTGGCCACTCAAGCACTGCAGACACTTCGCCATTTCGGGCATTTCTGACATTTCGCCATTACACCGACCTATCGTTTGGCCATCGCGACCAGGACACCGGCTGAAGGCCAGCACTCGAGAATCTGTTTCAGCACAGCGTGACGCCGGGTGAGCTGTTCGCGCGCGACGATCGCACCGAAGGCTTCTGCCAGATGGTCGCGCCACCAGCGATCAGGGGCGGCAGAATCCACCCACGCCCTCGCCAGCGGCATCAGGCACGACGTATCGCCGACCACGGCCGCCGCTGAAAGAAAGCCGACCGGCAGGAGGGTGGTCGCGCTCTCGAGGGCTTCGCGTAGGTCGTACAAGCCCAAACGGCTCCCGCGGGCCGCCAGATGCTGGTGCAGCACACCCCGGACGACCGCCCACTGTGCTCGCGCTTGCGTGTCGGGCGCCTGCTCCTGACGGCGCCGCACAATCTCCACCGCTCGTGTCAAGGTGGCCAGCGGCGCCCGTTCGCCGTCCTCGCGGACCACGGCCGCCACCACGGCCGGGTCGGCCGGCAAGCCCTGCGCCACCAAGGCGTCGAGCGGCTCCACCGCGCCCGCCTGACGACGCGTCACGCGGGCGACCACCCTGGAGGCCGGGTCCTTCGCCAACGCCTCGTAGATGGGCTTCAGGAGCTTTTCAGGCTGGCCATCGAGGGCGGCCAGGGCGGCCAGCCGAACAGCAGTGGACGACCCGGCCGAGAGCGCGGTGGCGGCCAGGTGATCGAATGCCCGAGTGCCCCGGGCATCCTTCTCGCGCGCGACCTGACCCACCACGCCGATCGCCGCGACGGCGACTGCTTCCACTGGTTGCCCGACCGCCGCCAGGGCCGCTGACAGCGCGCGGCCATCGCCGATGGCTTCGAGCGCCTCAAATGCCGCCACGCGCGCTTCAGTCGGCTGTTGGTGACTGTTCGCCACCGCCAACAGGGGAGTGGTGGCCCTCTGCCCGATCACCGCCAGGCGCGCCAACGCCATCTCCCGGCGTTGGCTGTCACCTCCGGTCAGCTCCGCGATCAGGCGGATGACGTCGGCGGCCGATGACTGGCGAATGGACATGGGCAAAAAACCCCGGGCCGAAGCGGCGACGCTTCGGCCCGGGGTTGTTCAAACAAAGTTGGTCACATGGCAGCGAGCGGCATGGCTATTGGAGCCGCACCACCAGCGCCGCACGGCGGTTGAGCCGGCGGGTTTCCTCGCGGGCGTTGTCGTACTTCGGCCGTTCTTCACCATAGCTGACAATCCGCAGGCGGTCGGGGCTGACCCCGCGCGAGCTCAGGTAGCTGCGCACAGCCGTCGCGCGGCGCTCGCCAAGGGCCAGGTTGTATTCGGACGTGCCCACGTTGCAGGTGTGGCCTTCGATTTCGAGCCGCAGGTTCGGATTCGCCTGCATGGCGGTAATCGCCTCGTCAAGGATCTTGAGCGCGTCAGCCCGCAGCGAGAACTGGTCGAACTCGAAGTGGACGTCTTCAAACACGAAGTCCTTGGCCGCCGGCTGCACCACCTGGATCGTGACCGAGGCAGAGGCCGTGGCACCGCGACTGTCGGTCACCGTGATCGTCACCGGCACCGGGCCCACCACCATGGGCGCAGTCCAGGGCGACTGGCGGTTTGTGGGAGTCGACAGCGTTCCGGCGTTGGTCGTCCAGCGATACGTCAGGGCATCGCCGTCCGGATCCTGCGCGTCGGCCGACACGGTCGAGACCTTCCCCACTTCCACCGTGCAGGGGTCGCAGGCCGCTGTTACGGTCGGGGGGCGATTGGCCGGCTGCACGTTCGCTGCAGCTGCGGCAGCCGCGGCGGCGGCAGCCGCTGCCGTCTCGTCTGCGGCGCGCCGAGCGGCATCTTCAGCCGCGCGTGCCGCGGCGGCCGCGGCCACTTCATCACGCGCGCCCGGGTGGTAGCCGATGCGGAACTGGATGCCGATGGCATCGCCGCTGTTGTCACCAAAGCTGGAGCAGGTCAATGAGGCGATGGGGCAGCGCGCACTGCTGCGCGCGTCGGTGGTCCCCGACCAGTTCAGGCCGCCACCAACGAAGAAGCCCGAAGGCGCCTGCCACGTGACACCCACCGCAGCAAACACCGGAGTCGCGAGACTCGTGGACGTTGGCGCGACTGAACCGTCTACCCCGGTGAAGCCCGCCGGCGCCAGCACGACGTTGTCGAGATACTTTTCGCCGGTGAGTTCCGCGGTGAAACGCAGCCGCGAATTAGCCGGGAAGCCGACGCCCAGTCCCCAGCGGATGCCATTAGTCAGATTGAAGCCGGCCGGGTCACCGCGGAAAATGGCACCCCCAAAGGCCGACAGTTCGATCACGCGGAATTGCTTGCTGAGGATGCCGTCAATTGTGAAGTCGGATTCGCCGGTGGACGCACCCAACTCATCATCGCCGGTGGGCAGCTTCGCCGTGCCTCGCACGGCGAAACCCAGGGCCGCGCTGTCGCTCTGCGAGATGATTGCAATCTTGGCGCCCACGCGCAGGTCGCCGGGCCGGTTGCCGATCCACCCCTGTCGCACCAGCGGATACTCATTCACGACGCCGCCGCCCGCGCCCGAAGGCGACCCGGCCGGGCTGATGAAGAAGATGGGCCGTGTGTCGCGGTCGATTCGGGTGACGGCCGTGTAGCTGCCGAACAGCTCAGCGCGGTTGCCCAGGCCCACCGCGAAGGACACCGGGAACTTGGTGGCGTCGGTGAACCCCTGTCCGTAGTCGGCATTTTCGCGGTAGAAGCTGACCGACCATTTTTTGTGGGGCAGCACCTGGGCGGTCGGAACAAACCAGAGCCCCGTGTCGCCGCTCACACTGACGGTGGCCATCCGTGTCTCGGTCTGGGTGGCCGGCTGTGACTGGGGCTGCGTGGTCTGCCCCGAGGCCGGGAGGGCCGTCGCCAGCATTGCGCCCAGCACGCTTATTCCCAACAGTCGCTTCATCGTCGTCATTTTTTCTGTCCTGAGTGAAGAAAGACGGTCCCTGCCGGGAACCGTGCCCGTAAAATCCCAGATAATGGTACACCTGAACACGTCCAAGTCAATGAGTGCAGGCCGGTTCCAGGGTCGCTGCGGTATACTGACTCTCCATCGGTTCTCAGGGAGGCAACGCTCATGTTTGGCTCGATCGGCATGCCCGAACTCATCATCATTTTTACCGTGGCACTGATCGTGTTCGGCCCCCGGAAATTGCCTGAGCTTGGCCGGTCGCTCGGCAAAAGCCTGCAGGAGTTCAAGCGGGCGTCGAACGAGTTGAAGCACACGCTGGACGAGGAAATTTCGCTGGAAGACCGACAGCGCTCCGCGCCGAAGCCAGCCACGGTGGCCGTGCTCGAGGCCCCGTCGGCCACTGATCCCGCGACGATCGGGTCGCCGACCGACCCCGAGACGATCGCTCGCGGCCAGCAGCACAGCTAAGTGGAGGAAGACGACCTCTCGCCGGGCGCGCCCGGCCGCATGAGCTTTCTCGATCACCTCGACGAGCTGCGTCGCCGGATTCTGTACGCCGTCTACTCCGTGCTCGCAGCGGGGATCGTGGCCTTCGCGTTCATCGATCGCATTCTGGAAGAAGTGACCCGGCCGATGCTTGCCGTCTTGCCCAGTGGAACACTGCTGGGCACAGAAGCGCTCGACCCGATCATGATCTACTTCAAGGCGGGGTTGCTCGTGGCGGTCATCATTGCGTCGCCGCTGATCCTCCTTCAGGTGTGGTACTTCATCGCGCCAGGGTTGTATTCGAAAGAAAAACGGTTGGCCGTGCCATTCGTGTTGGCCTCCACCGCCCTGTTCCTGGGTGGCGCCTACTTCGGACACCGCATCGCCTTTCGGGTGACGTGGGAGTTTCTGGCAAAGTTCAACCCGGAGTTCCTGTCCTGGACGCCGACCTGGACGTCTGCGTTCTCGCTCTACTTGCGGATGGTCCTCGGCCTCGGCCTGATTTTCGAAATGCCGGTCGTGATCTTCGTGCTCGCGCGATTCGGCATCGTCTCGGCGAAGTTCCTGATCAAGAACTTCAAGTATGCCGTCCTGATCATCTTCATTGTCGCCGCCGTGGCCAGTCCCGGACAGGACCCGGCCAGCCAGATGCTGTTTGCCGCGCCGATGCTGGTCCTCTACGTCATCAGCATCGGGGTGGCGTGGCTCTTCGGCAAGAAAAAGCCCGCCGAAACGGCCGAGCCGTAACGGCCCGTCCCTCTGCTACCATTGCCTTTATCTATGCGAACTTCAGGCGTCCCTGCGGCAGCAGTAGTGGTGGTGATCGCGGCAGTGGCTGGTGGCCTGCTCGGCGGCAGTGTCGGCGCGCGTGGCGCGGGCGCCAATGCCGACCGCGTGACCGAACGCTACCGCATGTTCTCGGCCGCGCTCGCGGCGGTCGAGCGTGACTTCGTCGTCGAAACGGCGTCGGACGACCTCGTGTACGGCGCGATTGACGGGATGCTGCGGACGCTGGATCCGCATTCCAGTTTTCTCGAACCCCAGGCGTACGCCCGGATGCGCGAGCGCCAGGAAGGCGTCTACTACGGCCTCGGCCTCAGCATCGTCGTGGTGAACGACGACATCACCGTGACCAACCTGTTTGAGGGGACGCCGGCCTACCGCGCCGGTATCCGGCGCGGCGACGTCATCGCGATCATCAAAGGCAAGAGCGCCAAGGGATGGACCAGCGAGCAGGCGGTGAAGGAGCTGCGAGGCGCCAAGGGCACCTCGGTGGACATTTCCATTCGCCGGCTCGATCAGCTGATCCCCCTGACCGTCGAACGCGACGAGATCAACATCACCACCGTGCGCACGGCGTTCATGATTGCGCCGGGCACGGGGTACATCCGCCTGCAGGATTTTTCGGAGACCACCGATCGCGAGCTGGGCGCTGCACTGACCAAGCTGCGCGGAGAAGGGCTGCAGCGACTGGTGCTGGACCTGCGCGACAACCCTGGCGGGCCGCTCGACCAGGCGATCGCTGTGTCCAACCGGTTCCTGAAGCGGGGGCAGATGATCGTGTATACCCGCGGCCGCGTGCAGAATTCGGATGAGGACTACCTGGCGCTTGAGCAGGGCGACACGACCACGCCGCTGGTGGTACTCGTCAATCGCAGCAGCGCCAGTGCCTCGGAGATTGTGGCGGGTGCGATGCAGGATCACGACCGCGCGTTAGTGGTCGGCGAAGCGACGTTTGGCAAGGCGCTGGTGCAGTCGGTGTTTCGGATCAGCAACAGCGCCGGGCTCGCGCTGACCACCGGCCGGTACTACACGCCGAGCGGTCGCATGATTCAGCGCCCCTGGGACGGCACGTTCGACGAGTACTTGAACTACTCGCAGCGCGACCAGGCAGAGACGCGCGAACACGCGGCCGGCGAACTGAAGTACACGGACGCAGGCCGCAAGGTGTACGGCGGCGGCGGGATCGAGCCGGATCACTTCAAGCCGGGACCGGTCGAAGGTTTCAACCCCACGCGGTTCTCGCGGATGTTGCTGGCGCGGGGGTTCTTCGTCGGTTTCGCCGAGTCGTTCACCGGCGAAGGCGATACGCGCCCTGCGGCGGCGCCCGCGGCCAAACACAAGGTTGCGCGCGGATTCGTGGTGACGCCCGCAATCCTGGCGGAGTTCGCCGACTATCTTGCCGCCCAGCGCGTGAAGGTGGATGCCGCCGCGCTCGAGGCCGATGCCGCGTTCATCAGCGCGATGATTCACTACGACGTGGATCTCGATCTCTTCGGCGTCGAGGAAGCGCGCCGCAATCTCTCCAAAGTCGATCCCCAGGCGCAGTTCGCGCTGACGTTCTTCGACGAAGCACACCGCCTGATCGCTTCAAGCGCCAGGACTGCACAGGCCGGGAAGACCCCCTAACACATGCGTTTGTCGCGACTGCACATTAACGGATTCAAGAGTTTTGCCGATCGGGCCGAGTTGTCATTTGACGATGGCGTCACCGCCATCGTCGGCCCGAACGGTTGCGGGAAGAGCAATGTCGTAGACGCCATTACGTGGGTCCTTGGCGAACAAAGCGCCAAAAGCCTGCGCGGTGAACGCATGGAAGACATCATGTTCAGCGGCAGCGATGGGCGAAAGCCGACCGCGTCCGCTGAAGTGCGCCTGCGCCTGGCGAATGTTGCGCAGGCGGCGATGCTCACGTCCACGGAAGTGGGTGGCAACGGCGTGATGGACCCGGCACTCGGCGAAAACGGCCAACTGCCGCTCGTGACACGCGACGTCGAAATCGGCCGCCGGTTGTACCGTTCAGGCGAAAGCGAATACCTCATTGATGGGGAGGTGTGCCGTCTGCGTGACGTGCACGACCTGCTCATGGACTCGGGCCTTGGCATCAAGGCATATGCCGTGATCGAGCAGGGCAAAATTGGCCAGATTCTGTCGGCACGCCCGGCCGAACGCCGGGCCCTGATTGAAGAGGCGGCGGGCGTCACCAAGTACAAGTCGCGACGGCGTTCTGCTGAGCTCAAACTCGACGCCGCCCGCCAGAACCTGATGCGGGTGGACGACATCATTTTTGAAGTCGAAAAACAGCGGGGCGCGTTGAAGCGGCAGGCGGCCCGTGCCCGCCGGTACAAGCGCCTGCGCGAAGAACTGCGGCGCTGGGAGCAGGTGCAGTTCGCGCACCGGCAGGCGACGCTCGCGCGCGAAATCGACGCCGCCGAATCGCGCCTGTCCGACGCGCGCACGCGAGAAACGTCGGCGGCCGCCCGCGTGGCGGAACTCGAATCCGGGCTCGAAGCGCTGAGGCTCGAACTTACCGTTGCCGAGCAGCGCGCGACCGAAACACGCGAGCAGGCGCATCAGCGCGAACTCGAGATCGGCCGTCGCCAGCAACAGGTCACGTTTGAAAAGCAGCAGGTGGAAGACCTCGGGCATCGGCTGACGCAGTTCGACGCGGAAGTGCGCGACCTTGATGCGCGTCGCAGCCCGGCGCACGCGGCCTTCGAGGCGCAGAAGGGCGTCATCGACCGCGCGCGGCTGTCGCTGCAGGAGGCCCAGGGCACCGTGTCCGCCTGCGAGCAGGAGTATCAGCGAGCGCTCACCACCGTGCAGGGGGTGGAACACGATGCGGACCAGACGCGGGCGGCCGTCATGGCCGCCGCGACCACGCTCACCGCGTTGCGCCAGGCGCGTGACAACGCCACGGCCGCCCGCGATCGCATTGCGCAGGACCGCAGCCGTTTCGAAGTGGAGCTGCGCGACTTGCAGCAGGAACTCGACCGCGCCACGCGTGATCGATCCGACGGCGAAGCCACGCTTGCGGAAGCGCGCCGCGCGTCCGAACGCGCCCTTCAGGCGCGCACCGCAGCCGAGGCCGCGCTCGCCGAGGCCCGCGGCGAACGCGATCGCCTCTCACAGGTCCTGAGCTCCGCCCATCGTGAACTGGCGGGACTCGAAGCCCGTCTGCGTTCGATCAGCGAAGTGGACCGCCAGCGCACGACGTTTGGTGACGCGGCACGCTTCCTTCTCGCCGAAGCGCCAGAAACCGTCGGACAACACGGCGCGTTTGCCGATCACCTCCGCGTCGAACCATCGTTTGAACGCGCCGTGGACGCGCTTCTCGGCGATCTGCTTCAGCACGTGGTGGTGGATCGAGCCGATCAGGTCAACCAGGCGCTGGCGCACCTCGAAGAGCGGCGTGCCGGCCGCTGCGGGTTCCTCGTGCTTGACGACGCTCGATCCGCCGCGCCGCGAGTGTCGCCGGCGCTCCCGCCAGGCGCCCGCGCGTTGCGCGACGTTGTGCATGCCACGGGGCCGTACGGCGGCCTCATCGCGCGTGCCATTCCGGATGCGTTCGTCGTGGACACGTTGGCCCAGGCTCAGGCCCTCGCGCTCGCCACCGACGTGCCCGTCGCCACCGTAGGTGGAGATGTGTTTCGGGGGTCAGGCCTTGTCGAAGGCGGCGCCACGGGCGGGGCGCTGGGGATCCTCGAAATTCGCGCAGAGGCCCAGGCGCTGCGGACGCAGGTATCGGCCGTCGAAGCGATCGCGCACCAGGGCGCCAACGACGTCACGGCGTCTGAGCTCGACATCTACAACGGCGAGGCCGAGGTCGCGTCCACGCAGGCGGCACTGCACGACCTTGAAAAGACCATCGTGTCTCACGAGGGTCGGTTGGCGCGCGCCGTGGACGAAGTCACGCGCGTTTCGAAGCGCATTGAACTGGTGACCACGGAGCGCCGCCGCAGTGAAGAGGACGAGCAGGCGGCTGAGAGCCGCCGCGAGGCTTCCGCGCTCGCGATTGTGGCCCACGAGTCCGGCCAGTTGCAGGCCGAGCAGTCCATCGGCTCGGTGATGGCGCGTCTGGACGCCGCCCGCGCGGATGCCGAAGTGCACATCCGGCGCGTCAGCCAGGCCAGGGCCGAGCAGTCCACCATCAACGAGCGCGTGCAGTCGCTCGACGCGGAAGGCCGCCGCCTGGAAGAGGCTGCCGCCGAACTCGAAGCGCGCCTCACGGCGCGGCGCGACGAACTCGAGCGTACGACCGTGCGCCGCGAACAACTGCGCGCGTCCATCGTCGACATCGAGCGGTCGCTTGACGAGCACGTGCACGCGCTTGAGGCGCTGCGCACCGACATGCGACGGCTCGACGAGGAGGTCACGGGTTTCCGCGGCCGGTTTGGTGACAAAGAACACGACATTCGTACGGGACGGTACGCCCTTGAAGCCGTGCGCACGGAGGTCATGCAGTCGGAGGTGGCCCGTGCCACCGCCCACGCCGACCTCACGCACCTGGCGGCGGCATGTCTCGAGGCAGTCAACCTCCCGCTGGCGGACGTTGTGGTCGAAGTCGCGCGCATGGAGCGCGATGGAGAACTGGCGGCGCCGGCCAAACGGCTGGCTGCAGCATTCGCGCCCGACGCCGATGAAGAGACCGCGGAAGGCGCAGCGACGCCCGAGGGCGCAGAGTCGCCTGAGCCCGCCGAGGTCTCAGACACACCGGCCGCCGCACTCCTCCCGGATGACGTCATCGCCGACTTGCGCCAGAAGATTGAGAAGCTCGGGCCGGTCAACATGATGGCCATTGAGCAGTTCGATGAACTTGAGACCCGTCACGTCTTCCTGACCACGCAGCGCAAAGACCTGCTGGATTCCATCGCGCAGACCAGCGAGGCAATCAAGAAGATCGATGTGACGACGAGGGAACGCTTCCAGGAAGCCTTCACGACGATCAATACCTACTTCGAGGGCACCTTCACCACCTTGTTCGGCGGGGGGCGCGCCGGCCTGGTGCTGATCGATCTCGAAAATCAGGTGGAGAGCGGAATCGACATCATCGCGCAACCGCCGGGCAAACGCCTGCAGAACGTGCAGCTCCTGTCGGGCGGCGAAAAGGCGATGACGGCGATGGCGCTCATGTTCGCGGTCTTCAAGTACCGGCCCAGCCCCTTCTGTCTGCTCGACGAAATCGACGCGCCGCTTGACGACGCGAACATCGGCAGGTTCGTCGAGATGCTGCAGGGCATGCAGGCGCACACGCAGTTCATCCTCATCACCCATAACCGGAAAACGATGGAGATCGCTGACCGCCTCTACGGCGTGACGATGGAAGAGCCGGGCGTGTCGAAGCTGATCTCCGTCCAGTTGAATTGAACGAGTCCAAAGCCACCCGGTACCAGCGCTTGCGCCGCCGCGCGCAACTGATCAGCGCGGCCACCGGCGCAGCGCTTCTGCTGCTGGTCGCCCTCACCCCAGGCGCCCAGTGGCTCGCTCGCGTCGCCACCAGTCAGGCCATGGTCTGGCCGGCAAGCCTGCAGCCCGCTGTCGCCCTGAGCCTGTTTGTGGGCGTCCTCGTGCTGGTCGCCGAGGCGGTGGCATTCCCAGCCTCGCTCTACGGCGCCACTCGCGAAGGGCGGCGTTCCTCGCAGACGAGGGGGGACGTCCGGGGCGTGATGGCCTCGCAGGCCCGCGACGCCGTGGTGGGCGCGGTCGTCGTTATTGGCGTGGTCGCCCTACTCCGCTTCGCCATGTGGGTCGCCGAGGGATGGTGGTGGGCCGTCGCCAGCGCGATGCTGGCCGGTGCCAGTCTGATGGCCATGCGCCTGATTGGCACGGGCCTCACCGCGACAGGGCAGACGCTGGCCCTCGCGCGTCCCGCGCTGTCGGAAGCACTGGCCGCGCTGGTTGCGCGAATCGGCGGCGGATCGGTGGAGGTTCGTGAGTGGACCTCCCCAGACGCCGGCGGCGCACGCGCCGTGGTCACCGGGGTGGGCGGCGGCGGACACGTGTTGCTGAGCCGCGATATGGTCCGTGACTGGGCTGATGACGAAGTCGTCGTGGTCGTGGCCCACGAACTTTCGCACCATGTGCATCACGACCTCGCGCGAACCGTGGCGCTGGATGCGTCGCTGTGGTGCGCGGCGCTCTGGTGCGCCGACCGCGTGGTCGTCCTGTGGGGCGGCAGGGTCGGGCTGCAGGGCGTAATGGATCTGGCGGCGTTGCCGCTGCTGGCATTGGCGGCAGGCGCGGTCTGGGGGCTGGTGCGGCCGCTGCGACTCGCGCAGTCGCGCGCCCACGAGCGAAGGGCGGATCGGTTTGCCCTGGAACAAACAGGAAACGCGGAAGCGTTTGGCCGCGCGCTCAGGCGTCTCGGTGAGGAGCACCTGGCCGAGGAGCGCCCCTCACGCTGGACGCGCTGGCTCTTTCATCGGCATCCGCCGCTGGATGAGCGGCTGGCGCTGGGCCGGCGTTTCAGCGCGCGACGACAATAAGCGCGCCGACCATGCCGCGCTCCCGGCAACTGTCGTTGGTCATGGAGCAGTGGAAGTCGAACCGGCCCACCTTTTCCGCCCGAAACTCGAACATCACGTCGCGCCCAGGCTCCACCCGTTTCTGAATTCGGTAGTCGGGGAGGGTGAAGCTGTGGGGAATATCCTCGGATGAAAGCGTGATGCGCACGAGGTCGTCCTGGCTGACTCTGATTTCCTGCGCGTCCGTGCCGGAAACCGTGAACCTGAATTGTTTCGCCGAGACATTAAAATCGCGCTTGGTCTGGGCGACGACGCCCACGCTGGCAGCGACGCACAGCAGCAGGACAGCGCCAAGCACGGCCTGCACCCGAAACGGCCCACGGGCCGTGGAAGGACGGTAGTTCACCATGGCACCCTCTCTCACAGCAGATTAGACGGATTTGCCCGGCTATCGGCCTGACTCTCTGCCCCCTGTAGGCGAGTATCGCACGAAGGCGCATCTTGCGGCCGGAGACGGGGTAAATTGCTCACCACATGGTGTGCGCTCCCGCCTTCCGGCCAGAGGCCAGGACTCACGGCCGGTGAGCCGCTCAGCTGATCGAAGGCTACTCCGCCCGCAGGGCCACGACCGGGTCCACCCGGGCCGCGCGGACGGCGGGCAGCCAACTGGCGAGCAGCGCCGCGCCCGCCAGCGCGGCGGCGACGCCTGCAAACGTCAGCGGGTCGGTGGGGGCGACTCCATACAACACCGCGGCCAGAAACCGGGTGAGCAACCAGGCGCCGGCCAGGCCGATCGCGATGCCGCTCGCCGTCAATACCAGGCCGCGGCGCAACACCAGACGCTGCACGTCCCTCGGCCGCGCGCCGAGGGCAATCCGCACACCGATTTCGCGCTGCCGCTGGTTGACCAGCGCAGAGAGCACCCCGTAAATACCGACGGCGCCAAGCAGCAAGCCCACCGCGCCGAAACTGCCAAGCAACACCACCAGCAACCGGGGCCGTGCCAGGGCCCGATCTGTCGAGTCGCTGAAGGTGAACACGTCTGTGATGGGCTGCTCTGCATCAATCGACCAGATGGCCGTGCGGATTGCCGATCCCATGACCACGGGGTCGCCCAGGGTACGGGCGACAATGGTCGTCTGCACACGTCCATTCTGGTAGTTGCTGAAGTACAACGTGGGGCGCGCCTGCTCGCTCAGTGACACCTGCCGGATGTCGTTCACCACGCCAATGATTTCCACCGGCGCGCGGCCAAACTGGAGCGTCTGGCCAACGGCGCCTGCAGGGAAGTACTGCCGCGCCAACGCGTCATTGATGACCGCGACCGGCGCGGCGCCGGCGCGATCGGACGGCGCGAACTCACGGCCGGCAAGCAGACGAGCGCCAATCGTCGAGAAGTAGCCGTCGCTGACGTGAATGACCGTGGCGGTGGGCGCCTGTTCACCGGCCGGCACCGGCCGGCTTGCGATTTGAAAGCTGTTCAGCTCCCCGTTGCCGCGAAATGGCGCATCCTTCACCGCCGCTGCAGACTCGACGCCCGGCAGCGTTCGCACCCTCTCAAGCACCGCCTGGTAGTAGTTCATATAGCCGCGAAAGCCCGGCCGGGCGGGGTCAGGCGGAGCGTCGTGCCGATCGGAGTCGATGGTGAACTGGACCGCCACGAGTCCGTGCTGGCGGAAGCCGGGATCGACGTCAAGCAGCGCGACAAAACTGCGGGTCATCAGGCCCGCGCCAACGACCAGCATCATCGCCACCGCGATCTCCGCCACCACCAGGGTATGTCGCAGCCGTTGCGAATCGGCGCCCACCGCACCGCGGCTGCCGCCGGCAAGCGCGCGCTGCGGATCCGAGCCGATCGCGCGCAAGGCCGGCGCAACGCCGAACAGCAGGCCGGTCAGGAGCGATACCGTCACGGCAAAGATCACCGCGGTGGCATCGATGCCGACTTCGGCCATGCGCGGCAGCTGACCGGCGGCGAGCATGACCAATGCCCGCAGCATGCCGTACGCCAGTGCCATGCCCGCGACGCAGCCCACTGCGGCCAACACCAGACTCTCGGTGAGCAACTGCCGCACCAATCGCGAGCGCCGGGCACCCAGTGCCAGTCGCACCGCCATCTCGCGGCCCCGGCCCGAGGCGCGGGCCACCTGCAGGGCGGCCACGTTGACCACGGCCATCAGCATCACGAGGCCGACGGCGCCGAACAGCACCAGAAGTCCGTCCCGCACCGGGCCCGTCATCACGTCGGTCAACGGCACCACCGTCGCCTGGTCCCAGAACTTGTCTTCTGGGTATTCGCTCGCGAGCCTGCGCGTGATGACGGCCATCTCCGCTTCGACGGCGTCCTGTGTGACGCCCATCTTCGCGCGTGCCACCACGTCAAGTGTGCGTACCACCCGTATCCGCGGAATCGCATCGTCAGGAATAGTGGAGTACGGCACGTACACGTCAATGCCGTCCGCAGGAAAGCGCATGGATGCCGGCAGGACGCCCACCACAATCGAAGGGACTCCGCGCAGAGTCAACGTGGCGCCGATCGCGTCTGGCGACGCACCAAACTCCCGCACCCAGAATGTGTGGCTGAGCACCACCACATCGTCCGGGCCGCCGCGCACCATTTCATCTTCACGGGGCAGACGTCCCGCTGCCGGAACGACGCCGAGCGCTGCAAAAAATCCGGGCGAGAAAAAGGCCGCGGGCAACCGGCGTGGTTCGCCGCGCCCGGTCAGGTCAATGCCGCTCGACCCGGCCCGGAAAAAGACGCCGCCGATATCCTCGATGTCCCGTCGCGCCGCACGCCAGTCGTCGAGGTCAACGGCCGAGACCGCCGCGCGCATCGAGCCGGCGGTGGCGTTCGCGGAATACACGGCATAGAGGTTGTCCGGCTGAGGGAAGGGGAGCGGGCGAAAGACGACGCCGTAGACCAGCGAGAAGATCGCGGTGGTCGCGCCGATGCCCAGCGCCAGCGTGGCAATGCCCGTGATGGTAAACGCCGGCGCGGCGATCAGCCGCCGCAGGGCGTATCGGATGTCGATGCGCAGTTCTCCCATGTACTCTCTCCTTCGCTGTGTGGTGACGGTGCGCCGGCCAATCTGCCGCATGTATCGACGGGCGTCGTCGATGTCGCCAAACTCCTGAGCGGCGCGAGCGCGGGCCGCTGCAGGGGACATGCCCTCTGCCACGAGGCTGTCTGTTCGCGCATCGAGGTGGGCCTGGACTTCCGCCTCGACATCGGCGTCTACGTCCATGTCTCCGGGAGCGGTCATGGTTTCAGGACCTGCGCAATCGCGGAGGCGTATCGATACCAGGCCAATTCTTCTGTGCGCAGACGCCTGCGTCCTTCGGCCGTCAGCCGGTAGTACCTCGCGCGACGGTTGGATTCCGACATCCCCCACTCAGCGGCGAGGCATCGGCCGTTCTCCAGCCGGCGGAGCGCCTTGTAGAGAGGCGCGTCTTCGATCTGCAGTGTGCCGTCGGTGCGTTCATGCACCCATCGCGAGATGGCGTAGCCGTGCTTCGGCTCGTCGGCGAGGCAACGGAGAATGAGCACGTCGAGTGTGCCCTGCAGGATGTTGACGGATTCGCGCGCCATGGCTCACCTTACCATGTAAGGCGAAGGACTGGACGAATTTACGCGGTCCCGCTTCCGGACATGGACGAACGGCCGCACTGTGCGATTCCGGCAGCAATTGGCGGGTGGTTCTTGCAGGCATAGATGTTGCACGACAAGGGTCAGGAGGTTCTTGCCCATGTTGAACAAGGAGCACGCCCCATCCGTTCGCGCGTTGATCGAAACTGCCGGCACGCCATTCACCACGATGTTGTACGAGCCACGCGCCGCAATTTTTCGGCAGGGCGATGTGTGAACTACGACGAGCGGCATCCCATCCCGTGCGCGATGCCCGACGTCACCCAGGAGTTCATGGCGCGCATGGTGGGCACGACACGATCGCGCGTGAACCTGTTCCTGGGTAAATTCAAGAAGCACGGACTGATTGAAGAATACGGCGGCGTTCTTCAGATCAATCCCGGTCTGTTGCTTGGAGTTCCCGACGGAGGACTCTGCGAGGGGGCAGGTGCGCGCCGTGGGCAGTAGGGCTGTGCGTTACAGCACATTGTGCGGCGCAGTGCTCTGTTAGAGTCGAATCATGTTTACCAACCCTCGTTCCAATCGCCTGTATTCGCTCGCCCTCGCCGCCCTTGTTCTGGTGCCGGCCGTGGCCGCGGCGCAAACAGCGCCCCTCACCACGTTTGGTGTCAAGGCGGGCGTGAACTTCGCCACGTTGAGCACTGATGACTCCGGCGCTGACCTCAGCCAGAAGGTGGGCCTGGTAGCCGGCGTGTTTCTCGGTCGCTCAATCAACGACCGGCTCGGCATGCGTGTTGAGGGCCTCATGAGCCAGAGGGGCGCGAAGCAACTGGTGGGCAGCCTCGACACCCGAGTCAACCTGACCTACTTTGACCTCCCGGTGCTGGCAGTGTTCGGAAACACCACCACCGACGGCACCCACTTTCATGCCTTTACGGGTCCTCAGGCCAGTTTCCTGGTCAGCGCGAAGGCCAAGGAAGAGTCCAGCGGCTTTGAGATCGATCTGAAGGATGAAGTCAAAGGCGTGGATTTTGGCTGGACGCTCGGCGTCGGCGTTGAGCGCGGCAGGGGCAGTCTCGATGCCAGGTATACGCTTGGCCTGACCAACGCCGACAACTCGGCATCCGACGCCTCGATCAAGAACCGCACGTTCGCGGTGATGGTCGGGTACCGGCTGAAGTAGGCCGACGCACTGCTTGAGTCCGGAGCCCATCTGCGCATGCGGACGGGCTCCGGCGGCCACTGTCGCACCCGGGCGCGGGCGACCAGACAGGCCTGCGCTATAGTGAGCCTCTGGTGTCCAGGAGCCTGCTTGTCACCGCCGCGGCGATGTGCTCGGGGTTGATGCTCGGTGCCCAGCAGCCGTCCGTGTTCCGTGCGGGCGTGGAATACGTCCCGGTTGACGTGGTGGTGACCGATGCCAACGATGAGCCCGTCACCGACCTGAAGGCCGAGGAGTTCGAGATCTACCAGGGCGGTCGCAGGCAGGCTATTGCCGACTTCAGGCTTGTCTCGATTCCGGTTGCCGAGCGTGACATGTCTTCGGTCAGGAACCAGCGCGACATCCAGAACGTGGCGTCGAACGCCCAGTCGTCCCCTGACAGCCGTCTGTTTGTGCTGCTCATCGACGACCTGCATACCCTCGAATACGAGATCGTTCAGGTCAAGCAGGTCATGACCGACTTTGTCCGCGCCCTTTCACCCGCTGATGAAGTGGCGGTCGTGTTCGTGGGACGGTCGGACTTGAGCGTGAATTTCACGACCGACCCGGCCCGCATGATGCGGGCGATCGAGAACACGCGCGAGGCGTTTGGGTTTGCCATAGACGCACTCGGCCGCTCGGCAAATGAGGACCGCGGCATGAATGGTCGCGCCATGACGGCGCCAGGCCGGGCGGTGGCGTTTGCGTTCAAGAACGCGGCGCGGGCCCTCGCCGGGTCCGGACACCCGCGCAGGGCCATCGTCTACG
>JBKJQX010000008.1:0-24169 GCA_046594875.1 Vicinamibacterales bacterium
GACCTGGACGGTATCGTTTGACCTGACCTACGTGCGCAAGCCGTAGGCGGCGCAGCAGTCGCGCGGCACGAGCGCATACAGCGCGGACCCCTGGAAAATCAGCCAGGCGGCCACCCAGAACGACGGGCGACGTCGGAGGGTCAACATCGAAGGATCGGCGCTTATTCTAGCGCATTCCAGTGTTCCCCCCACTCAGCTGATGCTGGGCGGTCTCGAGCATACCCCGCATCTTCAGCAGGTCCACCGCGTCGAGGTTCAGGATGCTTGCCGGCAAGGGGCGTCCGACTTGCACGGCGTATTCAATCGCGCCGGATGAGTTGCTATAGGCAACAAACGACAACTGGCCCCGCGTCGCGAAACGCGCTTCAAATTTCTTGAGCGGCGTGGGGTTGCCCCGGATCGACAACAGGGCGTCGAGGTTCTTCAACACGTCCGGAATTTCATCCAGGTCCACAAACGCGCGCTCGATGCGCGTCTGATTCTCGCTCACGAGCACCGCAACACCGCTGGCGCTGTTGCCCTTGCTGTCGCGCACCAGCCTGACCTCCACAAAAATCCGACTACGGCCGATGGTGCCCAGTTCTTCGAAGCCCAGGGTCATGAGCGATCCCGGTTCAGGCACGAACGACTCCAGCCGTGTGGTGGGAGAGGGCGACGGCATCACCAAGGCGGGCAGCGGTGAATTCAGCGGCGCCGTGACCTGCGCCTCCGACGGTGCGACCACGGCGAACATTGACGCGACCACGAAACAGCTGACAACACGCATAGGGCCTCCTTCCGGGTTGGGACGTTAATCGATTCGGAAGAGGTGCGTCCGGCTCCGCAGGTACATCGCCCCGTCGAGAATCACGGGAGACGCGATGAACGACTGGCCCGCCAGCGTATTGGTCGCCAACACCTCGAATGTCGGACCCATCCGTACCACCACGACATCCTCTTCTTCGGTCGCCAGATACAGTTTTCCGTTGGCGCCAACCGGGGACGCCTTGAAGTTGCAGGGCTTGGGCAGACGCTGCTGCTGGTAGTGGGGCCTCCCCGTGGAGGCGTCAAGGTTGCTCAGCAGGCCGGCGTCACTCACGAAGTACAGGCTGCCGTCATGGATCACCGGTGACGGGGTGTACGACACCCCGCGCGGCGTGGACCAGGCAATGCCGGAGTCACTGGTCAGCACGCCGGATCCCCCGAGTCGGATGGCCATGAGCCACTTGATGGTGTGGCCGCTCATCGCAAACACGAGGTCGTCGTGCTGCACGACCTGCGGTACCGAGTTTTCGCCCAGCCCGGCCGCCTCCCACAACAAACGGCCCGTCTCGAAGTCGTACGACCGCACGGTCAGGCCGTTGACGATGATCTGGCGACGGCCGTTGTGGGTGGCGACAAACGGCGCGGCCCAGTTGAACCGCTCGGTTCGAGGCACCCGCCACAGTTCCTTGCCGCTGGTCGGTTCCAGCATTGTCAGGAATCCACCGTCCAGATGGTCGAAGTGCAGAATCAGTCGTCCGTCATGCAGTGCAGGCGCAGTGCCCTCGCCGAAGGCGTTGTCCATCCGGAGCTTGACGCCGAAGTCCTTCTGCCAGAGCAGCGTGCCATCAAGGCCGTAGGCGAAGAGTCCGCGGGATCCGAAGAAGGCGAAGAGTCGCTGGCCATCAGAAGCGGGGGAGTTGGACGCGAAGCTTCCGTAGACGCGGTGGTAGCCCTCATGTGGCGTGGCCACGACGGGAGTGTGTTGCCACAGGGTCCGGCCCGTGTCCCGATCAAGCGCCATGACGACAAACCGATGTTCAAGTCCCGCATCGGCCCCACCGCCTCCTCCGCGCAGGCGACCCGTGGGCGCCTGGCCCTCGCCCGTCGGAATGGCCGTCGTCAGGAACACGCGGTCTCCGACAATGACGGGCGTGGAGTGTCCGCGTCCGGCAATCGGGACCTTCCACGTCACGCCGCGGCTGTCGCTCCAATGGAGAGGTGCGTCGCCGACGGCCATGCCCGTGTTGAAGGGACCACGCCACTGCGGCCAATCACCGGATTGCCGTGGGGCCGCGGCAAACGAGGCCATGCCGAGGAGGCCGCAGACTGCGGCAAGCACACATCGTCGCAAGTGAGGCTCCTTGCTGGGAGCCTACCAGATCCGCGCGCGCTCCTGTGGCGCAAGCGTGCGGGCACCGCACTCGGGCGAGGAGTGCCTGCGTGTTGGTCGTCTGACGCCGCGTCGGTCAGTCTGATGACTCGCAAGGAGTCGTTGTGCGTGCGCGCAGGTGCACCCCACGGGGACGCGGCCACGCCCGCACTTCCTGTTTTAATGCGTCGAGTCGCTTCCAGTGTTCGGCCACGGCCTTCCGGCCTCCGTCGGTAATCCTAACGGTCGTCTGGGGATACTTGCCGGCGAAGGCCTTTGTGAGCGTGACGAGGCCCGCCTCCTCCAGCTTGGACAAGTGCTGCGAGAGGTTGCCTGGCTGCAGCCCTGTCAGGCGTTGCAGGAACACGAAGTCTGCCGACTCACACGCCGAGAGCGCCGTGAGCGCGGCCAGTCGGGCCGGTTCGTGTACGAGCTTGTCGGACGCGATCAACTGTTCGAACGGCGCGCCCTTAGACGTGCGCATGTCGGAATCCTCGCACCAGGAAGAGATGCAGTTGAATGGCCGCGACGACGAGCGCGGCAGCCATTCCCGCGTGAGCGACGCCCCGGAACGGCTGCAGGGACGGCACCATGAGCGACGCGAGCAACCCCGCAGACGCCAGGAGGGCCACGATCCAGCCGCGGCGGTCGCCGCGGCTGGTCGCCAGCGACGTCAGCGTGCCCGCCGACGTCACCAGCCAGATGAGTTCAACCCGTCTCGTACCAGGCGGGAGCGCGACCACGGCGGCGGTGAGGACGACGGCCATCGTGAGCAGGGCGAACGCGGTGCCGCGGACCACTTGCCGCGACAACGATGGTCTTGGTGGTTCCACCCGTCCGAATCGCCAGCGGTAGTACGTGCCGAGGGTGGCTGCCGCCACGATGGCGCCCAGGGTGAACCACATCTGCAGGCGCGGGGTCTGGAGGCCGACGTCACGCATTGCAGCACCGAGGTTATGCACCAGGACAAACCAGAACAGCAGTCCCTGGTACACCCCGGCGCCGATGTACGCGCGGGTCAGGTGGCGAATGGAGTCGGCAGGCAAAGCCATCAGGGCCCAAGCGTGCGCTGCAATCTAGTTATTGTCAATAACTAAATTGCGACTCGATCGGCAGACACGCTGCCGTCAGTCCTGCCGCGCACGGCGCGCGCCGGGTTAGGGAACGAACAACCTTTCTGATGTCGTGCGGCGCGAATCGCGTAACGCAGGTCCTGGCCGAGTCGTTCGAGCCAGATCCAGCGTCCGGCACTGCCGGCGTCTTCGGCCACGATCGTGAGTGGCCGAGCGCATGGCGTCCGGCAATCGCTTCGAGCGCGGCGAGTTCTTCGTCGATGTCCCGGTCATCGGCGCGGCGGACCCAGGGCAGGAGCCGGCGGAGTTTCTGCCAGAACACCACTACGACTCATCAGGGACAGGGCCCATGACGCGCGCCACGTGCTGTCGGTGGAGGACGTGCGGATGGCCTTGGCGATGCCCGTAGCCGTGCATCGGCTGGGCCAGCAGCGTTCGCAGGACGAGCATGTCGAGGACGCCGTGCAGTGCCTGCATGAAGACAACCTATATAAAGTCATTCTTCATATCAATGACTGGCTCGGAGAAAGCCTGTCCGACAACGCGCACGCGGCGATGGCGCCGGATGCGCCATCGCCGCGTCAGAGACGGAAGTTACGCGTGAACGCGGTCGCTGCCTGCGACCTTCACGAGCTTGTTATACACGCCGAAGAGCAGGAAGGGTGCGGCCCACTGTCCGATGAACAGGCTGGCCGGCTTCTTGCCCGAGACCTGCAGTGCCAGCGCGACGCCCATGGTGGCAACGGCCGCCCAGAGAAACGAATCTGACGGCAGCTTTGCGGTCTGCTCCTCAATCGTTCTGGCAACCTTGCCCTCTGAGTGTGCCCATGCTTCTGAAGTGGAGGGACGCGAGTCGAGTGTTTCCATTGTGTCTCCCAATCGATGTAAAAGTGATGAGGCCATCGCCGAACCGGCGATGGATCAACTCAGCGATGTCTGATAATTCAGCGTAGTGCAGTGGGCAGTGGATACGGTGTAGCAAACCGGACACGGCGAGTCATCAGGGTAGGATCACACGGGGGACATCATGTGCAAGACCATCAAACAACGTGTGAGGTTCAAGGCCGCGCCTGCAGCCGTGTACGCACTTCTGGCAGACTCGAAGAAACACACCGCCGTGACCGGGAAGAAGGCCACGATCAGTACGAAGATCGGCGGCGAATTCTCGGCTCGCGCGGATGATGTGACGGGCATCAATGTGGATCTCGTGCCGGCGCGACGCATTGTCCAGGCGTGGCGACACCGTTCGTTTCCGGAAGGCATCTACTCGATGGCTGCCGTCACGCTCACGCCCACTCCAGGTGGCGGCACGGAACTCGTGCTGACGCACCGAGGGGTGCCGAAGGCCCTGATCCCCGAGACCGAGCAGGCGTGGCGCGACGTGTACTGGCAGCCGATGAAGGCGTATCTAGAGCGAGGCTGAGTTCCTCAGTTCCTAAGTTCCTAAGTTCGTCATTTAAACAGGTCGTCGAACGCCTTCCGGGCGCTTGACTCAGGCGTGGTCGAAGGCGTGGAACCGGTGGCCTTTTCGACGCGGGTGACGCCGACGAACTTGGGGCAGTCGTTGCGGACGTCTTTCGGGCTCACGCGGGCGGCGATCGTTTCGCGGCACTCGAAACGCGCGCCGGGGTCGAAACTTTGGCACTGGATGCAGGCGTGGAGATCAACGCCGCACTTGGCGCAGGTGCTGAGCGAGCCGATCATGCCGGCTTCAATCGCCCCGCATCGCGCGCACCTGAAGACCTCCGAGAAGGCCATCATGTTCATCTTTTTCGGATCGCGCGGAAGGCGCGGGTCGATGGGCTCGCGCGGCTTCTGCGACGACATCGGCCGCCGGTCGGAACTGCCACTGTCCTGATACCCCCGCTGCCGGTATTTCTGATCGGACATCTCGCGCCCCCCTCTGGTCCTCGTGCCCTTATCCTCGTAGGGCGGCCTGAATCTCAAGGCCGCCGAAAGCCTTTGTGCTGTATAGCACTCCAGCGGACCACCGCGGATGTTATCAATGATCAGTATCGGAGGATCGTGTGGCGAAGAAGACAACTGACAACATGCTCGTGAAGACTGCGGTGAAGGTGGGGCGCACGCTCGGCCGCGTGGCCCGGGGAGTGGACAAGGTGAAATCCGTGGCCACAAAGTCCGGCCGAGCCAAGGCCGCCGCGAAGAAAAAGAAGAAAGCATCGCCGAAGGATCCTGTGGCGGCTGCCACGCGAGCGAAGACTCGCGCGTCCTGGAAGCTCGCCCATGAGAGCTCGACGGCTGTTGAGCAGGCTCAGCACGGCGCGGTGGTCGACGAACGCGCCATCGTGCGCGCCACCAGCGGCAAGCGGTTCGCGAATCGCAAACCGCGCTAATCGGCGCTGTCCTCGTCGGGCGGCCCGTTCCTCGTCGGGCGGCCTGCACCTCAAGGCCGCCGTTTGCGCCGGTGCTTTTCCGGCGGCTGAGGCAATTCCGCGAGCGCCGTGCGCGTGTCCGCGGCCGCCTGGCGCAGGCGCTCCACGAGCGCCTGCTGCTCGGGCGACAGCGGCGTCGCGAGCAGCGCTGTGACGTCGCGTTCGATCGCCGCGGTGGGCGTGTGCAGCGTGCCGACCGTGCGCACCACGCGCTCCAGCTCAAGCGCCTGATCGCGCGCCTTCTGCAGCATGGGCCGCACGTCCGAGTCTCCCAACAGCCGTTGCAGCACGATGAGCCGCTGGTCGTGTTGCGCGATGGCCACTGCGCGTAGCAGCACCTCGGTGCCTTTCACCGTCGCCACAAACGGTTCGGAGCTGCCGGTCGCGGGATGTCCCTCGTACCAGACCTCCTCGGCCTGCGTCAGGAAGTGCTCCAGGAATGGCAGCGTCTCGCCAAGTGTGGGCACGGCTTCTGGCGCCGCCGCGAAGGCACTGGCCAGCCACTCGGGCACCGGTGTGAGGAGCCGCAGGGTGCACGCGCTGTGTGTCTGCCCCTCGGGCGGACGCGAACATTCGATCACGCACAGGTTGAACGTGCGCACTATCGCCGGCAGCAGTTCATCCATCAGCATGGTTCTGGCTCTCCCGTGGATGGCGGCTCGGGATCGAGCATGGCCCGCGCAAGAAGTTCAAACGCCGATTCCACACCTTCGCCCGTCTTCGCGCTGGTGCGCACCACGCGCCAGCCCTCTTCGACCAGTGCCATCAGGCCCTTCTCGTCAACTTCCCACTCAGCCGCGAGGTCGGATTTGTTCAGGAGCAGGATGAACGGCACGTCGCCCACCACCGACGTGGCCTTCTCCTGCAGCTGACGCGCCACTTCAAGCGTCATCCGGCGTGTGCCGTCTGCCACGAGCAGATAACCGGCCATGCCGCGCAAGTGCGAGGGCTGTACCGTCTGATAGTCGTCCTGCCCGGCAATGTCCCAGAGCATCAATGTGAGCTCCTGGCCGTCCACGGTGACAGGTTTCTTGTCGATCTTGACGCCCACGGTGGAGAGGTACTTGTCCGAGAACATGCTGCTCACGTAGCGGGCCACCAGGCTGGTTTTGCCAACCGCGAAGGCGCCGAGCATGCAGATCTTTTTTTGAATCATGGCCAGTGACGCTTCAGCGCGCCGGCCGGATCACCCGGATGGTGACGCGCCGGTTCTGCTGTTTGTCTTCTTCATTCTGACTCAAGATTACCGGGACGCGGCTGCCCACACCTTCAACCACAATCTCAAGCCGGCTCGACGCGTCGCGGCCCATCGCCGCCTGCACCACCTCGGCTCGCGTCCGGCTCAAGGGCAGGTTCGATTCGGCTGGGCCGTCCGCGTCGGTGTGGCCCATCACCTCCAGGCGAAATCGCTGGCCCGTCGCCTCCGCCAGCGCGTCCAGTTCCCGCACATCCTGCACGACCCCACGGACCGCGTCGTCTTGCCCGGCCGCCATCACCGGCGCGCCTTTCGCAAAGAGCACCCTGCGGCCCTCGAGCCTCGCAATTACCGCGTTCGTAGTTACTTCGAGCGCACCAGCCGCATCGAGCGACGTGACGCCGGGCACCAGCGGCGCAAGGCGACGCGCTTCGCTGACCCACGCGACCGGCGGCGTGCCGGTGGCCGAGAGCACACCGTCGGTCAAGACCAGGGTGGTGCCTGCCGGCGGCTGCAGCACGTCGGTCGCCCGCGTCACAATCAGCGACGGCTCCAGCGCGTAATACGCCGCCCATCGTCCCACCACGTCGTCGGCGGCCAAGCCCGTGCCCGAAAGCAACGCCTGGGGATCGCGGGCGCGCGGATCGCGGAGCCCCGACACCACAAACTTGCCGCCCTCGTGCGAGGTTGAGACCACGGTGATGCCCGGCTCGGCGCGAAGCGCGTCAAGGTACCGGCTTTCGCGCGCCGACGCGCGATACGCCATGACGCCGAATACCAGGACCGCGATCACTCCAGCCGCGCCCAGCACCATCGGCGCTCGCGACCGTCCCTTGCGTTCATCGGCGCGGTACTCGGTTTGAAGACAGTCTTCGAGGATCGACAAGCTCCCGTCGAGCGTGCTCGCATCTCCATTGAACGACTCGAGCGCATCGCCGAACTCGAGGTGAATCGTTTCCACGGTCTGCTGAAGCACTCGCCGGAAGTCGCGCGGGGCCGATCCACGAATGACCGCTGCAAGGATGGCGTGTGGCCCGGATTCAATCCACACCGCCAAGTCGCCCACCTTCAGCGACTCCATCGTGTCGTCGCTGGCGCCTGCGTCGCTGGCATCGCCCTCGACGCGAAACGAGTCCTGCACAAAATCGCGGATGGCCGTCAGCATGCCCGACACCATGTCGGCGTCTTTCATGCCGGCCGCGCCCGTGTGCGCGTGCTGCAGCAGGAGTCCGGTATTCCGATCGATGAGCAGGACCTGCTCCACGCGGAAGAGCAGGGTCTTTAGCAGCACCACCTCAGCGAACGACTTGCCGGTGCGCATCGCTTCAAGGCGCCAGTGAATGGACTGGCGCGAGAACGCGTGCTCCAGCGTGCGGTTGAGCGACTCGATCATGCCGGCCAGGCTCGCGGCCACGGCTTTGCGGATGGCCGGGCCCATGATCGGGAACAGCGCGTCGGCCAGCGGCTTCGGGTTGCGCCGGACAGACGATGTGACAGCGCGTTCGACGGCGGGTGTCAGGGCGCGTGCCACCGCCGGGTCGTGTGCGTGGCGCAGCAGGACCTGTGGCAGCACTTCGCCCACCTCGTGCGCGCGTACGTCGAGGTCGTCCAGCCGGTCTTGCAGATCGGCCAGCTGACGCCGCTCGGGGTGGACGAGGATCGCCCTGAGCGATTCGAGTTCGTCAGTCTCGTCAGCCCTTTCGTCCATTGTCGGCGCCTGGATCGGGCTGGTCGCTCGAGAGCCGCAACGCCATCTCGTTCAGCAGGGCAGCAATCGTCGCCCGGTCGGCCTTGTCGTGGCGCAGGTCGGACGCCTCCTGGCTCAACCTCGCCAGCACGTCGTCGATCTTCCCGCGGATGTCGTCGGTCACGCGTTTGTGAAGGTCGAGAATCTGTTTGCGCAGTTCGCTCTGGAGCTTTTCGATCTGGCCGTCGATCTGGCCGGTCTTTTTCTCGGTAGCCTTCGCGTTGTCGCGCACTTCGCGGCTCAGTTCCTTGGCTGCGGCGACGCGGTCGCTGTTTTCAGCTTTGATCCGGTCTGCGAGCGAGGCTGTTTCCTGCTTCACAAACTGTTCGAGCGCCAGCAGGCGCTTGCGCACGTCTTCCTTGAGTTCGGTGGACTCCTGGACCAGGCGTTCTTCGAATCGGCTGAACCGCCGATCGTAGTCGCGCATCTGTCCGCCAAACAGGAGGTCGCGGACCTTGTCCATGTTGCCCGGGTTCTCTTCGGCCGGAGTGTTTTTGGAGTCCTTCTTCGAGCGTTTTTTGGTATCCACCGGGTGATTCCTTCCCGCGCGCGGCATTGTCAGCGCCGAAGGCCGAAGGCTATCACAGCCACAGTGTCTTACAATGGGCGCCCATGACCATCCGACGGCCTTCGCTGACCCTGCTCACTGTTCTGCTGGCCTCCACGCTCCTCACGGCCCAGCAGTCGCCTGCACCCGCCACCATCAACGGCATCGTCCCCGCGCCGAACCGGCGTGCTGATGAGGGCGTAGGGCCGTTCACGACGATGGCCATCAGGGGAGTGATGGTGATTGACGGGACGGGTGCGCCGCCCTTCGGTCCCATGGACGTCATCGTCGAAAACAACCGCATCGCGGCCATCCGCAGCGCAGGTACCCCCGGCATGCCGCTTCAGGCCAACCGGCTGCCGCGGGCGCAGCATGAAATCGACGGCACGGGCATGTATCTGTTGCCGGGTTTCGTGAACCTGCACATGCATGTGGGCGACGCGCAGAAGTCGCCCGAGGCCGAGTACACGTTCAAGTTGTGGATGGCGCATGGTGTGACGGCGGGCCGCGGCGTGGAGCTGGGGCCGCAGGCGTACGCGCTGCCTGAGAAGGAGCGGTCGGCGAAGAATCTGATCGTGGCGCCGCGCATCTTCAACTATCAGCGGCCGGGGTCGGGCTGGACGCGCGGTCCGGTGACCACGCCCGACATGGCGCGCGAGTGGGTGCGGTGGTGCAAGGAGAACGGCGTGGATGGCATGAAGCTGGTGGCGTATCCGCCGGCGATCATGGAGGCGCTCCTCGACGAAGCGAAGAAGCTCGGTCTGGGTTCCACGGCGCATCTGGAGCAGCGTGGTGTGGCGCAGATGAACGCGCTCAAGGCGGCGCAGCTCGGTCTGGGCACGGTGACGCATTTCTACGGGCATTTCGAAGCGCTGCTCAAGGACTTCGAGATTCAGCCGTGGCCGGCCCAGATGAACTACAACGACGAGTACTACCGCTTCTCGCAGGTGGCCCGTCTGCACGACAAGATCTACGAGCCCGGCTCACCGCAGTGGAACGAGTACCTGGCCGCGCACGTGAAGCTCGGGACTATTTTCGATCCGACCATGACCGCGTATGCCGCAGGCCGGGACGTGATGCGCATGCGCAACGCCGACTGGCATGACAAGTACACCTTGCCGTCGTTGTACGACTTCTATCGTCCCGACCGCAACAATCACGGGTCGTACTTCTTCGATTGGACGCTGGACGACGAGATTCAGTGGCGGCGGTTTTATCAGGTGTGGTTCCGCCTGCTCAACGACTACAAGAAGATGGGCGGCCGGGTCACCGCGAGCGACGACGCGGCGTTTATTTACAACACGTGGGGCTTCGGGTACATCCACGAGTTGGAGTTGATGCAGGAGGCCGGCTTCCATCCGCTGGAGGTCATCCGTGGAGCTACGATGCATGCGGCCGAGGCGTTGCATGAGCCGATGAACAAGCCCATTGAGTTCGGCATCATCCGCGCCGGCATGTTGGCCGACATGTTCCTGGTGGATCAGAATCCGCTGCAGAACCTGAAGGTGCTGTATGGTACCGGCGCCGTGCGGCTCAACGACGCGACCAATCGCATCGAGCGCGTCGGCGGCATCAAGTGGACCATCAAGGACGGCATCGTTTACGACGCGAAGAAGATGCTGGCGGATGTAGCCGCGATGGTAGAGAAGCAGAAGCGCGACCGCAAGTAGCCCGCGTCAGCCCCTGGACAGGATCGCGCCGAGCGCGCCGAGTACGGCGAGCAGTATCGCCAGCGCGACGCTGGCTACCGTCGCGTATACCACCACGCCCACGCGATGAACACAGCCTGCAGTGGCAGGCGCAGCCACAACACCGTCGGCGATATTGATGGATACAGATCGGGGTTGAGCGCCATGTTCACGTTGGCGGGAAACACCGCGACGAGCAGCGCGACGAGTCCCCACGCCGCCCACACAGCCCATCGGCTGAACAGCAGCAGCGCCCCAAGCGCGACTTCGGCAATGCCGCTCAGAACAACCAGCTGCGAGTGCCACGGCAGGTACGTCGGCATCATCGCCACATAAAACGTCGGGTTCACGAAGTGGTTGGCGCCCGCCGCAATGAACAAGACGCCGAGCAGGTACCGCGAAGATGTCTTCAGCATTCAGGCTTTGCAGTCTACTATCCACTGGCACGAAGAACTACTGGGCGAAGTCCTGAAGGAAGTCCGCGCACTCAAGCCGCAGTGAGGTGCGGCAGCCCGTCAGGTGGTTTTAGCCGGCACCGGTACGTCTTCGGCTGCCAGCGCCACGTCGATCACGAAGACGCAGCCCTTCCCGGGGATGTTCTGCACGTGGATGTCCCCACCGTGTGCCCTCACCGCCTTGCGCGCCATCGAGAGCCCCAGGCCCAGACCCGTGCGGTCCTTGCCGCGACGCGAGCCAAACGCCTGAAACGGGTCGGCTTCGGTCGAGGGAATCCCGCCACACTCGTCCGCCACCTCGATCAGGAGGCGCGCCTCAGCGTTTGTGCGCGCACGCAGAGTGACACGCCCGCCGGCGGGCGTGAACTTGAAGGCGTTGTTGAGGAGATTGGTCACCGCTGACGCGAGGATCTGCGGGTCGGCCGTGACGGCCATCGCCGGGTCTCCGAGCTCTGTGGTGAACTCAAGGCCGCGCGCCTCGGAGTGCAGGCACCCGGCGACCGCGATCTCCTTGAGGAATGGGGTCACCAGAATCCGTTCGCGGCGCTGCTCATTGGCGGCAAGGCGAATCTCGGAGAGCGTACTGTCCACCAGGTCGCGCAGGCCCATGAGACTGCGCCCCAGGACGGCGCCGGTGCTGCCGTTGATGGCGACCATGCCGCCCTTCAACGACTGATACGCAAGCAGCGCCGTATTCAACAGGTCGCGCGTCTCGTGCGCCAGATGTCCCGAGCGCTCGGATTCCTCCGTGGACCTCGCGTCCGCAGTGATGCGCGCATGTTCGGTCACGGCTTCGGCGGTGGCCGTGTCGAGACAGCGATTGAGCGTCTTGAATTCCTCGGTGGTGATGGGCGCCTGCTGCTCGATGGCGAGCTCGGTGACGGCCTGGCAGATGTCGCCGTAGTCATGCACCACCTGCGAGACGGTGAATCCCAACGCCAACAGCTCGCGCCCGTGGCGGGTGGCGGCCGAGCCGATCGCGTGCGGAGAGTGCGGCGTGCCGGTTGACTCCGCCCGCAGGGTTTCCGAGAGCTGGGTGAGGAAGAGCGGGACGCCGTTCTTAACTTCGTCCTCCGACGCGGCGGGCCACGGCCGTGCGATCAATTTCTCCCTCGCCCTGGCGACGATCGCATCACGATAGGTGGTCACGAACTCATACAACATGGGTGCCCTCATACCGGGCCGCCGCTGCGGCACCCGGGCAGCCAGTATTCGTGAAAGCCAGCCGCGAAGTCTGTTCAGGTTTGCACGTGTGGGATTCCGGACCGCGGGGGCGCGGCCACCGCGATTGGCTTGCCATCCACGTCAGAAATCGGCGTTTGGAGGAGCGCCCCCACCGTCGGGGCGAAGTCCATCACCGATACGGGTGCGAGGCGCTGCCCCGGCACGATGCCTGGCCCCGTGATCCAGCACGCCCCTTCGGGCTTGTGGTCGCCGTTGCGTAGCCCGACGAACCGTTTCTCAAAGGTGCCGAGTCTGGGCGAGGCGACCCGGGAGACCGGAGATTCGCGGTTCCACTCCACCAGGAAGTCCGGCAGGGAGTCGAGGTACTCGCCCTCGTAGAGGTCCCTCGAGCGGATGAGGGCGCGCGCGATCGGCTCCCCGGTGTCGAGGTTGATGATCTTCAGCAGCTCCTGCCGCAGCCGGACGAAGTATGCGTCGTACCCCCGCCCGGGCCGGACCCGTCCCTGCGGCTCACGCCCCACGAGGTTCACGCGGATTTCGCCGTACACGTCGTTGTTGGGCATGGCAAAGGATTGGCGGGGTACTCTCCCGGTTCAAGCATTCGGCTCGGGGCCAAGGTCGCGCACGCAGAGCATGCCGTCCAGCACGGCCTGGTTCCGACGCACCCAGCCGGGCTCCACCAGCACGTCGTCATCGGTAAAGAGGAGGAGATCCCCAGAACTGGCCGCGACACCCCGATTGCGCGATCGTGAGAGGCCCGGAACGGGCTCGAACACGCAGGTGAGGGGGAGGCGCTCGGCAAACGATGCGAGGACCGCAGCCGTATCGTCGGTTGAGTTGTTGTTGACGACGACGATTTCCCAGGTCACGCCCCGGGGAATGGCCAGGGACCGCATGCTGTCGAGCGTACGGCGCATCAGCGCGGCGCGATTGCAGGTGCAGATGATGATGCTGACCTGCACGGTGCTCACGGTGTTTTCCCCGTGTCTGTCAAATACCCGACCAGCCGCCGGAGCGCCTCGGCGATCGTCGCTTCGCTTGCCGCAAAACACAGCCTGATGGACCCTTCACCGGATGGGCCGAACGCGGCGCCGGGCGCGATCGCGACCCCGGTTGCGCGCAACAAATCGGCAGCGAACATCGTCGAGTCCGCCTGGCCGGCGAGGTGTGGGAACGCGTAGAAGGCGCCCAGGGGCTCGGGAAGGATGACGCCCGGCACCGCTCGCAGGGCGGCCGTCACCTGCGCGCGTCGCGCGGCGTAGTGTGCGCGCAGGTCGCGCACGTAGGGCTCGCCATCGCGCAGGGCGACGATGCCCGCGTGCTGGACGATCGAGGCCGGATTGGACGTGATGAACTCGGCGGCCTTGTAGAGCGTCCGGATGATCGACTCGCTGGCTTGCGCCCAGCCGAGGCGCCAGCCGGTCATGTTGTAGGTCTTCGAGAAGCTGTTGACCACGATGAGGCGGTCCTTGTCGTCGATCCATCGTGCCATCGATGGCGCGATGGCCGCGTCGAAGGTCAGGCGTTCGTACACTTCGTCCGAGAGCACGACGACGTCGTGGCGCGCGGCGATGCCTGCGAGCGCACGCTGTTCGTCGTCGGTCATCATCCAGCCCGTGGGGTTCGACGGGCTGTTGACGACGATCACCCGGGTGTTCGCGTCGATGGCGCGTTCCACGCGATCGAGGTCGAGTGAGAACCGCGCGCCGTTCGCCGAGAGCGGCACCTGGCGCGGCTCGCCGCCGGACATCGCGACGCTGTTCACGTAGATCGCGTAGGCCGGCGAGACAATCACCGCGTTGTCGCCCCGGCCGACGAGCGCGCGAAGGGCGACGTGAATCGCCATCGTCCCGCCGACGGTGGCCATGACTTCCGACGGGTGATACGACACGCCCTGCAACTCGCGAATCTTGCCGGCGATCGCCTCGCGCAACTCCGGCGCGCCGGCCGTGTGCGTGTAGAACGTGTGTCCGGCGCGCGCCGCCGCGTCGGCCGCGCGACAGATGAAGCCTGCCGTCGGCATGTCGGACTCGCCGTAGCACAGCTTGATCGAACCGGGCATCGCCTCGGCAGCCGTGGCGATCTGGACCAGGGGCGATTCGACGATGGCGGAGAGTTCAGGGCGCATGGCCGCAGGCTGAAGTGTACCGCGCGCGCCGACGACGCGTTCAGCAAATAACTTCTTGGACCAATTTGTGGAGCCGGCGAGCGGGCTCGAACCGCTGACCTGCTGATTACGAATCAGCTGCTCTACCAACTGAGCTACGCCGGCACAGGCAAGACCTTGAAGTGTAACATGCCTCGCGGCGTGTGGGCGGCCAGGGGTGGGTGGGGGCCGGCCACAAACACGGCTCGTCCGAGCCGGCAACCGTGTGGATGGTGTCCACGATCACCGGCCCGGACGTCTTACACTTCCGACTACGACAGGACCCGAATCACCACGCGACGGTTCTGCGCCCGACCGTCGCGCGTCTTGTTCGGCGCCACCGGCTTCTTTTCGCCGAAGCTGATGATGTTGATCTTGTGCAGCGGAATCTGGTGCGACTCATAGAGATACCGCTTCACCGCGTCCGCGCGCTCGAGGCCGAGCTTCTCGTTGACGAGGGGTGATCCGGTGGAGTCCGTGTGTCCTTCGATCTCGAAGTAGACGCCCTTGGGGTCTGCCTTGAGCTGGTTGACCATGTCGTCAATGCGGGTCTTGACGGGATCGGGCAGACCGGCTGAGTTGAGCTTGTACTGCCCCTGATCTTCGCTGAGGACCACTTCGTAGATCATCCGTCGTGACGCAGCGGCCAACGCTTCGGCGCGCGCATCCGCGGCCCTGGCCGCATCCCCGGCCGCCACGGCCTTCGCATCAGCCGCACTGGCCGCGCCAGCCGCTGCTGCAGCCTTCGCATCCGCTGCGCCGGCCTTCTGGTCCACTTCCGTAATGCGGCCTTCCGCCTTGGTGGTGCGCGCCTGCGTCTCTTCGACGGCGCCCGTCAGTGAGTCAACCTTCGTGTTGACCTCGCCGACGCGTGTATTGACGAAACCTTTCGACGCACAGGCCGAACCTGTGGCGGTAATCAGAGCGAGCGTTGTAGCCAGAATCAGTGGTCGCATGGTGTTCTCCTATCGAGTGATATAACCGGCACGTGCGCGTGCGGTCAGTCGGGGTTGCCGGGTTCGTACCGTCAGGCGATGCCAGCCCTGCCGTGGATCCGGAACGAAGGCCAACAGGTATTGCTGGCGCAGTTCAGTGACGATGGTGCGCGCGGCCAGGCTCATTTGGCTGGGCGTGCTGGCCACAAAGTGCTCTCCGCCCGTCCACGCGGCAAGCTCTGCCAGGTGGGGCTGCGCTGAACGATTGCCCACACCCGTGGTGGGATGATCGATCGGCATCGTGACAGAAATGATGTACACCGGCACGTCGATCGCGGCCGCACGGCCCGCCACTTCAGACGCCGTCAAGAGACTTGCGTTATCGGTGCCATCCGTGAGCGCCACCACCGCGCGGCGCGGTGAGCCGTCCCGCACCAGCGCCGTACTCGTTTCATCCAGCGCGTCGTAGAGCGACGTGGCTCCAAACGGAGCAACCGCTGACAGGTCCCGCAGGGAATTCGGCGACACGGCCGCGAACGCGCTGGTCTGCGTGAGATTGGTGTCGAAGGCGAACAGGCCAAGGCGATCGGTGACTGGCGACATCCAGCTGACCAGTTGATGCGCGGCATCGGTGACGTCTGCCGCACGCGATGACACACGCATGCTGCCGCTCCTGTCGATCAACAACGCGGTGGTGATGGGCGAAGGCTCGGATCGGAAGTCGGTGATGGGTTGGCGTGTGTCGTCGGAATACACTTCAAAGTCTTCACGCGTCAGGCCCACCACGGGTCGGCCGCGTTCGTCGCGCACGCTCACCGAGATCGGCACCAGGCTCGCTGTGGCCGAGAACATGGGTGCCTTCTGCGGCGTCTGCTGTGCCCAGAGGACAGATGGATTGCCGGCTGCCAGTGTGATGGCGGTCAGCATCGCAGCCCCGGTGCAGATACGGTCCATACCCTTCGTCATATCAATTTCCTTGCCAACTGCTTATCGCGCGGATCCCGGCCTTTATGGAATTCCGGGGTGTAAGAGTTACGCGATTTTCCCAACATGGGCATGCCCCGTTGGGTAAGATGGCCATGTGCTTGCCAATCGTACCTTGCTGATGAGCCTCGTCGTGCTCGTCCTGGTGATCGGGGGGACGCGTGCGCTCGCCGCAGCGCCTCAAGCCGACCCGCTGACACGGGCCCGAGAGGCCTACAACCTTCAGCAGTTCGATCGTGCGCTCCAGTTGGCGGGTGAGGCGGGACGGACGCCGGCGTTGTCGCACTCGGCGTCACTTGTCGCGGCGCGCGCCCTTCTTGAGCGATTCCGCCGCACAGGCGACGTCGTTGATATTGCCAGCGCGCGGCAGGCTTTGCTGTCGGTTGATCCGATGCGCCTGCTGCCGGCCGAGGGCCCCGAGTTGCACCTGGCGATGGCCGAGTTGCTGTACATGGACGATCAGTTCGGCGCTGCGGCCGAGATGTTTGAAGCGGCGCTCGACCGGCCGGGCCTGGTGCCTGCGGCCCACCGCAGCCGCGTGCTTGAATGGTGGGCGGCCTCGATCGACCGCGATGCGCAACTGGCGCCGGATGGCGAGCGGCAGGCGCGCTACCGCCGGTTACTCGCGCGCCTGGAACGCGAAAGCGCGCGCGGCCCCGCGTCTCCTGTGGTGGCCTATTGGCTGGCGGCGGCCACGCGTGGCGTGGACGACCCCGAGCGCGCATGGTCGCTGGCCATTGCGGGCTGGATTCAGGCGCCGGCCATCGCAGGCGCCGCCGGTCCGCTCCTTCGCGCCGATCTCGACAAGCTGATGACGGACGCAATCATCCCTGAACGGGCGCGACGCGCTGCGCCCCACGCGGACTCCGAAGCCCTCCGTGTGGCGCTGGTGGCCGAGTGGACGAGCATCAAAGAGCGGTGGTCGCGATCAGGCGATACGCCGTAGCAGCGCCGCCATCGTGGCCGCCTTGTCGGCGAGCTGACTCGCATACACCAGGTTCTTCACCTTCAACGCTTCTTCGGCCTGTCGGATGAATCCCTGTGCCGAGTCGTACTGCCCGCGCGCATCCGGACCCAGATTCAGACGATTAATCTGTCCCAGATCGGCGGTCGCCTGGGCCAGCTTGTCGCGTACGCGTCTTTCAAGTTCCGTGGTGTTGGCCGACGTGCTCAGGACCGGCGCCGGAGGGGGCGCCACCACGGGCGGGTCCACCACGGGCGGGTCAGTCGGCGGCGGTGTCACTGTGCGCGGCGGCGGCGAGGTGTCGCGCGGCCGCAGCGGCCGGGTTTCGGCCGCCACCGTCGGCGGCTCTTCGACCGCGGGCAGGGTGGGCTTTTCGGACGGAGGCACCACGACGCGCGTTGGCGGCTCAGGCACGTTGAGGGCAGGCAGGCCGGTGGGACCAAGCGGCGCGGCTTTGGCCGCACACCCGGCCATGAGTGCTGACAGCGCCACGCCGATGACATGCGATCGAAGCCCCATATTCACCTCGTGGCCGATTATGACGCCTTCTGCGGCTCGGCCAGCGGCAGGGTGATGCGAAAGGTGGTGCCGTGACCGGCCAGCGACTGCACCTCGATATCGCCGTCATGGAGGTGCACCGTGCGATAGACCAGCGCAAGCCCCACCCCGCTGCCGCCCGGCTTGGTGGTGAAATACAGATTGAAGATCCTGTCGAGATTTTCCGGCGTGATTCCCGTGCCGGTGTCCTCGAAGACCACTTCCATTTGCCGGGGGTCAAGGCGCTTCGCGGCGATGCGCAGCCGGCCGCCGTCGGGCATGGCCTGGCACGCGTTGATCGCCAGATTGAGAAACGCCTGGTGCAATTGGCCGACGTCACCCAGCACCGGCGGCAGGTCTGGGGGACACTCCACATCCACCTTGACGCCGGTCTTGCCCGCTTCAGCGGAAATGACCGGCAGCATGTCGTCCATGAGCTTGTGCATCGCCACCGGCGCCAGCGCCAGTTCATCGGGCCGCGCAAATGTCAGGAAGCCGGCCACCACTTCGTCCAGGCGGCGCATCTGCTGCGACAGGATGTGCAGGTGCTCGCGGGCTTCCTTGTTGGCATCGGGACTGCCATCGGCCAGTTGCATCTTCAGCAGCTCCAGGTGGATGCCCATGGCGTTGAGCGGATTCTTGACTTCGTGGGCGATGCCCGACGAGACACGGCCGAGGGCGGCCAGGCGTTTTGAGATGGTGGCGCGCGACAACCTGCCGGCCGCCTCTTCCTTGGCCAACCGCGCGCTCACCACGTTGAACGACTCACCCAGGTCGCTGTATTCGCCCTCCTGCGGCAGCGTCAGTGTTTCACCGCGGCCGAGGCGCGCCAACCCTGCCCGAATGAGCAAGATAGGCCGCAACGTCCACCGCGCCAGCATCGTCGCCACAATCACCGATGCCAGCAGCAGCAGGGCGGCGCCCGGGGCTGCGTCGCGCAGGGCGGTTTCGAGATCTTTGCGAATCAGCAGCGTGGACACCGCCACACGGATGGTGCCGAAGTCGGCCTTGTCGAGTACGAGCGGCAGGCTCACCTCCCGCGTCAACCCGCCGGGCGTGAACACCGCCCGAAGTTTTTCAATCGGCCCGGCGTCCACCAGCGAGTCGAGGCTCGGGTGCGACGGCGCGAGGTAGCCGGCCAGTTCGGGGTCGCTGTGGGCCATCATCAAGCCCTGCGTATCGACCACCGCCACATACATCACATGAGGCGTCATGCCCGACAGTTGCAACAGTGTGCGTACGCCGGGATCCCGAGCGACCGCGTCACGAAGGTCGCCACCCTCAGTGGCCAGCACCGTGGCGCGGCTGATAATGCCGCTCGTGAGCATGTCGGCGCGCGTGCGCGTCTCCTGGAGCAGGATGCCGGCGATCGACAGCAGATACAACACGCCCATCACCGCCACCGCGGTGAAGACGATGGCCGTGACGGCGATGATCTGCCTGGTCTTGATGCTGAGCCTCATGACGGGTCGGGTGTCGGCCTGGCCGCCTCCCGCGAGAGTTTGTTGTGCAGGGTCTTCAGGCTGATGCCCAGCATGGTCGCGGCTTTGGTCTTGTTGCCGCCCGTGTGGGCCAGTGTGATGTTGATCAACTGGCGCTCGGCCTCATCCACCGTCATGCCGGGGCTCAGCATTCCCGGCGCGCTGGCGCCCTGCGACTCCGATGTGGATGGCGCCGGCTGGCGGGTGGCCGGCGGGGGCGCGGCAAGGTCGCCGCCGAGCGTGGTGCCGAATCCGGCGAGGTCGGCCGGTGCAATGAACGTGTCGCGCGCCACGATGGTGGCGCGCTCCATCACGTTGCGCAGTTCGCGCACGTTGCCGGGCCACCGGTGCGCCTGCAGCACCGCGAGCGCGGCGTCAGAGACGCCGACCACCGCTTTGCCCAGTTCGCGGGCGAACTCGGTCACAAAGGCCTGTGCCAGCAAGGGAACGTCGTCCATGCGCTCGCGGAGCGGCGGCAGTTGCACGGCGAAGACGTTGAGACGGTAGTACAAGTCCTCGCGGAGGCGCCCCTGGCGCACGGCGTCAAGCGGCGAGATGTTGGTGGCCGCGATGATCCGGATGTCGATTGGGCGATCGCGTTCGCCACCCACGGGGCGCACCACACGTTCCTGAAGCACGCGCAGCAACTTTGCTTGCGTTGCCGGTGTCATCTCGGCGACTTCATCCAGGAACACCGTGCCGCGATCAGCCAGCTCAAAAGACCCCTGGCGACGCGTGATGGCGCCAGTGAACGCGCCCTTTTCGTGCCCGAACAGTTCACTCTCAAGCAGGGCTTCCGGAATGGCCGCGCAGTTGATCGGCACAAATGGCCTTGGCGCTCTGGGGCTCAGCCGGTGCAGCGTCTGCGCGACGAGTTCCTTTCCCGTGCCGGATTCGCCCGTGATGAGTACCGAGGCGCCAGTTGGCGCGGCTTGTTCTATGAGTTGATACACCTGGCGCATGGCGACGCTGGTGCCGATCATTGTGCCGAAGCGGCCGTGGTCGCGCAGTTGGCGGCGCAGCACCGTCACTTCCTGCTGCCGGGCGTGGCGCTCGGAGACCTGGTTCAGCAGGATGCGCAGGCGTTGCGGGTCGATAGGTTTGGCGACATAGTCGTACGCGCCGAGCTGAATAGCCTCCACGGCCGTGTCCACCGTGCCCTGGGCCGTGAGGATCAGGATGGTGATGTTGTGGTCCTGCTGCTTCAGGGCCCGCAGCAGGTCCAGGCCGCCCATCCTCGGCATGACCAGGTCGCTCAGGATGACGTCCGGCGGCGACACCGAGATCTGAGTCAGTGCGGCTTCACCGTCCGGAGCACTGCTGGCGGAGTATCCCCAGCCGGCCACCAACTGCGAGAGCCCTGTCCGCTGGGCCGGGTCGTCCTCGACGATGAGGACCCGGAGTTTGGCGTCTGTGGGTGTGTCCGTCATTGCCTCATTGGCCCATTCCTACGCTCCACTGTAACAGGCCGGACGGAATCAGCAGGCGTGACACTGTGGCGCTGCATCGTGTATCGTCCGCAGCATCTCTCGGAGGATCCATGCCCACCCCAGGCCTGTTCGCCCGCATCGCACTGACTGTGCTTCTGGCCGTTGTGCCGTACTCGTTGATCGCGCAGAGTGCGCCGCAGGCGCCGGCGCCGGCTCAGGCCCCGGCTCCAGCCGCCGCAGCGCCGCGTGCCCCGCTGAGTTGGGCCGACCAGATCCTGCAGCAGGAAACGTACGCCACACCGCCGCCCGAACTGGCGTCGGCGGTGCTGGCGCCGCGCCACCTGAACACCACGCTTGGGAGCCTCAGCCCCGACAAGAAGTGGTTCCTCAGCGAAGTGGGCGACGGCCCGGTGGTGATGGCCACCTTCGCTCGGCCGTATGACGAGCTTGGCGGCGTGTTCATTGACGGCCGGGCCAACCGGACCCACGCGCTCACCACCCGGAACAACGTGGCGATCCAGATCATTTCCGCGGCTGATGGCGCCAGGCGGTCGTTGCCGCTGCCGGCCGGCGCCAGAGTGTCGGGCGCCACGTGGTCACCCGATGGCAGCGCCATCGCGTATTACGTGCATGGCGCGGACGCCACGCATATCTGGATTGCCGATGTGGCCACGCTGAAGTCGCGCCAGCTGACGAAGACACCGGTGCTGGCCACGATGGTGACGAGTTTCGAATTCACCAACGGCGGCAAGCAGATCGCCACGGTGCTGGTGCCTGATGCGCGCACGCCGCGCCCGGTGCGTCCCGTGGCGCCGCAGGGACCGGAAGTAAGTTTGGCGGAAGACGCGGATCGCAACCGCCTCCGCACCTACGCCAGCCTCATGAAGTCCACCCACGAGTTCGAGTTGCTCGAGTGGTACGCCACCGGCCAGTACGCGCTCGTGGACGTGGCGACGCAGGCGGTCAGGAAGATCGGCGCGCCTGGGATGATTCGCTCGATCGATCCTTCCCCCGATGGTCAGCACGCCCGTGTGACTCTCATGACCAGACCGTTCTCCTACATCGTTCCCGTCAGTTCCTTCGGACAGGTGGAACAGGTGTGGGATGCGACGGGCACGTCGCTCGTGCAGTTGTCGGCTCGGCCGATTAATCTCGGTGTGCAGGCCGCGAACCCGGATCCGACTGCGGCCCCTGCGGCCGGCGGTGGACGAGGCGGCGGCGCCAATCAGACCGGGCGCCGTGAGTTGTCGTGGCGGCCGGATGGCCAGGGCCTGACGTACCTCGAACAGGAAGCGCCGCCGGCGCCGGCAGGACGCGGCGCAGACACGGCCGGCGCGGCGGGTACCGGTGATGCCGCGCAGCCCGCCGTAGCCGCCAGAGGCGGCGCAGGTGGGGGCGCAAGACAGGGTGGGGGTCGACAGGGCGGTCAGGCTGGCGCGCCGCAGCGCCCGGATCGCCTCTACCAGTGGATGGCCCCGTTCACGGATGCCACCAAGAAGGTGATCTATGAGAGCGCAACGCGCATGACCGGGCATCGCTTCTCGAGCGACATGCAGATGTTGTTCTACCGCGAGACGGCTAATCAGCAGACGGCCGATTACGCCATCGATCTTTCAGCGCCCACCGAGCGGCATCGTCTGGTGCAGTACCGCACCGACGACTTCTTCGCGAACCCCGGCACGTTGATGGGCGCGGGTGGCGGCGGCGGAGGCGGTGGTCGCGGCGGTGGGGCGGGCGCTGGCGGTGGTGGCGCGGTGCTGCTGTCGGCCGACAAGGCCAACGTGTTTTATGCAGGGACGGTCTACGACAAGGCGCCCGCAGAGACGGGTCCCAGGACGTTTATCGATCAGGTGGCGATCAAGACCGGCGCGACGCAGCGCATCTTCGAGAGCAGGAACAACAACCTGTGGGAACGCGTCACGAGTGTGCTCGATATCGATGCGAAGCGGTTTGTGCTTGCGGTGGAAGGCCCGAAACAGCAGCCGCAGCAGTTCCTGATGGAGAACGGCGCCCGCAAGCAACTCACCAACAATGAAGACATGCACCCCGACCTGACCAACGCGCCGCGTGAGCGGTTTGTGGTGGAACGGGCGGATGGGTTCAAGTTCCGCGTGGTGGTCAACCTGCCACCCGGCTACGTGAAGGGGACGAAGTTGCCGGCGTTGTTCTGGTTCTATCCGGCGGAGTTCACCACGCAGGAGGCGTACGACCAGCCCGATCGCACGTTCAACAAGAACGCGTTCCAGAATTTCGGCGTGCGGTCGATGGAGTATTTCGTGCGGCTGGGCTACGCCGTGGTTGAGCCGGACGCGCCGATCGTGGGACCGGCGGGCCAGATGAACAACAACTACGTGCACGACCTGCGCAACAACCTGGCTGCGACGATCGACGAATTGGACCGGCGTGGCCTGGCCGACCGGCATCGTCTTGCCATCGGCGGTCACAGCTACGGTGCGTTCTCCACGGTCAACGCGATGGTGCATACGCCGTTCTTCAAGGCCGGCATCGCCGGTGACGGCGCGTACAACCGCACACTGACGCCGCTGGGTTTCCAGACCGAACAGCGCGATCTGTGGACGGCGCCCAACGTGTATCTGGGCATGTCGCCGTTCCTGAACGCCAACAACCTGACCGGCGCGTTGCTGATGTATCACGGCATCCACGACCAGAATGTGGGCACGGATCCCGACAACTCCATTCGCTTGTTCCATGCGCTCAATGGCCTGGGCAAGACCACTGCGCTCTACATGTATCCGCTTGAGGATCACGGCCCGGCGACGAAAGAAACGTTGCTGGACCTGTGGGCCCGGTGGGGCGCGTGGCTCGACAAGTACGTCAAGAACCCGCAGAAGCCCGACAACAACAAGCCCGCCCCTGCCAGCGGCGCCGGCGGTGGGGGACTGCCAGACCGTGACTGAGACCCCATCGTTGCAGGTGGTCGCGCGAATCGTCGCGCGTCCAGAGACCGTGGCGGCCGTGAAGCGCATCCTGGTGGGCATGATTGAGCCGACCAGGAACGAGCCCGGCTGCCTGGTCTACGAACTGCTGCAGTGTCGGGAGGACCCGACCGACTTCACGTTTGTGGAGGAGTGGACGGACGCCGCGGCGCTCGCCCAACACGCCGCCTCACCCCACATCGCCGGCGTGCAAGGGGAGCTTCGGGCGCTTGTCGCTTCGCCGCCCCAGGTTCGGACTTACGAATTAATCGAAGGGTAGGAAGAGAGGGGGACGGGTGTGTTTTCCGCAGAAATCGCAAAAAAGGGGACAGGTCTCGAGTAACTCTCAGTCGAGACCTG
>JBKJQX010000033.1:0-4170 GCA_046594875.1 Vicinamibacterales bacterium
GATAGATTTCCATATGCCTTAAAAAACTCATTGAGAATGCTGCCGCGAAGCGGCCTCCTTTTTGTCCGGTGTGGCCAGATTGGTTTCGAACTCGACGGGCGGCAGATAGCCCAGGGCGGCCAGGCAGGACAAGTTGGCAAAAAAGGGCCGCTAAGCGATACGAGGCTCCTGGTGGCGTTCGTGGAAGCGAAGAGGACGGAACCGACCCCAGGGGTTTGTCGATTGCTTCCACGAATACGTCCCGGTGATCCCGATGTGTTCCCAGCCCAGGGGAGAGATATGCGGCCGGTAGGTGTCGGGGACGGGTGTCCCGCGTTCGTCGAGCACTTTGAGCGCGTGGTCCAGGTAAGCGGTATTCCATAGCGTGATCGCCGCAACCACCAGGTTCAAGGCCATGGCGTGGACGTCCTGTTCCAGCCGGGTACGGTCGCTAATCGAGCCTTTTCGATAAAAGTGGATCGCCCGTTTGAGCGTGTGGTGGGATTCGCCTTTGTTCAGGCCGATGTTGACTCTACGTCTGAGCTCGGGGTTTTGCAGCCACTCCAACGTGAACAGAGTGCGCTCGATCCTGCCGATTTCGCGCAACGCCGCAGCCAAGGGGCTGTGGCGCGGATTCCCCGCCAGCTTGCTAACGAGCACGGAGGAACTCGCCGTGCCAGTGCGCAGCGATGTCACCAGACGCAGATACTCATCCCAGTTGTCGCGAATCGTCTTTACACGGACCTTGCCGCCCAGCAGTGGCTTCAGGAGTTCATACTGCGAAGGCTTTTCGAAACAGAAAAGGCGATGGTCTCCCAGGCCACGGATTCGAGGAGCAAAGCGGAAGCCGAGCCCGCTGCATAGCGCGAAGATGTGCTCGGTATAGCCCGAGGTGTCGGTATAGTGTTCCTCGGTTTCGATTTCGCTTCGGTGGTTCAGCAACCCGTCCAGAACATGGGTCGCATCCCGAACTGTGGAACCAATGGTCTTGGCGTGAAACGGCGCGTAGCGGTCCGAGATGTGGGTGTAGACGACCGTAACCGGAGCCCGGCTATATTTTGCGTTCACTTGGGCCATGACCGGCTTCTTGAATCCGATCGGAAAGGCCTGTCCATCGGACGACGAGGTTCGACCGGAGCCCCAAGATTGCACCAACGGGATCTGACTTTGCAGATCGACGATCCTGGCGAGCGCCGCCGCGTAGTTGGATTCTCGGATGTACCAGTCATAGATCCAGTCGAGGCGATCCGCCGTATGGCCCTCACTGGCTTCGGCCATTCGCGCGTGCCCCAAACCGGTCGCATCGGCCAGCACGGCGGTCAGCGCGCCGATCTTGTCGACCACCGGTTTTCCGGTATAGAGGTGAACGAAAGAGCCACTGAAACCGGTCCAGCCATCAACCTCTTGCAGTAAATGGGTGAGCGGGACGCGCGGCAGCAGGTCGTATACTTTTTCGGCCCACTGTTCCGAATGATCTGGCCCCAGCTTGGTTAGCGGGGACAGGACCAGACGGTTGCCTTCGAGTCGAGCCTCTGGCAGTTCCTGTCTGCGGATCAACTCGCCCACGTTCTGCATCTGCTCGTGCAGACGGTCCTGGCGATCCGCCAAGTACGCTTCGCAGTCAGAAATCGACGGATGCTCCTCGAGCAGTTTGGTTTTCTGCTCCTTCCACACAGCCGGCGCGATCAGGTAGCTGTCAAACTCCTGATAGCGAAGGCTGTCGCGAACCCAGACCGCGCCGGACTTAAGGCCCAGGCTCAATTCCGATAGCGCGCACAGTTCATAGAAGCAACGATCAATCCCGGTCGCCGTAAAGACGACAGGTCCCCACTTTTGCGGCACGAACCCTCGTGGGGCGTCAGCAGGTACCTCGGTCAAGTCATCGCGATTCATCCTCCGCAGCAAAGCCAGTGCATCGAGTAGCGGTCGAGATGCACCGATAGCCTCAAATTCGCAGACTTCCAAGAACGTCGGTGTGTACTGCCGCAGGTTCGGAAAGTGGGCTCTTAACCGTTTGAGATCGAATGCGTCAAACGGCTTGGCCAGGGCGCCGGCTTCCTGGCCATCCCGTTCCAGTGCTTCCCAGACAATCACCTCTTCAATTGCCGCAGTCAAGTCGCGCCCTTCTCGTCGCGCCGCGGTGAGGGCACTACTCAGGCGAGAGTAATTGTGGAGCTTTTCGTTCACCGTGGCGCCGTTGTTGGCGAACTCAACCCATCGGTTACGTTCCGCCTGGTGGAACATCCGGCCAATCAGGCGATTGTGGAAATCGATCGAGCGGTCCGTCAGTTCCTTCACCATGTAAAGAACGAATGCCGCCAGGATAGCGTGGCGCTTCCCGTCGGAAAACAGACGGAAATGCGACACGCTGTGACGGGCGCCGCGACCAGCCAGTTGCCGGAGCTTGGCCCAAGAAAGCGCCTCCGTCACCGACACGGGGATATCGCGCTCGCGAGCCCATTGGATGCGTTGCAGAAGATCCAGAATCCCGGTAGCAGAACAAGATCGCGGAACGCGCCGGAGCCACGCCAGCACGCTACCCTTTCTCGGTCCGATGTCGAGCATCCCATCCAGGCTCTTCTTCTGTTCCGGCGACAACCGGGCCTCAATGTTCTGGAACGTCGTCCGCTCCAGGTCCCCTCGTATCGACCGCACCATCGATTCCAGAGTCTGAAGCGCTGGCGGAATGATCTTCCGGCTGCGGAGCCATTCCAGACCCGCTTGAATCAGCGTGTATCCCGAGTCGATCGACAAGGCTTCGTGGCGCAGGTGCTCCCGCAGCATTTGCGGATACGGTTGGAAATAGCCGCTAAAGCCGTACGTACTGGCAAGCCACTGTATGTGCTCACGGCGCGTCCGGTCCCGCCTGGAATACTCCCGTATCTCCGCCGGGGCGACCGTCAACTGCTCAGCAACACACTCCAGGAGATTGGATGGCGGCATCTCCCCGGGCTTCAGCGGCCAACCAGGATATCGCAGAAGACACAGTTGAACCGCAAATCCGAGCCGGTTGTGTTGTCTGCGGCGCTCGTTCACAAGGGCAAGGTCACGCTCGGTAAGCATCCAATGACGCACCATCTCGCGGCGACGGAAAGCGCAGTGGCCGGTCAGAATCGAGGCTCTTTGGCGATCAGTTAGTTGGTTCGCGGTGGACATAACCGCAAGCATACGGGACCGCTCTCAATCAACCCACCTAATGGTGCCCGGAGATTCCTTAGCGGCCCTTTTTTGCCAACTTGTCCTGCCTGGCCTGTGTTCTCTCGTGCCTTTGATGCGACCGTGGTCAGGGTGTCTTCGAGCCTCTGCCGGCACTCGGCCAGGTAGGACGGCAAGTCCGTGTCGATGTCGAGGGGCAGTGGTTCCTTTTGCATCTCTTTGAAGGTCGCGGCCGGAATCAAATGCGTTTCGAAATCCCGGTACTGGCGACTCCCCGTCACCCAGATATCTCCCGCGCGCAGCCGGTCGCGCAGTTCCGCAAGTACGCACAGTTCGTAGAAGCGCCGATCCACTCCGCTGGGTGGAAACACATGGGGCCGCCAGCGCGGTTTTACAAAACCGGCCGGTACGTGCTCGGGCAGCGTGCGCTTGCCGCTGGCGTTGAGGTCGCGGAGCAGATCGAGAGCCTGCAGCAACTCGGCCGCGACCGGCGCGCCATGGAATTCAAAATGCGCGAGCAGGAGCGGCGCGAATTTACGCACGCTACTGTAGCGCTCGTCGAGCAGCGCCAGAAAGTCAAATGCTTCCGGCTGAGCGAGTGTCTGCGCTTCAGCCACCGTCGATTCAAACTTGGCCCATGGCAACACGGCTTCGATGGCGGCAAATACATCGCCGCCGCTGGAACGCGCCTCGATGAGCGCTTGGCCTACCCGGGCATAAAGGCGTACTTTCTCGTTGATCGATTTGCCACTGGCGTGGAACTGCTCGGCGTGCGCGCGCTCAGATTTCTTGAACATCTTCCCGACAAGATGCTCGAACATATTGAGTGCCTCGTCGATGAGTGTGGCCGTGAGTTCCAGCACCAAAGCCGTAAGTGTGGCGTAGCGTCTCAGCGGTTCGAGCTCCGCCAAGTGCTGCACTGTACTCTGGCCGCCCTCGCGAGCGAGCTTCAGCCAGTAGTTCTGGTGAACCCGCGTGGCACGCTCCGGTTCGATGCCGACGGTGCGAACGAGGCTCAATCGTTCGATCAGCTTT
>JBKJQX010000039.1:0-18645 GCA_046594875.1 Vicinamibacterales bacterium
AGCCCACGCCCCTGATCGGTGCTGAACACGCCGGTCGCCCGCCCGTCCTTGCCCACTGCGTCCTTGAGTTCGTCCGGGAACCCTGGTCCGGGGCTTTGCGATACCAACGTGAAACTGCCGGTGTACGGTATGAGTTCGATGGGACCGCCGCGGCCACCCCGTGGTCCGCCGGCCCCACCGCTCCTGCCCCTGCCCCTCCCTTCGGGTCCAGCCGCCGCCGGCCGACCGTCCACAGGCGGTGGGAAGGACAGTCCACCCCTGGCATTGCAGCGCTCGAGGACGCCTCCGTTGAGTTCCGCCGCAAGGTGGCGTTCGATCGTATCCAGCATGTCGGCGTGGCGGTATCGCTCTGCCACGAAGTACAACGCCGCTACGAGCGGCACGGCCACAGCCAGGGTGGTGGCGAGCAGGCGTTGTCGCAGTGTCATGCTTTTTCCTGCAGCCGGTACCCGACGCCCCACACGGTGGTGATCATGGAGCCTGTCGCGCCAAGCTTCTTCCGCAGTCTGGAGACATGAACGTCGAGGGTGCGTTCTGCGCCGTCACGCTCGGCATCAAGGATGTGATCGACGAGCCAGCTTCGCGAGACGGCCGTGCCCGGACGCCTGGCCAGCGCGTGAAGCAGGTCGAACTCGACGCGAGTCAGGTCTATCGGCTGGCCCCCGACAGTGATGACGCGGCCGTCCGCGTTGATGCGGAGCGGGCCAATCGCCAACGCGTCGTCCGTGGACGCGAGTGTCGGACGCCGCAATCGCGCCTTGACCCGCGCGAGCAGCTCTTCGGGCCAGAACGGTTTGGTCAGGTAGTCGTCGGCACCCAGTTCCAGTGCGCGAACCTTGTCGCTGGTTTCCGTGCGGGCGCTCAGAATCAGAACGGGCACCTGCTCCCTGCTGCCGCGCACGTGTTTCAGGACGTCAAGGCCATGACCGCCCGGCAGCATAAGGTCGAGCACGATGAGGCTCAGTCCCTCGAGCGGTGCGGCCATCGCCTCGTCGGCCCGCATCATCCAGGTCACGTCATAACCCGCGGCCGCGAGACTCCGCTCCACTTGAGCGCCCAGGGAATGGTCGTCTTCAATCAGCAGGATGCGTGGGGTCACGGCAGTGGGAAAGGCTACCAGAGGAATCTTACGAGATTCTGAAGGGGGCGCTTCAGAATTGCGTAAGGTCCGGCCCGTATCGTCAGTGCAAGGAGATCAACCCATGCGTCATCGACTCAGTTTCCCTGCCTCTGCCGTGCTTCTTGCCCTGGCGTGTTCGACGCCCACCACGCCGTCGGCCGCCACTTCCACGAACTCAACCACCACTGGGGGCACGGCCTCTGCGCCTGCCTGGTACGGGAAGTTCTCGTCGGCGGTGACCGTCACGAGCGACGGCACCAACGTCGTGCTCCGATCCACCGGAGTCCCCGACCACGCGAGTCCGTACTGGGGCGTGGGGAATGCGCTGTACGAAGCGCCGCACGCCGGCATGCAAGTGAACCCCAATCGCATCTCGGCGCAGTCGCTTGTGCTGCGGGTGCCCTCGACGCCGACCGCGGCGACGCCGTCCGATACGCCGATGGGCGCGATGGGCATCGCCATCAACGGCGTGGCGCTCTTCAACCAATATGCGGCCGGTCGATCGCCACTGACGAACGAAATACTCTCGTTTGATCGCTTCAACGGCCACCCGCAACAAACTGGTCAGTATCACTACCACCTTGAACCGTTGTGGCTGACATCACGTGATGGTGCGGCCGCGCTCATTGGTGTGCTGCTCGATGGCTATCCCGTGTATGGCCCCCGTGAGTCCGGCGGGGCGCTTCCGTCGGGCCTGGACTCCTGCAACGGTCACGTTCATGCCACCGCGGATTTCTCGTCGGGCACCTACCACTACCACGTGACCACCACTGTCCCGTACATCTCGGGCTGCTTCGCCGGTCGCCCCGGCTCAATCGGATAGAGGTCGCCATGCGCTGGCTGCTGATGACCTCGTTACTCTGGGTGGTGGCATTGTCGTCACCCGCACCGGCGGGCGCGGTGGAACTGCGCGCCACCTCGTGGCCCGACGGACGCCCGCGCACCGAGGGCCGGTATTTGCGTGACGTGCGTCACGGCGAGTTCCGGGTGTGGCACGAGAATGGTCGCCTGGCCGAACTGCGGCACTACGTGGACGGGCGCGAGGTGGGACGCCAGCAATCGTGGACTGCCGATGGTGTGATGTTCCTCAACTACGAGGTGCGTGAGGGACGCCGGTATGGTTTCGTCAACTCGAGGCCGTGTGCGCCAGCCGAGGAAGCTGCCGCGAAAGGGGCGATGTGATGGTCCGGATCAGATCGACCGCGCTGCTCTTTGTCGTCGGGGCCGTCGCGGGCCTCAGCGCCTGCGGCACGCCCGCCGGCGCGCTGCCGTTCTACTCTGAGCGGACGTTCACGCCGTCGTGGGCGCCGACGCGCCATTCGGTCACGGCCGGCTCCCTTGCGGACGAACCCTTCATCGACCAGACAGGTGCGGGCTTCACGCTGGCGTCGCTCGAGGGCCGAGTCCATGTGGCCAGCTTCATCTTCACCCGGTGTGCAGGCATCTGTCCGCCACTGGTGTCGTCCATGAAGAAGGTGCAGGCGGCGGCCGCCGGCACGCGCGTGGTCCTCCTGTCGTTCTCGGTGACGCCCGACCTCGACACGGTGAGTGTCCTCCGTGATTTCGGGAAGGACCGCGGCGTGGATCCCTCGCGCTGGAAACTGCTCACGGGCAACCCGGACGGTATGCTCCGTGCGGCCCGCGATCTGTATTTCGCGGATGACGACGGGATGCGGCAGGCGCTGGCGAAGCCCGAGGCGTTCGTGCATACGGAAAAACTGCTGCTGGTGGATGCCATCGGCCGAATCCGTGGCGTTTACAACGGCACTCAGCCGTTTGACGTGCAGAAGCTCATCGAAGACATGCGAAATTTACCGGCCACATAGAGTAGCCATATGGCCACACAGTGTGTCAATATCGAACCCATGAACCCCATGCTGGACGCGCTATTTGGCAGTCGCTCGGCGTCACAGACGCTTCTGTTTTTGCAGAACTACGGCGAAGGGCACGCGCGCCGGGTCGCCACAACGTTCGAGGTGTCCCACAATGCCATCCAGCGTCAGCTCGGCCGACTCGAAGCCGCCGGCGTCCTGGTGAGTCGAATCGTCGGAAGGACCCGGGTCTTCGGCTGGAACCCCAGGGCTGCCACCGTCAGAGACCTCCGGACGTTTCTGGAAGCCGAACTCGAACGCCTCCCGGCTGAGGTGACGCGTGCCTATTTCAGGCAGCGCCAGCGACCGCGGCGATCAGGCAAAGCACTTTAACTCCCCATGAACATCCATGCGGGGACAACTATTGGTGAACTCGCCGCATACGTCAGCCAGACGCTCGATGCGGCGGGCATCAAGGCCACGCTGTCGGGTGGTGCCGCCGTCAGCATCTACACTGAGAACGAGTACGAGTCGAACGATCTGGACTTTGTGACCGCGGCGCGACGCGAAGCGCCCCTCCAGTTCGGTAACCGGACCGTGGATCACGACGAGATTCCGATGCTGGAGACCCCCTGGGGGCCACTGCGAGTGATTACACCAACGCAGTGCGTGATGGATCGGCTTGCGGCCTACTGGCATTGGCAGGACCGCCAGTCGTGGGATCAAGCCGTAATGGTGGCTCGCCATCGTGAGGTGGATTACCGTGCTCTGGAGGCGTATGCGCGGGGTGAAGGTGCCAGTCCGGGAGACATTCCGAAACTGCGCAGCCAGGCGTCTGCTGGCTTGTGACGTTCCCCCCGTTTCCAGACGGGTCGTAGTTAGAGTTCGGCCGCACTGGACCACGCGACTTCTGGACCCTGGACCCTGGACCCTGGACCCTGGACCTCTGGACCCTGGACCTCTAATATCGCGTGGTGCGTTCACGTATCGGCATCGACACCGGTGGCACGTTCACCGACTTCGTTCATCTGGGGCCAGACGGTCTCGTGGTTCACAAGCAGCGATCCACGCCCGACGACCCGTCGCGCTCGATCCTCGAGGGCATTCGACACCTTGCGGGTCAGGCCACGGCCCTCGACGTCGTCCATGGCTCCACCGTGGCCACCAACGCCGTGCTGGAACGCAAAGGCGCACGCGTGGCGCTGGTCGCCACGCGCGGCTTCGAAGATGTTCTGAAAATCGGCCGGCAGACCAGACCCGAGCTCTACAACGTCTTTGTCGAGCCGCGCCCACCGCTGGTGGACCCGGACCTGACGTTCGGCGTGACCGAGAGACTCGACGCGGCCGGTGCCGTCCTCCAAACGGTCAACGAAGAGGAAGTGGACCGCCTCGCCCGCCTCATCCACGACCGCGGCGCCACCATCGTCGCCGTCTGCCTCCTGCATTCGTACGCGAACCCGGCCCACGAACAACAGGTGGCTACGCTCCTGCGACAGTCGGGGCTGCTCGTGTGCACCTCGCACGAAGTGCTGCCCGAATACCGCGAATTTGAACGCTGGAGCACCACAGTGGTCAATGCGTACGTGACGCCACTGATGGATAAGTATCTGGGGACCCTGGAACGGACGTTGGCGCAGTCCCGACTCTCGATAATGCAATCGAACGGCGGATGCATCTCTGCCGGCGCTGCGCGCGCCCAAGCCGTGCGCACGGTCCTCTCCGGCCCCGCGGCCGGCGTCGTCGGCGCCAGCGCGGTTGCACATGCGGCAGGGTTTCCTCGAGTCATCTCATTTGACATGGGCGGCACGTCCACCGACGTCAGCTTGATAGACGATGGGATTGGGAGGACGACGGATTCGAAGGTGGGAGATTTTCCGGTGCGGTTGCCCCTCATCGACATTCACACGGTGGGTGCGGGTGGCGGATCGATCGCGTACCTCGACACAGGCGGCGCCCTGCGGGTGGGGCCGCGGAGCGCCGGCGCGAATCCTGGCCCGGTTTGTTACGGTGTCGGCGAGGAACTTACGGTCACCGACGCGAACCTGCTGCTCGGCCGTCTTGACCCTGACTACTTTCTGGGCGGACGCATGACGATCGACGCCCGCAAGACAGAGCGGGTGGCGGGCGCTCTCGCGAAACTGACGAGGCTCTCGGTGCCCGAACTGGCCGATGGCATCGTGCGTGTGGCCAACGCGAACATGGAGCGCGCGATTCGCGTGGTGTCGGTGGAGCGCGGTCACGACCCGCGCGACTTCGCGCTGCTGGCGTTCGGGGGCGCTGGTGGCATGCACGCATGCGAGATCGCGCAGCAACTGGAGATCAAGACAGTAATCGTGCCGAGACACGCGGGTGTCCTGTCGGCACTGGGCATGCTTGTGGCCGACGTGACTAAGGACTATTCCGCCAGCGTGCTCAAGCCCAGCGCCCAGGTGAGTGTGAAGGACTTGGAACGACTGTGTGCACCACTGGTCGCTTCCGCGAAAGCGGAGCTTGAGGCCGAAGGATTTCCGGCGAAGCGCCAGGTGATAACGCGATCCGTCGACGTGCGTTACGTCGGCCAGTCGTTCGAAATCACGTTGCCGCTGACGGCCGACTACCGGAAGGAGTTCGACCTGAATCACGGCAAGACGTACGGCTACTCGAATCCGGCGCGTGCCACCGAAGTGGTCAACGTTCGAGTATCGGCTGCCGGGATCACAGTCAAGCCGAAGCTGCCCTACAGCAAAGTACGCGGTGTCACGAAAGCGAAGCCGTCGGCGATTCGCCCAGGGCGGTTCACGGGAAAAGACGTGAAGGTCGCGTTCTACCGCTGGGATGACCTGAAGCCGGGATCGTTTGCATCCGGCCCGGCAGTGATCGCCGGCGGAGAAGCCACCGCCGTCGTGCCACCCGGCTGGAAGTTCAAAGTGGATGGCTTCGGCAACGTGGTTGCCCAGAAAGGGCGGGCGTCATGAAGCCCAATCCCATCGAATTTGAAGTCTTCAAGAACTTGTTCCTTTCCATAGCCGAAGAAATGGGCGTCACGCTGTGCCGCACCGGATTTTCGCCAAACATCAAGGAACGGCTCGACTACTCGTGCGCCGTGTACGACGCTGAGGGCAACACCATCGCGCAGGGCGACCACATGCCCGTGCACCTGGGCGCGATGCCGCTTTCGGTGCGCGCCGCCATCGACGCCGTGGACATGGAGCCGGGCGACATCGTGATGCTCAACGACCCGTTCCGCGGCGGCACGCACCTGCCCGACATCACGCTGGTCTCGCCGGTGTTCCTCGGCAAGGAGAAGAAGCCCGCCTTCTATGTGGCCAATCGCGCGCATCACTCGGACGTGGGTGGCATGAGCCCTGGGTCCATGCCTGTTGCGCGCGAGATCTACCAGGAGGGCCTCATCATTCCGCCCGTGCGGTTGGCTCGGCGCGGTCGAATCGTGGACGACATCATGGCGCTCCTCCTCAACAACGTCCGCACCCCAGACGAGCGCGAAGGCGATATCGCCGCGCAGATCGCCGCCAACCGCGTGGCCGAAACTCGCCTGCGCGCCGTGGTCGCCCGCTATGGTCGCGCGCAGACCATGCGGTATGCCGCAGCACTGCAGGACTACACCGAGCGCGTGGTGCGGCACGCCATCAAGGGCATTCGCGATGGCGAGTACACCTTCGAGGACGCCCTGGATGACGACGGGTTCAGTGACGCGCCCGTGCCGATACGGGTGAAGGTGACGATTCGGAAAGACCGCGCGATCGTGGACTTCACGGGCTCAGCGCCGCAGGTCACCGGCAGCGTCAACGCCAACTACGCCATCACACTGTCGGCGTGCCTGTATGCCTTCCGGTGTCTCGTGCAGGACGACGTGCTGTATAACGCGGGCGTGGGCCGACCGATCCAGGTCATCGCCCCGGAAGGGTCCATCGTGAATGCGCTCAGGCCATCAGCGGTGGCAGGAGGCAACGTCGAAACCTCGCAGCGGATCACTGACGTTGTGCTGGGCGCGCTCGGCAAGGCGCAGCCCGGTCGATGGCCGGCCGCGAGCCAGGGGACGATGAACAATGTGACGCTGGGGGGGACCGACCCACGCACCGGTCGTCAGTTTGCGTATTACGAGACCATGGGTGGCGGCATGGGTGGCCGCAGGGGCATGGCCGGATTGAGCGGCGTGCATGTGCACATGAGCAACACGCGCAACACGCCGTCCGAAGCCATCGAGCACTATCTTCCGGTGCGCATTCGGCAGTATGGTCTGCGCGAGGGCAGTGGCGGCGTCGGCGCCGCACCCGGCGGCGAGGGCCTGGTGCGGGAGTACGAGATGCTGGTCGAGACGTCGGTGACATTGCTGACAGACCGGCGTCGCCTGGCCCCCTACGGCGTCCTTGGCGGTGGACCTGGAGGCATCGGTCGGAACACGCTGATTCGAGACGGCAAAGAAACGCCGCTACCGGGCAAGGTGCAGATCACGTTGAAGGCCGGAGATCGACTGCGAGTAGAAACCCCCGGCGGCGGGGGATATGGTTCTTACAAACACCCTCAGGGTTTACACGAGGCATGAAGGACTTGAAGGAACTTCCTTTCTAAAAGAACCTTCATGCCTCGTGTGCAACCACGACAGTCAGGCTCTGTGAAAAAGGTTAGATGATCCTTCAGCCCTTCATGCCTCGTGTGAGCCAAGTGATGTTTTGGAAAAGTGAATGATCCTTCAGCTCTTCATGCCTCGTGTGAACCGAGTGATGTTTTGGAAAAGTGCTTGATCCTTCAATCCTTCATGCCTCGTGTGAACCCAAGAGGTGGCGATGTTTAGTTGGTGGCGTGACGCAGATCGGACTGCGCGCAAATCGCTCATCGCGGCCTCGCTCGGCTGGATGCTCGATTCGTTCGACGTCATGCTCTATGCGCTGGTGCTGCTGGCCGTGCGGAACGACCTGGGCATCGACGCGGCCACTGCCGGGTCGTTGCAGTCGTTGACGCTACTCGCCTCGGCGGCCGGCGGATTGATCTTCGGCGTGCTCGCCGACAAGTGGGGACGCACACGCGCGTTGATGCTGAGCGTGTTGGTGTATTCGGTCTTCACCGCCGCGTGCGGCTTTGCGCAGACCGTGGCGCAGTTGGCCGTGTTCCGCATCTTCCTGGGTTTCGGCATGGGCGGCGAGTGGGCGAGTGGGGCTGCGCTCGTCTCTGAAACCTGGAAGGAAAAAGATCGCGGCAAGGCGCTCGGCTTCATGCAGAGCTCCTGGGCCATCGGCTACGCTCTCGCTGCCATCGTCAACTACCTGGTCCAGGACGTGGCGGGGTTTGGGTGGCGGGCGGTGTTCTTCGTGGGCGTCTTGCCCGCGGTTTATGCGTTCTGGGTGCGCCGTAGTGTTGAAGAGCCCGCGATGTGGACGGCCCAGAAGGCCAAGCCCACGCGTGTGACACTCGGCGAAGCGATGGGTGGCCCGATGCTGCGCATCACGCTGGCAGTGACGCTGATGAACGCGTGCACGATGTTTGCGTGGTGGGGGCTCAATTCCTGGATTCCGTCGTACTTGCGCGCATCGCCCGATGCCGGAGGGATCGGCTTGTCCAACGCTGCGATGAACTGGTTCATCGTGGTCATGCAGGTCGGCATGTGGTTCGGGTATGTCACATTCGGGTACGTGAGCGACAGCGTCGGTCGCCGGAAGACTTACGTCGGGTACCTTGTGGCCGCAGCAGCGCTGGTGCTGGCCTACGCGTACACGACCACGCCGTGGGTCCTGCTCGCACTTGGCCCCGTGGTTGCGTTCTTCGGCACGGGCTACTTCAGCGGTTTTGGTGCGGTGACCGCCGAGTTGTATCCGACTGCTGTGCGCGCCACCGCGCAGGGCATCACCTACAACGTCGGTCGCGTGGCCAGCGCCGCCGCTCCGTGGATGGTGGGCTCCATCGCGCAGACGAACGGTTACCCGAGTGCGTTATCGATTACCGCGGTTGCTTATCTGCTCGCGGCAGCGTTCTGGGTGGTCATCCCGGAAACCAAGGGCAGGGGGATTAGGTAAGGGTCCGAGGGTCCGTTGGTCCGCAGGTCCGTGGGTTCGCGGAGCACCGGGGCCTTCAGCCCCGGTGGGCTTTCCTTGGAAGAGACCGCCGGCGAAGCCAGGCGCTCCAAGAACCCACGGACTCGCGGACCGACGGACCCGCGGACTGTCACACCACATGGCTTCTTACTGTTTCGTGATTTCCGTCACCATCCCCATGAGGTAGTGGAGCGTCACCGTATCTCCTGCTGCCATGTGCTGCGGCACCGCTTCGTTGCCCACGCGCGCGTGACGGATTTCACCTTCGGGATCTTCCGGGTCGGTCCAGAAAACATCGAGCGAGATCTGGCCGTGAATCGACATCGGCTGGATGCGGTGGATGACGGCGGTGCGGGTGCCTTTTAACATCGTTGTTACCGCTTCACATCATAGACGTGAAGGGCATCTTGTTCGCGAAGATACATCCGGCCGCCTGTGACCACGGGATGCGACCAACTGGGGTTGCGGACGCCTGGAATCTGGAATGTGCCCTTTTCGCGGTACGCCGTGGGTGAGGCCTCAATCAGCATCATCACGCCGTTCTGGTAGCGGAAATACAGGTGCCCATCGGCCGCCGTGACTGCGGCCGACCCGCTGCCGTCGTTGCGGAAGTTGCCGCCCCACACGACTTTGCCAGAGGCGAGTTCGAGGCACATTGGAAAGCCGTTGTTATGCCCATGGCCTGCGTACACGTGATTGCCGATGAGCACCATGCCGCCGTGGTGGTTCTGAAACGTGCCACCGCCGAGGAAGTACCGTTCAGTTGCCGTGACTCGGCCGTCGGGCCCCGGCGCAAGTTGCATGAGCACTGACCCGGTGCCATAACCGGAGGAGGCGAACACCAGGTCATCTTTGATCAGTGGCGTCGGGATATTGGCCGTGTTATTCGCCACCCGGCCGTAGGCCCACATGAATTGGCCGTCGCTGGCGCGCACGCTGATGACTCCACGGCTGCTGAGCCGCACGTACTGCTTGACGCCGCCACCGTTCGAGATGACGATCGATGAATATTCCGGGCTGCCGCCTCCGGGCTGCTGCGTACGCCAGATCTCTTTCCCCGTGGTCTTGTCGAGCGCCACCATGCCCGCGCCGGCGGTGCCAGGGCTGACCACCACATGGGGGCCGTCCACGAGAGGTGATTCGGCGAACAGCCAACTCGGCGTCTGCGCCCGGTAGTCGTGCGTCAGACTCTTGCTCCAGATGTTCCGCCCAGTCGCGGCATCAAGCGCGGCAACGGTACCGTCGGAGCTGAGCACGTACACCGAAGTGCCATCCACCGTTGGTGTGGCGCGCGGCCCACCGTATTGGTCCTGATGCGTCTCGCCCACACGGACGGCCCAGATTGGCGCCCCGTCGGCTTCATTGAACGCCAGCGCGTACTGTCCATCGCGCCGGTCACCCATCGTGTAGATACGGCCGCCCGTGACGGCCACGCTGGAAAAACCAATGCCCATTCCTGTGGCGGTGAAAAGTTTTCGGGGACCGCCTTCAGGCCAGGTCTGCAACAGGCCCGTATCTGCGGAAATGCCATCCCGATTGGGCCCACGCCACTGCGGCCAATGGCCCGAGGCCGCAGGCTGGTCAAACGCAGGCAACGCCACCGCCGCGGACAGCAGCACCAATGTCGCACTCATGCGGCGCAGTCGCATTCACATCTCCTTCTCACCGGCGTCAAAGTCGGCGCCGGCCGCGTATCATCAACTACGGATAACTTATGGTGACACGTTCTCATGGACGTCTGACGCGGCGGATACGCGCTTTGGTCGGCTTTCTCGCTTTGGGTGGCGCCTGGGGCGCAGGAGCGTCCGCTCGCGAACAGGATTTGCCCAGCGGAGCAAGCCTCGTCGCGAAACACCTCGCCGCGATCGGCGGCGCCGACCTCGTGCGTGCCACCACCTCACTGCGCGCAACGGGAGTGACCGAGCTGCCGGCGCAGAACATTCGCGGCACGTTTGAGGTGCTGGCCGGCCGGCCGGCGAAAGCGGTCCTCCGACTGGAACTGGGTGGCATCGGCAAAGCCGAGAGCGGCTACAACGGCACGGTCGGGTGGATGCTGGATCCCATGGTGGGGCCATCGATTGTGACCGGGCCCCAGCTCGACGAGATGCGCAACGACGCGCACTTCGACGCCGTGCTGCATCCGCCCGATCTCGTGAAGTCGATTACCACCACCGCTCGAGTGGAGTTCGACGGCCGGCCCGCATTCAAGACGCACGTGGTGTTCGTGTCGGGCCAGACACGCGATCAGTTCTTTGATGTGGAACGAGGCTATTTACTCGGTTTCTCCGGCGACAGCCAGACGCCCATGGGCGTAGTGCCCACCACCGTCACGCTGAGGGACTACAAGGCATTTGGTGCCATGACGCACCCCGCAAGGCTGATTCAGTCGGCCATGGGCGTGGAGCAACACTTCATCTTCGAGACCTACGAATACAACACACTCAAGCCCGAGTCGTTTGATCCGCCGGCCATCATCCGCGCCATCATGAAGACCGACGCGGCGCCCACGCAGCCCGTGGAGCAGTGGCGCACCGAGGCCATCGCCAGTTTCGACGAGGCCTGGACCACCATCAATGACTCGTTCTACGACCCCACCTTTGGCGGTTTGAACTGGGCGGCGGTGCGCGATGAACTCCGCCCTCGCGTAGCGGCCGCCACCAGCCCGGAAGACTCCCGACGCCCGATCGTCGAGATGCTCGCGCGCCTCAAGCGCTCACACTTTGTGCTCATGACGTCGGCGGCCATGAGTGACGATCCACCGCGGCCGGGTGGGGCCACCGTGGGCGTGGACGTCCGGGTTCTCAGGGAGGATGTGGTGATCACGCGAGTCACGTCCGGATCCGCCGCAGCGGATGCCGGCCTTGCCGCTGGGCAGGAGGTGCTCGCCATTGATGATGAACCTGCATCGACGTGGTGGCGAGTGCAGGCTCCAGAGGCCGACCCTCGAGCGCGTGCGCTGGATGTGTGGCGTCGCGTGCAGCGCAGCCTCTCGGGCGCGCCCGGATCCACAGCCACGGTGCGCGTCAGCGACGACCGCGGCGAACGTGTCATCAAGGTCGGTCGATCGGTTGAGCCGGGAGAGCGCGTGGTGCTCGGCGACCTGCCGCCCTTTGTGACCGCGGTCACCGAGCGTGCCGTGGAGACGCCAGAAGGCCGGCCCGTGGGTGTGATTGGGTTCAACGTGTGGATGACGCCGGTCAACGACCCCGTCGCCCGCGCCGTCAATCGGTTTCGGTCGGCCAAAGGCCTGGTGATAGACCTGCGAGGAAATCCTGGCGGGCTGGCGGCGATGATTTCCGGCGTGGCCGGCCACCTCTTCACGACTCCCGAGGTGCTGGGCCGTATGAAGACCCGCTCGTCGGATCTGGTGTTTCGCGCCAATCCGCGCCTGGCCACACCCGAGGGCGTGCCGGTGGTGCCCTACGCGGGGCCTGTGGCCATCCTGGTGGACGAGCTGACCGCCAGCGCCTCCGAGTGCTTCGCCGGCGCGCTTCAGAGCCTGGGCCGCGCCAGGGTCTTCGGCCGCCAGACTCTGGGTCAGGCCCTGCCGGCCTCCACCCGTCGTCTTCCCAACGGTGACCTGCTCATGTACGTGGTCGGCGACTTCGTAACCGCCACCGGACGCCGCCTCGAAGGCGAAGGCGTCCTGCCCGACCAGGTCGTCCCCCTCTCCCTTCAGACCCTCAGGGCGGGGCGGGACGCCACCCTGGAGGCCGCCCTGCACTGGATCGACTCGTTTTCAGCCGTGAATTGACTCTGGGCGAAGGGGTGGGTTATCCTCCCTCGACCTACACGAACACCCGATGTATTGCGCTTTGAGGTCACGTCTGACCTTGGTTTTGGGTGGTCGCAATTGCAGGAGTATTAATACGAATGGAACAGCAGCGCCCGCTGCGTTTGGGCGATCTCGTGGACGACTACTGTCCGAGAGAACGCCGTGTTACCAACCACGCGATCGTCGCCATCGTTGAGGACGCGATTCGGCAAACTCGCTGCACTGCATGCGAGGCCGACCACGTCTACAAGGGAGGCAAGGCGCCCGTTCGGAAGAAACCTGCTCGGACGAAAGAAGACGAGCAGGCCGTTCTTTACGATCAGGTGCTGGCGAACGTGACCGGCGGCACGCCCGTGCCCCCGCCGCCTGAGCCGGTTGTTGTACCGGTGCCGGTGGTGGTGGCCGCGCCCGCGCCAGTAGCCGCGCCGCCGCCGCAGCAAGCCGCGGCCGCGGCCGCCCCGGAGGCCGAGCCCGAACCGGCTGCCCCGGTGATAGACGAAGGGTGGTCGCTCAACAGACCTCTGATACGCGCATCCCTTCCGCGCAACGACAGCCAGCCCCCTCCCCCCAGAGCTATTCCCGAATTCACGATGCACCAGCGCAATATGCGCGGCTCCCAACAGTTTCGTGGCGGGGGTGGCAATGGCAACGGCAATGGCAGCGGCAATGGTTACGGTGGCTCCGGCGGCTCGGGGGGCGGATGGCACGACCGTAGCAGCCAGGGCGCCAACGGCAATTCCAATGGTCACCGAGGCGGGTTCCGCCCCGACCCACAAGGACAGGGACAAGGACAAGGACAAGGACAGGGTGAGGGCCAGTCCGGCGCTCCGAACGGACAGCGGCCTGGCGGCGGACGCCGTCGCCGCCGCCACAAGTCACCCAGACCTCCGCAGACCTGATCGCTCATGACACAGCTCACTTCCAAAGTTGGCCTCATCGTCGGCGTGGCCAACAAGCGGTCGATTGCGTGGGCGATCGCCCAGGCCGCCTCGGCCGAAGGCGCGTCACTCATCCTCACGTATGCCGGCGAACGTCTTGAAGAAAACGTTCGCGAACTGGCGGCGACGTTGCCCAATGTCACGGTGCTGCCGTGTGACGTCACAGACGATGCGCAAATCGATGCGCTGTTTGAAAATATCCAGACGCAGCATGGCGGGTTGGATTTCATGCTGCATGGCGCCGCGTATGCCCTGCGCGAAGACCTGGCGGCGCCGTTCTCGCAGACGTCGCGCGAAGGGTTCCGTATCGCGCTCGATGTGAGCGCCTATTCCCTGGTGGCGCTCACGCGCCGTGCCGCGCCCCTGATGGCCGCGCGCGGCGGGGGCAGCATCGTCACCCTGACGTATCTGGGTAGCGACCGCGTGTTCACCAACTACAACGTGATGGGTGTGGCCAAGGCGGCACTCGAGGCGTCCGTTCGCTATCTTGCGAGCGACCTGGGCCCGCAGGGCATCCGGGTCAACGCCATTTCCGCCGGCCCGATCAAGACGCTGGCGGCATCCGGCGTGTCGGGGTTTTCGTCCATTCTCCAGACCTATCGTGATCGCGCGCCCCTGCGGCGCACGGTGGATACCAGTGAAGTGGCGGACGCGGCCATCTTCCTGCTGAGTCCGGCGGGTCGCGGAATTACCGCTGAAGTGCTGATGGTGGACGCCGGCTTCCACGCCATGGGCGTGTAGTGTCCGTCACGCGAACCTTCCTGTCGGGCGCCGATGTGGTGCTGCCGGACCGTGTGGCGTCTGGACTCACGGTGGTGATGGAAGGGGACCGCATCGTTGACCTGACGAGCGGGCCGCGGGAACTCTCAAATAGCGAACGACGCGTGGATGCCACCGGGCAACTGGTGGTGCCGGGGTTCGTCGACGTGCACGTGCATGGCGTGATGGGCATCGATGTGCTGGACGGGCCCGACGCCGTCTCGGCCGTCGCCCGCGAGCTGTCACGATTTGGAGTCACGGCGTTTTGCCCCACCTCGGTGGCGTGTTCACCCGACACGCTCTCGGCGTTCCTGGACTCGGTGGCGGCCGCGCGAAGCACGCCGGAGCCTGGCGCGGCGCGTGTGCTGCGCGCACACCTTGAAAGCAACTTCATCAATCCCGCGTACGCCGGCGCGCAGCCCACAGAGTGGCTGTGGACGTACGAAGGAATAAAGACGTGGGGTGTCTTTTTGTGGGCGGCCAGCAAAAAGACACCCGACGTCTTTATTTCTCCCGACGTGGGGATCCTGACGATGGCGCCCGAGATGCCGGGGGGCATGGATCTGCTGCGGGCGGCGGTCCGGGCAGGCATTCGGGTGTCGCTGGGCCACTCGGGCGCCACGTTTGACCAGGCGCGCGAAGCCATCGATGCGGGCGCCCGTCACGCCACACATCTGTTCAACCGGATGTCGCCCATGGGTCATCGCGACCCGGGACTGGTGGGCGCCGTGTTGTCGAGTGACGAAGTGGCGGCCGAACTCATCTGCGACGGCCACCATGTCCACCCTGCAGTCATGCGTGTCGCCATTGCCGCTAAAGGCCACGGCCGTGTGATGGCCATCACCGACGGCACGGCCGGCTCGGGCCTGCCGCACGGCTCCTGCGCGCGTCTGGGCGGGCGCAACATCACTGTCGGCGAGGTGGCACGGCTCGATGATGGGACGCTAGCGGGGAGCGTGGCGACGATGGACCGGGTGTTTTCCACTCTGGTGGCCCAGGCGGGGCAGTCGCTCGTAGAGGCCGTCCTGCTGTGTTCGACGACCCCTGCACGCGAGCTTGGCCTCATCGGGCAGGGGGTGATTGCCCCTGGCAGTCTGGCGGACCTGGCTATCCTGACCCCCGACCTGCGGGTGGTCCAAACCTGGGTGGGCGGTCGAACGTCGCACCCCGTACGACCGTAGAGGTAACCATGCGCACCATTACCGCCTCGGGACTCCTGCTCTGCGCCACCTCCCTCTCGGCGTGCAGCATCAACGTCGACACCGAAGGGTTCATCGTCCGCGAGGAGAAACGCTTTGCCGTTGAAGGCATCGCGGAACTGACGCTCCAGACGTTTGACGGCGGGGTGGAGGTGCGGGGGTGGGACCGGCCCGAGGTGGTGGTGGAAATCGAGATGCGGGCCGAGGACAAAGAAGCCGTCTCGAAGATCACCGTGCTGGCCGAGCAGACCGGGCAGAAGATCCAGATCGATGTGCGGCACTCCGGCACCACCCGGTTTATCGGCATCGGGGCGTTCACGTCGCCGAGCGCCCGCCTGATCGTGAACGCGCCACGCAAGGTCAACCTCGACATCCGCACGTCGGATGGCTCCGTGGTGGTCGAACGGGTCGAAGGCAAACTGCAGCTTCGCACCGCTGATGGCAGCATCCGGGCGACTGAGACGGCCGGCGACCTGCTGGCCGAGTCTGGTGACGGGTCGATGACGCTCGAAGATGTCGAGGGTCGGGTTGAGGCCCGCACCACCGACGGGACGATCAGGGTGTCTGGCATCCCCAGCGTGGTTCGCGCGCGCTCCGGTGACGGATCCATCGTGCTCAGGATTCGCCGCGGCGCGGTGATGACCGAAGACTGGATGGTGGCCACCAACGACGGTTCCATCTCGGCGGAGTTGCCGGATGACTTCAGCGGCCTGATCGAGGCCGAGCCCGGCTCCGACAGCCGTGCGCGCTCAGACCTCAAGCTCGAAGATCAAGTGGGCGGCACGCGCGAACAGCGGTCTCTCCGCGGCCGTCTCGGCGCCGGGGGCAAGACCATGGTCCTGCGCACGGGCGACGGCTCCATTCGGCTCACGCAGTACTAGAAGTCCAGGGTCCAGGGTCCAGAACGTAGCCGGGCTGGGTCTCAAGCCCGAGGTCTGCCGCGCGCTACCTACTGAGCGCGTCCTGTCTTTCCCTGCATTTGCTGCACGCGCCGCAATGGCCATCGTCTGGTGTCGGGTTCATGCACGACAGCGTGAGGTGCAGGGGCACGCCCAACTCCAATCCTCGCTGTGCCACCTCGCTTTTCCGTAGCGCCAAATAGGGTGCGCAAATCTCCAGGGGGTGGCCGTGCTCGCGAGTCATGGCGCTGGTCATCTCCGCAAAGAACTCCGGCGTCGCGTCGGCGAACGGGTTGCCGGCAAGCGGGGCCAGCAGCAGGCGAGTGATGCCGAGCTGTTTACACACCACGGCGGCGTTCGAAATCAGCAGCCGGTTCCGGTCTGCAAGGTAGACGTCCTTGTCAGGCGAGTCGAACGCGGGCGGGCGACCGAGGACGGCCCAATGGTTGGCCGGGTACAGGTGCCGCGCGTCCACCGCAACCGTGATGACCGGCTCGGACCGGCCGGCCAGCGGCGCAAGGGTGAGCAGGCGGGCGATGGTACGCGCCTCAGCCGGCTCCCACGCCAGCTCGCACCGCACGTGAATGGGCTGCACCGCGCGTCCGGCCGACAGCTCGTCGGCCAACAGCACCGTGCTGTCGAGCCCCCCGGACCACAGGACCGCTGAACGAACAGTCATCCCGTCACCATGAAATACTGAGTCAATGTACTCGGTTACCAAGCGCCTCGACTTCTGCTACGGCCACCGCCTGTTGAACTACGACGGCGTGTGCCGGCACCTGCATGGCCACAATGCCATGGTTGAAATCGACATTGCCGCCGAGGTGCTGAACGACCTGGACATGGTCGTGGATTTTTCCGACATCAAGCGCGTGGTCAAGGCGTGGATTGATCGCGAGCTTGATCACAAGATGATCCTTCGGCACGACGACCCACTGGTGGAGGTGCTGCGCGCGCAGGGCGAGCCCATCTACACGATGGACGCCAATCCCACCGCCGAGCGATTGGCGAAACTGATTTTCGAGAAAGTCATGGAACTGGGCTTCAACGTCTCTGCCGTGCGCCTGTGGGAGACGCCCGGGTCCTGCGCAAGCTGGGCGCCCGCTACCAGATAGACGCGACGAGAAACGTCACGAGGAACGCGAGACCGAGCGGCAGCAGCGTGCCGACCACCGTCCACTTCAGGCTGAGCGTTTCCTTGTACATCGTGATGATCGTGGTCGCGCAGGGGTTGTGCAACAGCGAGAACAACATCAGGTTCACCGCCGTCAGCAGCGTCCAGCCATGTTCGGTCACCAACAGCCGCTTGATCTCTTCAAGCGACACATCGTCGGTCATCATTCCGGTGCCGAGATAGACCATCAGCAGCGTCGGCACCACGATTTCATTCGCGGGAATGGCGATGATGTACGCGAGCAGAATCACACCGTCGAGCCCAATGGCATGCCCCAGTGGATTGAGCGCGTTCGAGATGTGCCGGGCCAGGCTCAGGTCTCCGACTGTGATGTTCGCCAGGAGCCAGATGACCGCACCGGCGGGAGCCGCCGTCAGCACGGCGCGCCACAACACGAAGAGTGTGCGATCGATGATCGACGTGTAGAGGATGCGCAGGATGCCCGGCCGCCGGTACGGAGGCAGCTCCAACGTGAAGGCCGAGGCCTGGCCTTTCAGCACCGTGCGCGACAGGGCCCACGACACTGCGAGGGTGACCACCACGCCGATGAGCACCACGCCGACCACCGTGCCCGCTGCCGCGATTGATGCGACGGCGTTTGGTACCAGCGGCCCGACGAAGATGGTGGCCAGCAGAATCAGCGTAGGGAAGCGGCCGTTGCACGGCACGAAGTTGTTCGTGAGGATGGCCACCAGGCGTTCGCGGGGCGAGTCGATCACGCGCGTCGAAATAATGCCGGCGGCATTACATCCAAATCCCATCGCCATCGTCAGCGCCTGTTTGCCGTGCGCGCCGGCGCGGGAAAACAGGAAGTCGAGGTTAAATGCCACCCTCGGCAGATAGCCAAGGTCTTCCAGCATCGTGAACAGCGGGAAGAAGATCATCATGGGCGGCAGCATCACGCTCACCACCCACGCCAGACCGCGGAAGACGCCGTGCCAGAT
>JBKJQX010000016.1:0-3805 GCA_046594875.1 Vicinamibacterales bacterium
GTCAGCTCGCTGCAACCGCTCAGGCTGCCGCACTGGCTGAGCACACTGAGGCGCTCGCCGAGATCCATTCAGCACTGCGAGAGATTCGACAACTGATGTCCCCGGCCATAGTCAGGGGCAACTGGTGAGCCTCGAAATCAAGCGCCGCACCACAACGGTTCTACTATTCCAGGGCGATGACCTGGACCCGATTCGCGACCATGCGGACGCTGTAGAGAAGGCCGTTCGGTCTTCCGGCCCAGCACGGATGGGCGACGAGTTGGACCCGGTCATCTCTGGGACCACGCAGGCGTTCGATGAGTTCCTCGAGGCCGCATCCGAGCGTGCCGTAAAGGTGACCTTGACTGCAGTCGGTCGGCGCCAGTACCGGGACCTATTGAACGCACACCCGCCGCGGATTCAGACGAATGAAGACGGCGCGAACGTGGCCCATCCTGACGACGCCGGGATCGGGTTCAATCGGCAGACCTTCGGAGACGACCTCGTGCCGGCGTGCATGGTCGACCAAGGCGCACCCGACGAGGTCGCCGCATTCTTGGATGAACTTTCGGATGGCGACTTCTCGAAGCTCTACTCGGCGGCAGTGACGCTGAACCAAAGCGCAGGCCCCGACCCAAAAACACGGCTCTCGTCGCTGGTCGCCCCGACGTCCGACGAGACCTCAGACTCGCCCGCTCGCTTGGCCTGAGCACTCTCGGGGCCTTCTACGACCTACCTGAGGATGAGCAAGACCTCTGGGTCGAAGAGTGGCAGTTCAACGCTCGCCGGCATTCGTGCGGTCAGCAGATCGGGGTCTGTTCGGACCCGAAGAAGGTCTGGTATCCGCAGCGCCGAATCTGCTACGTGACGATGGAAGAGGCGTCGGCGCGTCGTCGCTATTCGGACCTGCACGGCGACCGCCCGTGGCATGACGGCACCTTCACAAACTGGTCAAGCGAGGCGACCGAAGCGACGCCGTACCACTTCGAGGATGGCGTCGAGGTCTACGTGGCTGAGACCGATCTGGCGCCGGACGACAAGTTCTTGACCCCACTGCCGATGTTCGGTGACCAGTCACCCGAGCCTGTGGATAACTGAAGAGGAGAGGTGGATTGTCTTGGCAACTCGCCGCGAACGAGTCGTACTTGAACTCCAGGACGATTTCACCTCAGGGATCGCACGCGCGGCTGCTGCCACGGCTCTCTACAACAGGGAACTGCAGAGCCTGTCGGGTCAGGCTGTCCAGACGGACAAGGCAACTCGCGACATCGACCGGAACATCGGTAAGACAGGTCAAACCGCGGCGAGGTCCGCGAAGGATCTCGACCAGTTCTCGGGTCGCCTCCGCATCCTCGCTGAGGTCGCCAGCTTCGTTACTCCCGCGCTTGCCCCGATTGGAGCTGTTGCGATTCCGGCAGTAACAGGGCTGGCGGCACAACTCGGGTTTGCGGCTACGGCTGCCGGCGTCTCAGTCCTGGCCTTCCAGGGCGTCGGGGATGCGCTGGACGCGATGAGCAAGGCTTCCCTGGAGCCGAGCGTAGAGAACTTGCAGGCGGCCCGCGAGGCACTTGAAGCGTTGTCGCCGGAGGCTGCGCGGTTTGCTCGTGAACTCCGGGCAATGGCTCCCGAGTTCGAGCGGGTCAGGGATATTGCTGCTGCCGGAATCTTCCCTGGCATGTCGCGGGGGCTTGATGGCCTCGAGTCGGCACTTCCTCGGGTTAAGCGCCTGATCTCAACCATCTCAACTGAAATCGGCGACATCGCCGGCGATGCTGGGACTTCTCTGGGCTCGGATCGCTGGGCGCCCTTCCTGGACTTCATCGCTGACGAGGCACCGCAGGCACTCTCCGAGCTGGCAGACGCGATGGGGAATACTGCGCACGCATTGGCCGGCATGTGGGTGGCGTTCGACCCTCTCAATGACGACTTCTCGGGCTGGCTCGTCCAGGTGACGGCCGACTTTGACGAATGGGCGAACGGGCTGTCGCAGACCGATGGCTTCCAGGAGTTTGTCGAGTACATCCGAACGAACGGCCCGCGAGTCGCTGAGGCGGCCGGCGCTATCGGCAACGCGCTGCTCCAGATCGTCCAAGCGGTCGCACCGCTTGGCGGTCCCTCGCTCCAGATTCTCGAATCCATCGCTGACGTCTTGGCGACTATCGCGGACTCCCCTATCGGGACGCCGCTTCTCGGGCTCGTCGCCGCAATGGGTGCGCTCAACACCGCAACTCGGGTCTTCCAGGGCACGCAGCGGGCGGCATTCAGTGGACCAGGCATCGCAGCGGTTCGCGGGTATGCCTCGGGGCTGAACTTGGTTACGACCGCTCAGCAGCGGGCGACGATGTCCGCACAGCAGTTGCAGAAGGCAGAGGCGCGGCGTAGAGCAGGTTTTGCCACGGGCGCGGCTGCAATCGGTGGCTTGGCTCTGGTCAGTAGTGGGGCGGCCGACAAGATCGGCATCACCAACACCGCCACCCTGGCGCTCGCCGGCTCCCTGGCCGGCCCCTGGGGCATCGCAATCGGCGGCGCGACCGGCGCCATCATGGATCTGAACAACGCCCTCGGTGAGTCTGACGCCGAACTTGCGTCGTACCGCGATCGAATCCTCGCATCCGCAGGACCGGACGTTCAGGCTCAACTCGCCGCAGTGAATGCCGCGATTGAAAAGCGGCAGAACCTGATGGAGCAGGAAGAGGATTCCCGGAACTTTATTGAGCGCCTCGACCCGACTCTGAAGTTCCGCGGTGGCGACGACAAGCTGGACGCGCTGAAGGAAACTCGCGCGGCGCTGACTGGTGAGATCGACAAGCAGGCCGCGGCCACCGAGTACCTGAACAGCGCAGAGGCCCGTCATGTGGCGTCACTCGCGCGTCAGAACGCTCGCCTAGAACTCGTTCGAGAGTCGGCCCGAGAGACCGCCAAAGGGTTCTTGGCATTCAAGGACAACCTGGACAAATCGAAGGTTGGTCTCGATGGCTGGATCAAGAGTCTGGATAGGCAGGCTTCGGCTCTCCGCAACTTCGCGTCCAACTCCGTTAAGGCGGCCGACAAGGGCGTCAACCTCGGACTGATTAACAAGCTCCGCAGGGAAGGCGTAGCGGGCGCCCTCCGGCTCAAGGAGCTGGCCGAAGCATCACCGGCCCAGATCCGCGCGGCAAACGGCGCGTGGCGGTCCCAGAAGGCCGCTATCAAGGCCAATGTGACCGCTGCGGAGGCGTTGCAGCGGAAGTTGGATCAGATTGCCGCGAAGAAATACCGTCTGCGCTTTCAGGCCGAGACCGCGGGTGCGATGAATCGGGTCTCTGCGATCCAGGAAGCAATCAATCGCCTGCGCGGCAAGACCATCACGATCAGCGTCGTTCGCCAAATGCAGGGCCTTGGCAAGCGCGCCGATGTCGCGGCCTCGAGTTACGCCCTCGGACCCGCAGACGGCATTACGGTCCCCGGTCCGCGGTTCCCGTATGGCGATAGCGTCCCGGCATTCTTGTCTCCGGGCGAGGAAGTCATCTCGAACCGCCACGGCCAGGCCGACCGCCACCGTGGCTTGCTGAAGGCCATCAACGAAAACCGGATGGCCAATGGCGGCAGCGTTGGCCCCGGCATGCGTAGCTACGTCCGCAATGACTTGGACATGAAGTTCCCGTCGACGTTGGCGCAGTGGAACCGTGCGTTGGCTGCTTCGACGAAGGTGGTTGAGCGGGAGAAGTCTCAGCGTCAGGCGTTGCTGGAGCAGGCGCAGGGTGTGCGGGATTCCATCAAGTCGGGGTACCGCTCGGACCTGTTCGGCGAGCAGTCGAGGTCGTCGGTGTGGATGTCGGATGCGGAC
>JBKJQX010000083.1:0-4696 GCA_046594875.1 Vicinamibacterales bacterium
CGTTCGCCCACTTTCCATGTCTGTCGTTCTGGTGTCAGCGTGATGCGGTTGTGATCGAACCGCTGCCAGGCCGTGTAGCCGCTGCCCAGCCCGTAAAACGAACTCTCGGTCCGCGTACTCCGCCCTTCCGTGTCCCGGGCCGTGGCACGGATTACGTAAGACCCGCCCTCGGGCACAGGAATGGTCAGGTCCACAGGCTCCGCGCCTGTCGTCACTGTCCACGACCCTGCTGGAATTTCCGTGCGCGTCGTCTCCCACTCGTAGAATCCCTGGCCCTGCGCGGTTCGCACGGAGTTCCACTGCTCGCGGATGAGCGCGACCGTGACCTGCGTGCCGGGCACCGCGCGGCCATTGACGTCGGCGGCCACGACCGCCAACGACGCGCCCGCACTGGCGCTGGCAAATCGATCGCGCACGCCAAGCCCGACATAAAACGCCGCCGGATGCACCACCAGTGACGCGCGGTTGGCGATACGTTGCCGCGAGATGTCCTCGACTTCAGCTTCAAACGTGTAGCGGTACGCCACATCCGCTGTGCGGTCGAGCGTGACGGTGGTGGAGAAGCGGCCCGCAGTGTCAACGGCGGCCGTATCGCCGGCCACGGCTGTGTCAACGCGCTCGTCGCTCGCCCGCGCGCCAAAATCGAAACGCTCCTCCGGGAACCGCTCGTGAATGGCGGCTGGCACGCCGAACTCCGGCTGCCGGGTGACGGTCCAGCGAACAGGACGGGAGGCGAGGGGACTGCCAAACAAATACTGCGCCGTTGCAGATGCCTGCAATGTGGCGCCGGCGATGGGGGCATCTGCCGTGAGCGTGGCATCCACGCGGAAGTCGGGCTTGCGATACGCGGCGACAAGGAAGTCCCCATTGATCGTGCGCAGCCAGTTGCTTTGCCGTTCCGCATCCGCGGCAGTCGGCTGCGTGCCGGCCTCGGGCCATTCCACCTCGAGCCGGTAGGTGCCCAGCGTCGCGGCGGTGGGCACCGTCCAGGTCCATTCCGCGCTGCTCCAGGTATTGAGGCGGACGCTGCGTTCGTCCACCAATCGGTCGCGGCTGTCATGCGTACGGACATTGAGGGTGGTGCCCGCCGGCAACGCACGAATCCCGTTCGGTGTATCGGATCTGACGATGGCCTTGACGTGGAGTTCTTCGCCCGGTTTGTAGACTCCGCGGTCCGTGAAGACCGACCCGCGCAGCAACGGCGTCGCCTCTTCGATTGAGTACTGCATGTCGAAGGCCCACGGGTAGATGCCTTCGTTCCAGTCCGACCCGACGTACGCCACGTCGCCGTCTTTGTCGGCCGTGACAATGAACTGCAGCTCCCACGATTCGCGGCCGCGCAGAGGGAGCGCAGGGGCCATCGCGATGCCGTCGGCGTTTGTTGTGCCCTGCCACACCCGAACGTTCTTCAGGTTGACGATCGACACGCGCGCCTGCGCGACCGGCGCGCCTGTGTCGAGGCTGGTGACAAAGACGAGGGTGTTCTGGGGGCTGTCCTTGACCGTCAGGCCGAGGTTGGTCGCCTGCACGACCGTGGAGCGCGGCGGACTCGTCACCCTGGTGCCGTCCGGATTGGTTTCTCCGGCGACCCGTTCGATGGTGGTGCCCGGCAGCACCGTCGCGCGCACCAGCCCGGTGCCGGCAGCCGACAGCACCGGCGTCAGGTCGATGCCGTGCGCCTGAATGGCGTCGGCCCTCACTGTCAGATTGCGGGCCGTGCCGGCGCCAGTCGGCGCGGTCCTGAAGTTGTCGGATTGCAGGGTGAGCAGCGTGGGCATGAGCGTGTCGAGACTGACGCGAGACAGCCACTGGGTGACCGTGCGGAAGTTCCTCGACGAGAAGGGCAGCATGGGGCCGCTGCTCTTTTCCCACACGCCATGACCGTCGCCGAAGCTGACGAACGCCTGTTCGTGCTGGTTGTCAACGATGCCGATCCACGTGTAGCCGAGCGTCTGGCCATCTTCTGCGCGGAGCGAAGGGTCCAGACGCAGTCGCCACGTTCTAGCGGGCGTCTGGCGCTCGAATCCGCCATCCTCGACGTTGTACGCACGGTCGGCTTCGGTCTCGGTATCGGCGGGCGCTCTGGCGGTTGTCGGTTTGGTCACCGCCGATTCACGCGCCGGCTCGGTGATATCCCGGATGGTCATGCCCATGGAGAAGGCGCGCCTGGTCACCGGCGTCGTGAACCGCACGGGATTCCATCCCGACGGATCGCAGCCGTCGGTGCACGGCATCTGTCGCGCGAAAAACGCCTCTTCGAGAGCCACCACGCTGATGGACGGCTCGCCACGCACCTCCCGGCCTGCCGGGCTGGGCATCGAGGCGTCGGCAACGAGCGCAAGCCAGGCACCTGATGCAGGCACCGTCACGGTTTCAACCATCACGAGTGAATCGCTGGGCGGAAATCGTTCACGGTCCCAGTTGGTCGCCAGCCGCAGCGTGACCGGGGCCATCGATTGCGTGGTGCGGCGCGTGGCCGCGACCTTCGCCTGAAACGCGCGAAGCCCGTCCGGGTCGCCCGCCTCTAACCGCGCCAGTTCGCGATCGGTGAAACTCGGCGCCTCCCATTCGTGCGCCTCATGGCGCGCCTTCACATGTGCCAGTACATCCGCTGGTCGCACACGCTGGTTGAACTGCAGGGCGACCACCACGGGGCTGTTCGCGCGCCCGTTCTTGCGGTACCAGCGCGCCGACGTCAATTGCACCGTCGGCGTGGTGAAGTCGAATCGGTAGGGCGTGCCCAGCCTTCGGCCCGCGGCGCTCGTGGCGTTGGCATCTACGGTGACCGTGTACTTCGTCGCAAACGGCACCGGTGCGGACGGGTCCGGCGTGAAAATCAGGATGGTCGTGCCGGACCACCGGAACGCGCCCGCGAGACGCGGCGAGATCGTCACCCACGGAATCTGCGGGTTGGACGGCACCCGGCCCAGAGCCACCATGGCTTCCGAAAAGATCACGCGCACTTCGTTGGTGTCGGAGAGTTGCGCCAGTGGTCCCGTCGGGCCGGCTTCGAGGACCGTCAGCGGCGTGTTTTGGGCATGGCTGACGAAAGCGAATATGAAGAACCACAGGCAAAGGAAGGCTAGGCGGCGCATACGACAGTGTAGAAGAAGGCACGAATGGCCGATGAAGCGAAATACAATGCCCCAAGGGCTATTCATGAGGGACGGTCTGGCGCGCCGGAGTTCGTTCTGGATCCTGCTGCTGATGTGTCTGGCCGGGACGTCCGCTACCGGCGACCGCCTCGTCGAGCGGGCCGTCGTTACGGTGGACCGCTCCGACCGCCACCAGACCATCCTTGGGTGGGGCGCCGACCAATCACCGACCGGCGAGCAGATGTCCACCATGCTCGACCCGTACCCGGCGAGGCTGTTCGATCAGCTGTATGACGACGCCGTCGATGTCTTCGGGTTCAATTCGGTCCGGATTTTGTCGCACCACCACCCACCTGATCGCCTGTGGGAGCCCATCAACGACAATGCCGACCCCCTCGTCGAGAATCGCACCGCGTTCAATATCGCGTGGCTCGACCTGGTGGCCCAACGTGATCTACTGCCCCTGAAGCGGAGGGTTGAGGCCAACGGGGAGCGTTTGCACATCTATCTGTCGATGGGAAACTTCGGGGCCAACGGTACGCCGGCCTGGCTGCAGAACAATCCGGCCGAATGGGCCGAGTACCTGTTCACCGCGGTCAAGTACCTGAAGGAGCAACACGCGATCGAGGTGGATGCCGTCGCCGTGATCAACGAGCCGCAGTTTGCCGCCTCCACCTACGCCAATGCCGCCTTCGTCGCGCCCATCGTCAAGGCGCTGGGCGGGCGGCTGGCCCAGGCCGGGTACGCGACCCGGATCCAGTTCCCTGAGGCGTTTGACCCCCGAATGGCGTGGCAACTGCAGATTGCTCCGTTGCGCAATGACAACGACTTCTGGCGGCATGTCGGAATGATCACGTACCACAAGTACGGCGTGGACGACCCTTACCGCGCGTCGATCCTGGAACTGGCGAAGGCCACGGGTATTCCGGTGGGGCAGACCGAGCAGGACGGACTTCTGGCCACGGTGCAGGGGCTGTATGACGATTTGGTGATTGGCGGCGTGTCGCGCTGGGGCGCGTCGTTCACCATGGTGGGATTCGGCGCCGAGCCCGATCGGAGCGCGCTCTATTCGGTGCATGCCGACGGACATTCGTTTACGCGGCACGACAGGTTCTGGAGCTTCCGCCAGATCATGAAGTACGTCCGGCCCGGTGCGGTGCGCATCGGTGCGTCGAGCAACACGGACAGCGTTCGCGCCTTGGCGTTTGAACGACAGAACCAGACGACCGCCGTCCTGATCTCGGGCGCGGTTCCAACCACCGCCGAGATCTACGGCCTGGCGCCGGGGCTGTATGGTGTGAGCCGCTCCGTCTATCAGTCTGAGAGCCAGGAAATGGCTCCCCGCTCGGTCTCAAGCGGCCAGGCTCTGACGATGGAACTGCCGGCCAACACGGTACTGACGGTGTATCCGCGGGCCGCGGCCAATCTGCCGCCAGTCGTGACGAACTGGAAGTCGTCCGCGCGATTCCTGAAGCGTTGGGCGGGAGAGACGCGCACCACCCTGTCGGCCTCTGCGACCGACCCTGACGGGGACACGCTGACCTTTAGCTGGCGCACGCTCAGCGCGCCACAGGGTGCGGCCGTAACGTTTGCCGGTCCCC
>JBKJQX010000069.1:0-26193 GCA_046594875.1 Vicinamibacterales bacterium
CCTCTACGTAGACGGCGAAGTGGGCGCCGCCGGTTCAACCGGCCGCGGCGAAGCCAATCTGTTCAGCCAGTGTTCCATGCTGATCGTCGAAGAGATGCGGCGCGGCAAGAGCCCGAAGGACGCCGGCCTTGAAGCCTGCCGTCGCATCCAGCGCAACACCATCGAGAAACGGTTGCTGAACGACCGCGGCACACCGAATTTCAACGTGAACTTCTATGTCCTCAACGCCAAAGGCGACCACGCGGGGGTGGCCCTGTACGAAAAGGCGGATAGTGCCTATGCCGTGTGTGACGAGAAGGGCGGGCGGCTGGAGCGGATCGAACCACTGCTTGAGGGAGCCGCGTAGATCAGTGAGGAAGTGAGGAAGTGAGGAAGTTGGGAAGTTAGGAAGTTCCTCGTAGCTCGGCCTGGGTCTCAAGGCCGAGAGAGCGGGGTGGATAAGTTGGCAGCGGGAAGGGATGAAGGCGATGAAGCGAGTCGTGACGATTGTCGGAAGTGTGGCCGTGACGGTGGCTGTGGTGTGGGCGGCTGGGGCGCGTGCGGGAGCGCAGCAGGCGTCGGTGACCGCCGGACAGACGGGTCCTGACGGCAAGACGTACCGCGTCGGCGGCGGCACGCGCGACGGGGCGTCGGCGTTCCCGCTGGTGAGGTACGACCAGATGAAGCCGCTCGTGCCGGGCCAGGTGGACTTCAAACACTTCCATTCCTACGAAGAAGCCACCGACATCCTGCGCATGTGGGCGCGCCAGTATCCCGACCTGGTGGACCTCTACTCCGTGGGTCGCTCGCTCGAAGGTCGCGAGATTTGGCAGATCACGATCACCAACAAGAAGACGGGGCGGCACACCGACAAGCCGGCGATGTTCATCGAGGGCGGGCGACACGCCGGCGAAATTTCCGGGATCGAAGCCACCCTGTATTTCGCGAATCACCTGCTGACCAACTACGGCAAAGACGCCGCGATTTCAAAGTTGGTGGACACGAAGACCTTCTACGCCAAGCCGCACAACAACCCCGACGGCGCGTCGGTGTATCACTACACGGCGCAGACACTGCGCTCTACTGTGCGTCCGTACGACAGCGACAACGACGGCCTCGTCGACGAGGATTCAGGCGAAGACCTGGATGGTGACGGGTTCGTCCGGCAGATGCGGAAGTACGTGGGCCCCGGCAAAGGCAACGCCAACGTGGACAAGGCGGATCCCAAGGGCCGGCTGATGCAGACCGTGCCCATGGGCCAGGGCGAGTATTTGATGCTGGGGAGCGAGGGCTATGACAACGACGGCGACGGCCGCGTGAACGAAGACGGCATCGGCGGCCTGGACCTCCACCGCAACTACCCGGAGAACTGGCGGCCGATGACTGAAGAGACCAGCCGCGGCCAGACGCAGGGCGGCGCAGGTGAGTATCCGCTGTCAGAGCCGGAGACGATGGCCGTGTTCTCGTTCCTGATGCGTCATCCGCATGTCGGAATCGTGCAGTCGCTCGACACGTCGGTGCCGATGATTCTGCGCGGGCCCTCGACATCGAAGTCCGAGGAGTCAGTGTTCCCGGAGGATCTGGTCTACTTGAAGAAGTTCGATGCCGAAGGGATCAAGATCACGGGCTATCCATGGGCGGGGGACACATACTGGCAGTACTCCAACCGTGGCCGCGGAGGCGCCGCGCCAGACCCCGACGCGCCCGGCTCGCCGCTGTTCGGCCACGGCCCGGACTTCGGTTACCTCTATTACGGTGCGATCTGGTACGGCAACGAGATCTGGGACGGCGGCCGATTGCTCGAAGCCGATGCAAATGGAGACGGCCAGTCCACCGACCTCGAAAAACTGATGTGGTTCGATAGGAACTCGAAGGATACGAGCATCTTCCAGACGTGGACGAAGGCGGCGCACCCCACGCAGGGTGAGGTGGAGGTCGGCGGTTGGAATCCGAAGTTCTGGAGCCAGAATCCGCCGCCGGAAATGCTGGAGAAGTGGGCGCGCAACGAGGCGATGTTCAACATCTACCTGGCGCAGCAGATGGCGCAGGTGAAGATTGTCTCGGCCACCACCAAGCCCGCGGCTGACGGCGCCACGGAACTGACAGTGGTCGTCACCAACGAAGGCGGGCTGCCGACGGCGCTTGAGATCGCCAAGCGCGTGAAGATCGTGCAGGAAGACACCGTGGCCATTGACTACGCGGCGACTCAAATGGTGAGCCGTGCCGGCCAGGCCGGCGCCGGTCCCGGCGCGGGTGGCCGCGGGCGTGGCGCCGGCTTCGGCGGTCGCGGTGGCGCGGCGCCGGATCCCAGCGCACGCCGGCGTACGGCCGAAGGCATCGGCTGGCTCAAGCCGGGCGAAACGAAAACCGTCACCTGGCTCGTGCGCGGCGCCGGGCCTGTGACGGTGACCGTCGGCTCCACACGCGGCGGAGTCGCGTCACAGACGGTCGAGATCAAGTAGTTGCACCCGAGGCATGAAGGACTGAAGATTCAGGGGAAGATCCTTCAGCTCCTTCACGCCTCGTGTAAAGGCCTCTTATTTTCTGAACCAATCAAGCGGGAGCGCGCGAACTGTGCGCCCATTACCCGTCATGTCAGTAGCGCGCAGGAGCGAGTTGTAGACCGCTTCTTCGGTCGCGTCCATCACCGCTTCGAACAATCCCGACACCGCGTCGGTTGGCAGGAAGGTCCGAGGCTGTGGACCGGTGGTGGCGGTCACGCGATTCTCACGCGCGGTGGAAAACGCAATCGCGAAGTCACCGCTGCCGTTCGAGTACGTCGATCCCGTGCGTGCCAGCGCGAAGATGGCGCGCGCGGCCAGCCGTTCCAGATCGCGCGCGTCGAGCGGCGCATCCGTCGCAATCACGACCATGCAGGACCCGTCCGCGTCATTCGGCACTGGTGCACCCCCGGCCCGTCCGGCTGGTGGCGCGGGCGACACGAGCTGCCACACGGGAATGCCCGCGATGGTCAGGCGGCCGCCATAGTTGCTCTGTACGAGAACCCCGACCGTCCACGCGCCGACCACACGGGATGAAGTTCCGATGCCGCCCTTCCAGCCGAACGCAATCGTGCCGGTGCCGGCACCGACGGCACCTTCACTCACCGCACCGCCTCGCGCGTTTGCCAACGACTCCAGCACGTGTTCCCGCGTGACGTGCAGCCCGCGGATGTCGTTCAAGCCGCCATCGTTGGTTTCGCCGACAAGCGCGTTCACCGATCGTACGGTCGTGTTGCCCGGCTGTTCGAGTGTCCATCGCACGACCGCGTCCATCGCGGTGCCGACCGCGAGCGTGTTGGTCAGCACGATCGGCGTTTCGATCGTCCCAAGCTCCCGCACCTGAGTAGACCCGGCCAGTTTGCCGAACGCGTTCCCCACAAACACGCCCCCAGGCACCTTCTCGCGATAGAGATTCCCTTCGTGCGGCAGGACAGCCGTGACGCCCGTGCGTACGTTCTCTCCGCTGATCACCGTCGTCTGGCCCACCCGCACGCCCGCGACGTCGGTGATCGCGTTGAGGGCTCCGGTCGTCCCCGCTCCGGGCGTGATTCCGATATCTCTCGCTCTGGGCCGCATCTGTGCCGCTAACGCGATGCCGACCACCAAGAGCACCGCTGATACCGCTGCAATCCGTCGCCGCATTTACCCCTCCTCGGCCCCAGGACTCTGGACCCTGGACCCTGGACTCTGGACTCTGGACTCTGGACTCTGGACCCCTTGGCCCCCGATAATACTCGCGGTTTTCCCTCCGAAGGAGTTCCTATGAGATTGCGGGTGCGGCGGCAAGTCCTGAGCGCAGTGTGTGTGATGACCCTGGTGGCGGCCTGGTCGGGCCTGCCGGTGGATGCGCAGGCGCCCGCCAAGCGACCCATCTCGTACGACACGATGGACTATTGGCGCTCGATCGGTGGCCAACGCCTGTCGGATGATGGCCAGTGGCTCGCCTACGCGCTCTCGTCGCAGGGCGAGGACGGCGAACTCATCGTCCGCAACCTGACGTCGGGTAAGGAACTGAAGCACCCCAGGGGAACGACGCCGGTCTTTACGCCGGACGGCAAGTTCGTGCTCTTCACCATTGTTCCGGTAAAGACCAACGGAGACGACGACGCGGCGGCCGGTCGCGCGGGTGGCGCCGGTGGGGAACCGGCCGAAGGCGCCGGGGCCGCAGCTGCGGCGCGCAACTCTGCGGGCATCATGGCGTTGCCATCGGGGCAGGTCACCGTCGTGGAACAGATCAGCACCATCCGGCTCGCCGAAGACTCGAGTGTATGGGTCGCGCTGCACAAGGGGCGCGCGCCTGCGGCCGGCGGTCGCGGTGGACGAGGCGGAGCGGGCGGCGGACGTGCCGGCGGCGCTGGAGGCGGCACCGGAGCAGCGGCAGAGCCACCGGCCACGCCACCGGCAGCCGCACCAGAGGCGGCAGGGCAGACGCCCACAACCCCCGCAGCGCCGCCCGAGAAGCGAAAGGACGCCGGCAGCGACCTCATCATCCGGAACCTGGCCACGGGCGCGGAATTCACCATCGCTGAAGTGAACGAGTTCGCGTGGAATAAAGGTGGATCGTGGCTGGCCTATGCCGTGTCGTCCACCGATGCGGCGAAGGACGGTGCGTTCGCGCGCCAGTTGTCCGACAACGGCGTCAAGACGCTGCACACCGGCAAGGGCCACTACAAGAGCTTCGCATTCGACGACGCAGGCACGCAGCTCGCGTTCCTGAGCGACCAGGCGGAGTACGAAAAGCCCGTCGCGCCGTATCGTCTGTATTACTGGAAGGCGAACGACGCGTCAGCGTCCGAGATTGTCTCCGCGACGACGCGCGGTGTGCCGCAGGGCCGGGTGGTCCACGACAGTGCGCCACGGTTTTCTGAAGATGGCAAGCAGCTCTTCCTGAATACCGCACCGCCTCCAGCCGCGCCTGCCGCCCCCAACGCGAAGCGTCCGATTAACGTGGACGTCTGGAACTATCAGGATGCCCAGTTGCAGCCGATGCAGCGCGTTCGGGCCACGCAGGATCGCAATCGCAGCTATCGCGCGGTCTTTCACGTGGGCGACAAGCGGTTCGTGCAACTCGCCACGGCGGACATGCCCACGGTGAATCCGGGGACCCATCCCGAGCGCGCGGTGGGCACTTCTGACCTGCCGTATCAGCAGTTGGTCTCCTGGGACCAGAGTTACAACGACGTGTACCTGGTGGATCTGAAGACGGGGCAGCGCCGGAAGATCATGGAGAAGGCGCCGCAGGCGGCCTCGCTCTCGCCCGCCGGCAACTACCTGCTGTCGTTTGATGAGTTCACCGGCCACTGGTCCAGTTACCGCATTTCCGACGGGCTCAAGGTCAACCTGACCGAACGGCTCCCGGTGAAGTTCTACCAGGAAGACCACGACACGCCTGACATGCCAGGCGCGTACGGTTCCGGCGGATGGACCGAGGGCGACAAGGCCCTGCTGCTGTACGACCAGTTCGACATCTGGGAGATTCGTCCAGACGGCACGAACGCGCGCATGATCACGGGCGGCGAAGGGCGCAAGCAGGGCCTCGTGTTCCGCTACCGTTCGCTCGATCCTGAGCAGCGTACGATTCCCACCAATGTGCCGGCGCTGCTCACGACCACGAACGACGTGACCAAGGCGTCTGGCTTTTATCGCACCAGCTTCACCGGGTCTACCACGCCCGAAAAAGTGGTGATGCTCGACAAGGCCTTCGGCGCGGTCACCAAAGCGAAGAACGCGGACCGCCTGGTCTTCACACTGTCGCGCTTCGAGGAATTCCCGAACCTCTGGGTGAGTGACGGCAACTTTGGTGGCATGCAGAAGGTGTCGGACGCGAATTCCCAGCAGTCAGAGTTCGTGTGGGGTACCTCCGAGTTGGTCGAGTACATCAATGCCGATGGCATCAAGCTGCGCGCGATTCTGACTAAGCCAGAGGGCTTCGACCCGACGAAGAAGTATCCGATGATGGTCTACATCTACGAGGGGCTGACTCAGGGCCTGCACGCGTACTCGGCGCCCAACGTGGGCACGAGCGTCAACGTCACCCGGTACGCCAGCAACGGCTACGTGGTGCTTCGTCCCGACATCATTTACAACACCGGCTTCCCAGGCGAGGCCGCTGAAAAGTGTGTCATCCCGGCCGTGAACACGATCGTCGCGCAGGGCTACATCGATCCGAAGCGCATCGGCATTCAGGGCCACTCATGGGGCGGTTACCAGATCACCCATCTGATCACGCGCACGAATATGTTCGCCGCAGTGCAGGCCGGCGCGTCGGTGTCCAACATGGTCAGCGCGTACGGCGGCATCCGCTGGGGCACCGGCATGGTGCGGCAGTTCCAGTACGAAAAGACGCAGAGCCGCATCGGCGCTCCGCCCTGGGACAAGACCCTGGAGTTCATCGAGAACTCGCCAATCTTCTGGGTCGAGAAGGTCAACACGCCGTATCTCACGATCCACAACGATGCCGACGATGCGGTGCCGTGGTACCAGGGAATAGAGTTCTTCACGGCCCTGCGCCGACTGGGGAAGGAAGCGTACTTCTTCAACTACAACGGCGAGTTCCACGGCCTGCGCAACCGCGACAACATGAAGCACTGGACGGTGCATCAGGATGAGTTCTTCGACCACTACCTGCTCGGCAAGCCGAAGCCGGAGTGGATGGACAAGGGCGTGCGGTTCCTCGAGCGTGGCACGCGCGACGTGCTGGGGTTGTTCAAGCGCGACAAGCCGGCGCCGACCGCCGGCGGCAAGTAGTGCGCATCCATCGTCTGTCGCCCGCCGTGCCGATGCCGTCGTACCAGACGGCCGGCGCGGCGGGGTTCGACCTCGCCGCAAGCGCCGACGTGACCGTGGCGCCCGGCGCCATTGTTCTGGTGCCGACCGGCCTGGTGGTTGAAGTCCCACCCGGTCACTTCCTCGGCATCTTTGCGCGAAGCAGTACGCCGCTCAAGAAAGGGCTTGTCGTGGCGAATGGCGTCGGCGTGCTCGACAGCGACTATTGCGGGCCGACCGACGAACTCAAGATTCAAGTGATGAACGTGACCTCAGCCGTCGTCGAAGTGAAGGTCGGGGACCGCCTCGCGCAAGGCGTGGTGATGCCGTTCGCGCGTGTGGAGCTTGAGGATGGTGACGGCGCCACGGCGCCGTCACGGGGCGGCTTCGGATCCACTGGCTAAGAATCGTAGCGACACGAGGCATGAAGCGCGTGAAGGATCGGTTCCTTCATGGCTTCACGCCTCGTGTGTTTACGGTCTGAACTACTTGCCGGCGTCCAGGTCGTTCCAGTGCATCAGGGTGTTGAAGCCCAGGATGAACGTGCCCTGTGTCTGCCACCGCCAGAACGGACGGATGGCGAACATGACGACGTGGCCTTTGCCGACGGGGGCATCGATCACCTGGGGCCGACTCTGAAGATTCTCAGCGCCGAGCACGCCGCCCGAGAGCAGCATGTCGCTGGCGTCAGGTCCGAACTGCAGGATGACGCGCGGCCGCATGAAGTCCATCAGCGTAGCGCCACCGCCGGCACCACCTCGTCCGCCACCTCGGCCACCGAAGGCAGGGGCACCGCCGCGGCCGCCGGCGGCTGGTGCCGAGCCGGGTGCCCAGTCCGCCAGGGGATTCCAGGTGCCGAACACGTTCGTGCTCGCGCCCATCGGCGCCGTGTTCTGGTAGTTGCCTCCGCCGCCACCGCGTCCACCGCGGCCCGCCGCGGCCGCCGGCGCTTCCGCCAAAGGACCAGGCTGACCGGCCACGCTGAACAGCGGCCCGCCGGCAGCCTTGTAGTAGACGGGCAGGTTGTTGCGGGGAATGCCATACACGATGGGGCTCGTACGGTCGGCCACCACGCCGCGATAGATCGAGCCCGGCGCCACCAGACCCGCCGCCTGATCCACCGTGATGCCGGGCGTCAGGTAGTTGGTTGGGAAGATCGAGGATGTGCCGCCTTCGGTGATGATCGTACCGCCCGCCTGTGCAAACTCGTAGAGCTTCCTGAGCCCTGCCTGGCCGAGGCCACCGCGCGTGTCTTCAGTGGAATCGGGAAAGCCGAGCGCCTGGAACTCCGGAGTCTTCTTGAACGGCACCGGCGTTCCGGTCGTCGGCGCGTCCTGGCCCACGCCGCCACCGTGCGGCCAGAGGATCACGTCGAACTGCGCGCGCAGATCGCGCTTCACGACTTCGTTCTCGCCGAAGTACGTATACGGGATCTTGTAATAGTCGAGGGCCGCGCGCACCCACCCTTCGTCCTGTGTGTTGCCCCAGCTGTGGATGTAACCGATGCGTGGCACATCAAGGTCGTGGGTGTTTACCGAGGCCGGCACCGAGGCCACCGCGTAGCCTGACAGACCCAGGTCGCGCAGCACGGGCTCGAGTTGCGCGCGGTTCGCTCCGGGGATGATGAACGACCCGGCGCTGAACTTGTGCCCATCGGCTTCGAACGCCGTTTCTGCTGCGGCCATCTTCACGCTCGCGAACTGGAAGCGGAACTGCGCCAGCAGGTTGTCGCCCGAGTGTTCGACGACGATCGTGGAGCCGGTACCGGTAACGCCGCCGGGTGCGCGAACCGGAGTGGTGACCGGCGCCATCGGCGCAGACAGCAGCGCCTTGTCGGTGACGGCGGTCATCACCAGGTTGCGCATCATCGGATACGTCCAGCCCAGGTCGTCATACGGGCTGGGGTTGGACATCGAGTAGTCCTGTACTTCGAAGTAGATGTCGGCCACCGTGCGATACGGCTGGTCGCCGCGCAGAATCCAGTCGCCGGGCTTGACCTGCACGTTGCCGGCTGTGAAAGCGGCCGTGGCGGTGTGCACTTCCATGCCCTGCGCCATGAGGCCGTTCACCGCTTCAGCGGCATTGGCCTTGCTCGTCTGCGTGGCGGGAACGACCCAGCCGAACGTGGGACCATTGGTGCCCTTTGCCACGGCGTTCTTGTTCTTGATCCAGTAGTTCTCGAGCCACCGCTCTTTGTCCTTGCCGGTGAAGCTGAGGGCAAACAGCACGGCCGACTGGCTCATGTTCACGTGTGCGCGCGGACCCCAGTTGACGTTGCCCGGATCGGGATTTGGACGGAACCATTCCCGGCTGTTGCCGCGGCCGCCGCGACCGGCCTGAGGTGCGCCGGCAGGCGCTGCGCCTGGTCCCGCGCCACGTGCGCCGCGACCTGCGCCCGGCGCTGCGGCTGCCGCAACAGCGGGCGCCCCAGGGGCCACCGCAGGCGCGCCTGGGTACGTCGTCGGGTTGCCGACGTTGTAGCCGCCGACCTCGTAGAAACGTCCGGTCGCGTTGTGCGTGTGCACGGCATAGAACATGTAGTTCGGCGTCCAGCCGTCGTAGAACCCGTAGGTCCACACGCCGGGCACGCCGCGTTTGGTCATTTCCATGACGTCGTTCTGCGCGAACATCCACCACTCACCGATGGTGATCGGGTCCAGTTGCTCGTTGTAGGGGCCCGTGCCGGTTGAGGCGTACAGCAACTGCGCCTGCTCATGCAGGTCGTGCAGGATGGTGGGCTTCCATTCGGTGGCCACCTTCATCACGTTCCTGGTCATCGAGAGGAACTGGCCCATGCCGTCGCGGTTGTTATCGTGCGCGACGTATTTACCCCAGTAGGGCAGCCCGAGCTGGCCTGTCAGGCCTTCGGCGGTGCGCTTGGCGTTGTAGTAGTACGTGTCAACTATGCGCTCGCGGCCGTCCACTTCAACGACGGGCGTGATGAACGTGATGACGTTGTTCCGAATCTGCTGGATGAAGGGCGATTCCTCCACCACAAGGCGGTAGGCGAGTTCCATGAGCATCTCGGGACCGCCACGCTCGGTGGAATGTACGCCGCTCGTGAGCCAGTAGATCGGCTTGGCCTGCGTGATGATTTGACGCGCCTGGGTCTCGGTGGTCTTGCGTGGGTCAGTCAGCGACTGCAGGTAGCCCTTGTATCTGTCGAGGTTCTTGATGGTGTCTTCATTGGCAATCGCCAGCACGATTTGGTCGCGGCCCTCTTCAGTCTGGCCGATGGTCCAGAACTTCGCGCGGCCCGTGCCCGAGTCCGCGATGGCCTTCATGTACGCATGGATGTCTTTGGCGTAGGTGAGCACGCCGGGCTGGCCCGCGATGTGGCCGACGGCCGGGAACTTCAGCGGCGTCGGCACCTTGTCGGACGCCGGCAGGTGGTCCACCAACTCGGTGTTGATGCGCGCGTCGGTCAGGTGCTGCTTGATGAGCGCGGTGTACTGCTCATCGACCTTCTGCGTCGACAGGCGCTGTGGCGGTGCCGATTGGGCGGCCGGAGTGGCGAGTGGCGCCATGGCGGCGACCACCACCAGAGCCAGCGCGGCCCGGAGTGTAGCGGTAGAGAATCTGGACATGAGGCCTCCTGCGGCGGCCGAGGGAACGGCGCACGCACCGGAGATGGTACAACTTTCGCAGATGATTTGCCTTCGGACGGCGGCGTCTTCAGACCCGGCGACCTGCCTCAGCGTCGCGTGAACACGATGCCGGCGCCACCGGGCATCGCGACTGGCGTCACCGTCCACGCGCGCGAGTCATGGCCGCGCGTGACCGCCCGGGCTGATGCCAGGCCCATTGCTGCGCCGAACACCACGTCGCTCACCCAATGCGCGCGGTCGCGCACCCGTGTCCACGCGACGAACCCGGCCACAGCGTAGGCGGGCGCGCCGGCCTTCCAGCCAAAGTGCTGCTGCAACACGCCGGCCGATGCGAAGCTCGCGGAGGAGTGGCCCGACGGAAACGCATGGCTGCCGGCGTTGGGCCGCTGTCGGTCGACCGCAATTTTCAGGGCTCGTGTGACCACGCCGTTCAGCACCTGTGTGCGGATCAGGTCGCTGCCCACGTGCGTCAGCAACGGTCGCTCAAGCGCCTTTCCCACGGCCCACGTGCCTACCGCTGCTCCTGCCATCGTCCATCCATCGCCACCGACGCGACCGATGGCCGTCACGGATGGCGAGGGGTGGTCAAGCGTCCAGCGGTCCACGCGGTCGTCCGAGTACGACGCGATCACGGCTGCGAATCCACCGGCGCCGAGGATGCCGATGGTGTCGGTTTTTCCGAGACTGACGAAGTCGTTACCGAGATTCTGGAAGAGCCGTGCGAACGGGCGATCGGGCGGCGGCGCTTCGGTCTGCGGCGCCGATGCCGGAGCCGCCTGTGAGGCCGGCTGTGGGGCCGGCTGTGGGGCGACCTGGACGTCCTGGACGTCTTGCGGGGAACCTGCGGCAGCCGCGCTCACGGCCATGACGACAGGAACGATCCAGCTGAAGGGCAACACGCGCGCAGGATATCAGCGCGACACGCCGAAGGCGAAGCCCACCGCAATGTGGTGAGACAGCGTCGTCGTCTGCCCGAAGCCGTTGTTCGCCGTCGTGATCTTCGGTCTGGCGTAGGTGAGTTTGTATTCCGTCAGCAGGGACAGACGGCCCTTCAGCCGCACGTCCAGCCCGATCGCCGCGTGGGCGCCAGGGCCTGCGTATTCGTACTGCTCACGAGCTTCGCCCAGCACGGTGGTTTCGGCGTGCGGCAGGGTGATGCCCGCTCCCAGGCGGCTCACCAGCGCGAAAGGCGCCTCGCCGTACGCCGAGCGGCCCAGAGGAATGCGCGACGTCACGTTCGCCACCAGGAAATTCAGGCCGTGGGTCATCTGGTAACGCTGCACTTCAGGCTGGAGTTGATCCGGATTGGCGATGACCTTCAGGTGGATGAACTCCAGTTCCAGGCCCACCCGCCGCGTGTTCGACAGGAAGCGCCCCAGTCGCCATCCGTAGTACTGCGGCGATGTGAACGGCTGCGCCTCAAAGCTTACCTTCGGGAATGTCAGGTCGTACCCGTCACCCTTGACGGTGACATCAGCGGCCTTCGTCGTGTTGGCGCCCATATACAACGCCCCATACCACTGGGCTGAAGCCGGCGACGCGAAGGACAGGAAGAGCACAGACGCAAGAAGACGAAGCAAAACCACACGCATAAGTCACCATTGTCTCATTTCCGCCCCATGGCCCTGTTGGGCCATGGCCTCGTTGGCCCATGACGAATGAGGTATCTTTAGTGGTTGGGTTAGGCAAGCGGAAGGGGACCAATGGCTGATATCAAAGCGCTGCTCGAGAAACTCCGGATCGACGACGTGAATGCGGGCGCAAGTTCCGGCCACGACCAGTGGTATCGCAATGGTGACGAGACGGGGCGCGTGGTGTCCATCAACCCTTCGACGGGGGAGCCACTGGCGAGCGTATCGCTCGCGTCAGCCGCCACGTGCGACCGCGTGGTGGCCGCGTCGGCCGAGGCCTTTCGCAGTTGGCGTGAGGTGCCGGCGCCCAAACGCGGAGAACTCGTCCGCGATCTCGGCAATGCGCTTCGTGACATGAAGGAGCCCCTGGGGGACCTGGTCAGCCTGGAGATGGGAAAAATTCGCGGCGAGGGTCACGGTGAAGTGCAGGAGATGATCGACATCTGCGACTTCGCGGTCGGCCTGTCACGGCAGCTGTATGGACTCACGATGGCCTCTGAGCGTCCCGCGCACCGGATGATGGAGCAGTGGCATCCACTGGGTCCGGTGGGTGTCATCTCGGCGTTCAATTTCCCGGTGGCAGTGTGGGCGTGGAACGCGGCGCTGGCCGCGGTCTGCGGAGACACCGTAATCTGGAAACCCGCCGAGCCGGCGCCCCTGTGCGGCGTGGCGGTGCAGCACATTGCCAATCGCGTCATGGCCGACCATGGCGTCTCTGGGATCTTTTCGCTGGTTGTCGGCCAGGGCAGTCTTGTGGGGGAGCGCCTGGTGCGCGATGCCCGCGTGCCACTGATTTCCTTCACCGGCTCAACGGCCGTCGGCCGTCACGTGGCCGAGGCAGTGGCCGGACGATTCGGGCGGAGCATTCTTGAACTGGGCGGCAACAACGCCATCATCGTGGCCGAAGATGCCGATCTGGAACTGGCCACGCGAGCCATTGTGTTCGGCGCCGTTGGCACTGCCGGACAGCGTTGCACCTCGACGCGTCGCATCCTCGTGCAGACGCGCATCGCCGACGAGTTGGTCAGCCGGTTGGTGGCCGCGTACGGCCAGGTGCCGATTGGTGACGCGCTGGCCCCGGGCACGCTGATGGGACCTCTGGTCAATATGCCGGCGGTCGACCAGATGTTTGAAGCGATCGAGAGCGCAAAGGCGCAGGGCGGCCAGGTGGTCTGCGGCGCCACGCGGCGTCTTGACCTGGGCCCGTTCTTTGTGGAGCCCACCATCATCCGGATGCCGGCACAAACGGCGATCGTCAAACAGGAGACGTTCGCGCCCATTCTGTACGTCATGGAGTACGACCAGTTTTCGGACGCGTTGACGATGCACAATGATGTGCCGCAGGGGCTGTCGAGCGCGATTTTCACCGAGAGCATGCGGCGGGCGGAAGAGTTCCTGTCGGCCCGCGGGTCGGATTGCGGGATCGCCAACGTCAACATCGGGACGTCGGGCGCCGAAATCGGCGGCGCGTTTGGTGGCGAAAAAGAGACCGGCGGCGGCCGCGAGTCAGGCTCCGACGCGTGGAAGGCGTACATGCGCCGCCAGACCAACACGGTCAACTGGTCGCGCGACTTGCCACTTGCGCAAGGGATCTCGTTTGGCTAGGTCGCGCGCGCGTAATGGCGAAATCTCACAAATGTCCGAAGTGGCGAAATGTCGGACAAACCGATTGCAGGGAAGAATGTGCGAATGTCCTTGGTGACTAGTGGTTGAATCTGCTGCTCCGAGGTCATTCGTTCATTGCGCTCCTTGGACATTCGAGGGATTCAGCCACTCTCGCATTGCAGACATTTCGCCATTTCGGACATTTGTGTCATTTCACCACTACGTCGGCGACGCGTGCGAGCGCCCCCGTCACCGCCGCTTCAGTGGCGGTCGTGGGTCGCGCGTCGGCGCCCTGCAGTGTCGCGAGGAGCCCACCAAGCGACGCGGCGGCTGCGTCTAGCGCCTGGAGCCGCTCCGCCGAGGCTCCGGCTCGCGCGCGTTCGAGCGCGCGAAGCGCGTCGTCGACCGCCTTTGACAATGTGAACTGCAGCGTCAGATCGGCGATCGGTGTCCGGACGCGCGGATCGAGGCGCACCTGCACGGGCTGGCGAAACGTCTCCCCACCAACAGTGAGCCGCACCTGGTACTGGCCCGGCATGGGCCAGATGCCCTGCGGCGCCTTCGGCGTATTTCGCAGAATCGCGGCGATGGGGTAACTCAAGCCCGCCACTGCAGGTGGCGTGTAGCGAACATCCCACACGAATCGATGCAGCCCGGGTGTTGCCGGCAGCTTCTGCGCCGGCCGAATCCAGTAGTCGGGCAGGTTCGGCGCATTCACGGGCGCCTCATCCGGATCCGAACTCGAGTAGCGCCGAATCACCGTGCCATCGACATTCGTGATTTCCAGAATGACCGGTCCCTGCGCATTCGGCCCGAGGAAGTAACTGATGGTGACACCGTCGGGCGGATTCGGCATCGCGGGCTCGTCGGGCGGCAGCGGGGTATCGGTGTTCTTGTTCCACCTGAAGCGCCACGCCACCGGCGGTCGGAAGAGATAGGCGCTGGTCTGCAGGATGGCTGGCGTGATCTGGCGCAGAGGCGTGATGTCGTCGAGGATCCAGAACCCACGGCCATGTGTGCCCACCACCAGGTCATCGTCCTTGATGACCAGGTCGCGAATGGAGGTGGCCGGCATGTTCAGCCGCAACGACTGCCACGAGTCGCCGTCGTCAAACGATACCGACACATTGAGTTCGCTCGCGGCAAAGAGCAAGCCTCGGCGCGCGCGGTCTTCCTTCACGGCATTGATCGTGGCTCCATCGGGCAGCCCCTTCGTGATGTTGGTCCAGGTCTTTCCGCCATCACGGGTGCGATAAATCCGTGGCCGCAGGTCGTCGAGCCGAAGCGTGTTGATGGCCGCGTATGCGGTGTTCACGTCGAAGTGCGATGCCTCGATGATGGACACTTTCTCCCACGCCTTCAGGTCGGGCGGCGTGACATCCACCCAGGTTTTGCCTCCGGTGCGTGTCACATGAATCAGACCATCGTCGGTGCCGACCCAGATCGTGTTGATGTCCACGTAGGACGGGCCGATGGTGTAGATGACACCGCGCTGGGTCGGGCGCGCATTCGGACGATCGCGATAGGCGCCGACACTCGCCGGAATGTCCCAGGTGGGCCGGGTCAAGTCGCCGCTGATTTGTGTCCAGTCACGGCCTCCGTTTACCGTTTTCCACAATGTGTTCGACGCGAAGTACAGAGTGCGTGGGTCGAGCGGCGAGAAGAGGATCGGCGCCGTGCGGAGTGTCCGATAGCCGGCGTCTCGCGGCGGACTGACGTTCTGCATCTGCCCGGTGCGGCGATCGTAGCGCGAGACCTTTCCGCCGTACACGATGTCGGGGTCCAGCGGATCGGGCGCGACGTAACCGTATTCCTCCACCGCCACCGGATGCCATTCGCGGAATGTGATCTGGCCGTCGTCGCCGCGGCTCTGCACGCAGGCGGATCCACTCTCCTGCTGGCCGCCGCACACGCGATACGGAAACGCGTTGTCCGTATTGACGTGGTAGAACTGCGCGGTGGACTGGTTGTACCAGGAACTCCAGGTGCTGCCACCGTTGAGCGTCACGATGGCGCCCTGGTCGGCCGTCATCAGCATGATGTCGGGCATCGTCGGGTGAATCCACATGCGCTGATAGTCATCGCCACCGGGAGCGCCACGCCATGCGGTGAACGTGCGTCCACCATCCACCGACTTCCACGCGACGATCGTCGGCACGTACACGATGTCGGGGTTGGTCGGGTGCACGCGCACGTCTGCGGCATCAGCCGGCCGTGCCACGACGCGTGAATCGTTGTTCGACCGCGTCCATGTCTCGCCTGCGTCGTCTGACCTGAAGATGCCGCCGTTGCGACCGGCGTCAACCGCTGCGTAGAGGCGGCGCGGGTCACTGGGCGCGACGGTCACGCCGATGCGGCCCAGGCCGTCGGTAAACGACGGCAGACCCTGCGTGAGCGGGCGCCAGGTGGTGCCGCCATCAACAGACTTGAACAGCCCGCTGCCGGGCCCCGTCCACACGCCGTTTTCCCAGGGCCCCTGGCGTGTTTCCCACATCACCGCGTAGATCGTGTTCGGATCAACCGGATCCATGGCGATGTCGATGCCCCCGGTGTTCTCGTCCTTGTAGAGCACACGCTCGAACGACGTGCCGCCGTTGGTCGAACGATAGATGCCCCGCTCGGTGTTGGGGCCGTACGGGTGGCCCAGCACGGCCACAAACAGCCGGTTCGAATTTGTGGGATCAACCACGATCTGCGGAATCTGCTGACCGTCGCGCAAGCCCAGGTGTGTCCAGGTGCGGCCCGCGTCGGTGGATTTGTACATCCCGTCACCGGTCGACAGGTCCGGCCGCGGCATCCCTTCGCCGCTGCCGACATAAATGATGTTCGGATCGGACTCTGCCACCGCGATGGCGCCGATCGATCCGGTGGGCTGGTCATCGAAGATCGGATTCCAGGTGCGGCCGGCATCGTTGGTTTTCCACACACCGCCGTTGACCACGCCGACGTAAAACGTGTGCGGCTGCGACGGCACGCCTGAGGCGGCCTTGGTGCGGCTGCCGCGCTGGGGGCCGATGTTGCGCCAGGTCATGGCCTTGAACAGATCCGGCGCGAAGCTGACGGTGGTCTGCGAAGCCGCACGAACCGGCGACGCCCCCGCGAGCCACACCGCCAGTGCGCCCATGCCCAGAGTGGTAATCACGAAACGAATACGCATGCCGCGATTGTGGATCAGGAGGCGCAGTCCGGCGCGGCTAAAGCCACGCCCTGCGTTCTCGGTTGTGCGTAGGGCTCTCTTCAGGGGCGCCGGGCAAGTGGTTGGACGTCGAACGGGAACGACGGGCACAGGCGGAGGTGTTGACCGGGCGTGGTGGACAAAAGCCGCGCGGTTCCCGTGCCAGCCATGCCGCCGAGCGACATGGGGAGAACGAGGGGCGCCCCAGGCGTTCTCCACACTTCAATTCGGCTCACAAAACGCGTCGGCGACGGCTGAGGGTGGGGCGGCAGCCCATAGGCGCGACTCTCTTCCGCAAGGTCGCGCTGGTCGCCGGGGTGCGTGAGACTGAACGTGCGCCCGTGAAAGCCGCGGACCGCCTCCGGCGGCCAGTCTACCGGCAGCATGGAAAGCGGCATGTCCGCCGGGAGCAGGATCACGATTGGGCCCCGTGACAGTTCGTCTTCGGCCACCAGCGCCATCTGGGTTCGGCCGCTGAGTTGCGGCAGGGGCGACGGCTGATCGGTCAGTAGCGGCGTGCACGCGTGCGCCCGTCGCACCTCGGCAAGACCGCTCACGCCATCACGCCCGGCGTGGGTCAGCTCCAGACCCAGGTGTTGCAGCACTCGCTGCGATCGCGGCAGCACGAACACGCGGCCCCCAGCCATCCCGGCGGCGACGGCCGCGCTGTCACGCGGCACGATGTGGAGGCGGTCGGCTGACCGTAACCTGCCCGGCAGCGCGCGGAACAACAGGTCCGTGACGGCGTCTTCCTCCACCAGGGCGGCGCCTCGTGGCATCTCGCCGACGAGTGTGCCCATGGCCGCCGCGGTCACGCGCTCGTGGCCATCTGGCATCCGGCCCCTCGGATCGCGCCCGGCCGCATGCAATACCTGCAGCCCAACGAGGGTCAGAGAAAGGGCGGCTGCACCCACCCTTCCGCCGGCGGTGTGGCGCACGGCCTCCCAGACTTCACGCAGACCTGTGGCGGCGAGTATCCAGAACGCGACCACAAACGCGGCCATCGTCCCCGGTTGCGGAGTGGGCTCGATGATGGCGCCTGAGAACGACGCGACGGCCAGTGCCATCAATGACCACGCGATACTCCGCGTCAGTCGAGACATCGAGAGCAGCCCCAGCATCGCGAGCGCACCTGCCAGCGGACTGTGCGCCACGACATCCCCGAACGCCCGGGCCGTCCCGCCGATCGCGGGGAGACCGCGCGTCGGAAGCAGGCAGGACATCTCTCGCGGCAGCATCATTTGCATCAGGAGCGCGGCGGCCACCACGGCGCCCACGGCGATGATCACCCGGGTGAGCCGGACTGCCGCGAACGCCGAGGCGCCATGCCGCCACGCCAGCCACGCCCCGACAAACGCGGCAGGGATGGTCAGGGGAGGCGCGGTGGCCGAGAGCGTGGCCAGGAGCGCCACGGCGGCCACGAGCGCGGCCGCATGGTGACGACGATCGTTCGCACGAAGGACACACGCCCATGCCGCGATGACGGCCAGCACTTGCGCGGCCGGCGAAGGCGCCAGCGCCACGGCAAACATCGGCGAGACCGATGCCGCCACGGTGATCGCCAGTGTGACGCCGGTTGCTGCGGTGATGCGGTAGACGGCGCGCGCGAGGAAGACCAACGCGAGCGCAAGCAGCGCGGCGTTGGCCATCGACAGCATCGACCCGAGCGCGGTGTCGCGCCAGGTACGGGCCGCGATGATCACGATCAAGTCGAAGAGGTTCGCACAGGTGCTGGGATCGGCCAGTGTGACCGGCTGCCGAAGCACCAGCAGGCTTCCGATGCCTGCCGCGATCGAGACGGCGGACCAGCCTGCGAGGGAACTTCGCACGACCGCGGCATGTTAGCATGCGGCCAACAATGCGCTCGCTCCTCCGCGCGCCAGCACTTCGCGCCGCGCTTGCCGTGAGCTGGTTGCTCGTCATCGCGCGAAGCCTGGTGTTCGTGGTCTACGAACATGCGCACTTCGACTCCGACCAGGCCATCGTCGGCCTGATGGCCAAACACCTGAGCGAAGGGCGCGCGTTTCCACTGTTCTTCTACGGGCAGTCCTACATGCTTGGCGTCGAAGCCTGGTGGGCGGTGCCGTTTTTCTGGGTGGCCGGCGCCACCGTCGCCGCGTTGCGCGCGTCGATCGTCGCCACGAATCTCGCGGTGGTGACGCTGCTCATTGTGGGCCTCCATCGGTGCGGTCTTCGCCCGTTCCATGCGCTGGTGCCCGCCTTGTTTCTGGTGTTTCCGGCTCCCGACACAGCCGCCTTTTTGGTGGAAGCCCAGGGCGGAAACATCGAGCCGTTCCTGTGGATTCTGATGCTGTGGTTCGTGCGCGAGCGGCCGTTCTGGCTGGGATCCCTCCTCGCCATTGGGTTCCTGAATCGCGAGTTCGTGCTGTACGCCGTTCCGGTACTCCTGGCCGGGCAGGCGTGGTCGGGCACGCTCTTCACGCGGAGCCGCGTCCGCGCGTGGCTGTTCGCCCTGGTCGCGTTTCTCGCGGTCTGGCAGGGCATACGCGCACTGGAACCCCTGTCGGATGTCATGGGGCCGGGCACCCGAGGAGCTGCGGCCATGGCGGCGCGCGGTTCGCAGATCGAGAACCTGTCGCAGCGCCTGCAGGTGGATGTGCGGGGACTTCCCGCCAGAGTGTGGGCGATCACCACGAGAGATGTCGCCGGTCTTCTGGGTGGCCGTTCCATGGTCGATGGCGTGGCACCACAGGGACGCGGCTGGTTTGGGTATGTCCTGGCGATCGCGCTGCTTGCCGCGATCGGACGTATCGGTATCCTGGCGGCTCGGTCGCGAGCCACCCTTCACGCGATGTCGTTCGGGTGGTACGTATTGGGAGTGGGCGTGGTGGCCGTGTTGGCGTACTCGGCGACGCGTCCGGCTGAGGACGTGGTTCGACGGTATTTGTTGCTCAGTCTCCTGATGCCCGTCGGCCTGTCCGCGGTGTGGCTCATGCTGGAGCCCCGGCGGCTCGTCCGGGCTGGTGTCATGACGTTCGTGCTGGGGTGGGCGTTTCTGGCGGGGATCGACAACTGGCGACAGTTCGATCGATACGCCTCCAGCCAGGTTCCCAATCCGATGAGGGAACTTGTGACGGCGTTGGAGGCACGCGGTATCACTGTCGCCGAGGCGCCATACTGGCGTGCCTACAAGCTGGCATTCCTCAGCCAGGAGCGCATCATGGTGGCCTCCTCGGACGTGGTTCGCATTACCGAGTATCAACGGCGCGCGGATGCCGCAGGAGACCAGGTGGTGCGTATCCGCGAGGAACCGTGCGCGGGCGGGACGCAGGTGGGCGGGTGGTTTCTCTGTGAGGTGACACGATGAGAAAGTTGCTTACAGCAATGTTGCTGGCCGTGGCGGTGCCGGTCGTCCAGGGGCAGTCGCCGACGGCGGCTGACTTCGTCAGTGCGCCGTATCCCCACGACCTGGTGTCGGCCCGTCAGGTCGATCGACTGGCGTGGATCACCTACGACGAAGGCAAGCGCAACGTCTTCACTGCGGTCGCGCCTGCCTTCACTCCCGTGCGCCTGACGTCGTTCATGAATGACGATGGGGTAGATGTGACGAATTTGAGCCTGTCGGCTGACGGCTCAGTCGCGGTCTTCGTGCGCGGCCACGACCAGAATCGCGACGGATGGGTCGCCAATCCCGCCAGTAATCCCGACGGCACCGAGCGCGCGATCTGGGCCGTCCGCACGAATGGCACCTCTCCGGCGATGCGACTGGCGGAATTGCCGTCGGGCGCGCCGGTGGTTTCGCCTGATGGTCGGTTCGTCCTCTATGTGAAGGACGGGCAAATCCATCGCGTACGCGTGTCGACGGCGCCGAAGGTGACGCCGATCGACAAAGGCGAGCAGCCCTTCATCAAAGCGTGGGGACAGAACAGCGGGCCGCGATGGTCACCCGACAGGAAGAAGATTGCGTTCGTCAGCAATCGCGTCGATCACAGCTACATCGGCGTCTATGACATGGCGACCCGCGCGTTGTCGTACCTCGCACCGGATGTCGATCGCGACTCCAGCCCGACGTGGTCGCATGACAGCACCCGCATCGCGTTCATTCGACGACCGGGGTTGGCCTTTGGGCAACAGGCGCACGAGGGGAGTGGCGGCGTGGGGAACCCCGCCGGGCCCGCATTCGCTCGACAAGGAGGCGCGGGTGCGCGCCAGGGTGGCGCAGGCCGGCAGGGAGGCCCGCCCGCCCCTGGCGTTACCGTCGCCGAGGCCGGAGGAACAGTACCCGGCTTGATGCGCGCTGAGTTCAAGGGCGGCGGCACGTTGGCCTTCTGGGTTGCGGACGTGGCTTCAGGACTGGGCAAGGAGTTTTGGCGCCAGTCCCCTGACGACCGCGTCGTGACCGGTGTGAACGGCATCGAGTGGGCCGGGGAACACGTGGTGTTCACCAGCGTCGTGCCGGGCGATGACTTCGATCGGTACTTCTCGGTGGCCGTGAACGGCTCCACCCCCAAGCCGGTGCTGCTGACCACCACAGACGGCATCATCGAAGATGCCGCATCGGTCGACCTGTCGCCCGACGGCAAGACGTTGTACTACGCCACCAATGCGGGCGACATCGATCACCGCGACGTGTGGGCCGTGCCCACCGCCGGGGGGGCGCCCAGGCAGGTGACCTCGGGCGATGCCATCGAGATGTACCCGGCACCGCTCGCGTCAGGCCGTCAGGTGGCCCTGCTGTACGCCGAGGCCGCTCGTCCCCAGTCGGTGGCTGTGGTGCCGGCCTACGGCGAAAAGGCGCGCGTGGTGTATCCCGTGATCGCGCCGCGCTTCCCGACAGCGGCACACGTGATGCCCACCAATGTCACGCTCACGGCCGGCGACGGCGTGAAGTTCAACAACCAGTTGTTCATGCCGACAGACATCAAGCCTGGTGAGAAGCGGCCCGCGATGATCTTCGTCCATGGTGGTCCGCAGCGGCAGATGTTGCTTGGGTATCACTATCGCCACGTGTACCACATGTTCTATGGCATCAATCAGTGGCTGGCGAGCAAGGGCTACATCGTGTTGTCGGTGAACTATCGAAGCGGCGTGGGTTACGGCCGCGCGTTTCGCCAGGCTCCGAACACGGGAGGGCGCGGCAACGCGGAATACCTGGATGTGCTGGCGGCCGGCCAATATCTCCACGCGCGGCCCGACGTGGACACGGCACGCGTGGCGATCTGGGGCCTCTCGTACGGCGGGGTGTTGACCGGCCAGGCGCTGGCGCGCAACTCGGACCTGTTCGCCGCCGGCATTGACCTGGCCGGCGTGCATCTGTGGGGCAGCCTCCTCGATCCCGAGGCGGTCTCCTTCAAGTCATCGGTGATCGGGGCGATCGACGGATGGCGATCGCCGGTGTTGCTGTTCCACGGTGATGACGACCGCAATGTCGCGTTCACGCAAACGGGTGGATTGGTGCAACTGTTGCGTCAGCGCAACGTGGATTACGAACTGGTGGTGTTCCCCGACGACGTGCACGATTCGCTGCTGCACCGGCGGTGGGTCTACACCTTTGAACGGATGGAGCAGTTCCTGAAGAAACACATCGGCCGGTAGTGAGGGAGTGATGAAGACAGCAGTCGTTCTGGGTGTGGTGGTGATGGGCACGGTGGCCGCGCAGGGCACCTGGACGCCTCTGGCCAGTGGCGTCAACGTGACGTTTCGGGGCGTCAGCGCTGTCAGCGCCGAGGTGGCGTGGGCCAGTGGGTCGCGCGGCACGGTGATGCGCACGCTTGACGCAGGCGCGACATGGCAGAACGTCTCGCCGCAACCTCCACTCGCCTTGGATTTTCGTGACGTGGACGCCATCGATCGCAGGACCGCCTACATCCTGAGTATCGGCAACGGTGACGCGTCGCGCATCCTCAAGACGACTGACGGCGGTGCCACATGGGTCACGCAGTTCACGAGTCCCGACGCCGACGCCTTCTTTGACGCGATGGCGTTCTGGGACGAAGACCATGGCATCGCCTTCAGTGACTCTGCCAACGCGCAGTTTCGGATCATCACCACGAGTGATGGTGGGCGCACATGGACACGGGTGTCACTGGCTGGTCTGCCGCCAGCGCTGGAGGGCGAGGGGGCGTTTGCCGCCAGCGGTACGAACGTGGCCGTCTGGGGAGACCGTCACGTGTGGATCGGTACCGGCGCGGCGGCAACGGCACGCGTGCTTCATTCATCCGATCGCGGCAAGACCTGGACCGTGGCTGATACCCCGATTCCAGGCGGGACGTCGGCGGGAATCTACTCCATCGCGTTTCGCGACGCGCTCCACGGGATCGTAGTCGGCGGCGACTATGCGAAAGAGGATCTCGCCCTCGACAACGTCGCCGTGACAGACGACGGCGGGAAGACGTGGAGGTTGGCCCCGGGTGTGGGAGGGTTCCGTTCAGTGGTGACGTACGTGCCGGCACCAACCGGCTTCGCACTGCTGGCCGTGGGGCCGTCGGGGTCGGACTGGTCCGCCGATGATGGCCGGACGTGGACCGCCATCCCGACACCTGCGCGAGGTCTGCATACCTACAGCCACGCGCGCGAGACGGGTGTGGGATTCGCCGCCGGTGGGCGCGGCCAGGTCGCCCGGTTCGAGAAACGGTAAGCGCGCGGGCTTCCCGCGCTACTTGATTGTGGCCTTCTCGAGAATGGCCTCGTACGCATAGCCGGCGCCGAAGTCCTTCTTGACGGCCAGCGTCCCGGTCACAGTGACGACGTCACCAACCTTCACGACGGCGTCGGTCGTCACCGTCAGGTCGTTCGTCCCGTCCGACGCCTTGCCGGACCCGTCCTGCACGTGAAGCCAGTTGAACCCGAGAATCCCGTTGTTGACCTTGACGACCGTACCCCGCACGGTGACGGTCTTGCCCGAGAGCGACTCGCGCTTGGCCCAGGCCTCGGCAATGGTGAGGCCGCCCGCAGGCGCCGCGTTCGGCGGAACGGCGACAGCGGCAGCGGTCTGAGGCGCCGGGGCCGCGGCGGGCGCCCCATGGCTGGCCATCGGCATCAACAGCGAAGCCGCCTGCGTGCCGGCGTCTGCGGTCGTATTGCTGGCCTCCGGAGTCGAGCATGCGGCGAGGGCCGAGAGCGCCACCAGCACGGAGAGAGTCTGAGCAGTTGCAGGCGTCATGTGATCAGGGTATCAAGAACGGCCCCCTGCCCGGCAGTATTGCGGAGTGTTCGCGGAGAGTGCGAGAATGGCCGGGCCCTGGAGCCCCGGGCACAGCAATCGGAGAATTCACCAGATGATGAAACGACTTTTGGGATGTGTTGCCACCGCCGTGTTCGTTGCCGTGTTCTGGAGCACGGGCGCACCCGCGGCGGCTGCTGGTCAGGCGCAGGCGCAGGGCCTGTCCGCCGATGGCCTCACCGCGCTCGCGTTCCGCAGTCTGCCGACGAACGTGGTGACCGGCCGCGTCCAGGACATTGAGATTGATCCGAAGAACCCGAGCGTCTGGTACGTCGCCACCGCGTTTGGCGGGCTGTGGAAAACGATCAATCGGGGTATCACCTTCGAGCCCATCTTCGATAACTACCCGGCCCACAACATGTGCTGCGTGGTCGTGGACCCGAAAGATTCGAATGTGGTGTGGTTGGGCACCGGCGAAAACGCCAGCCAGCGTTCAGCCCACTTCGGCGACGGCCTCTACAAGTCCACTGATGCCGGCAAGACCTGGGCGCGGTCGGGACTCGCGGCCTCCGAGCACATCGGGAAGATTCTGGTGGACCCGAACAACTCCAACATCGTCTGGGTCGCGGCGCAGGGGCCGCTGTTCTCGGCGGGTGGCGAACGTGGGGTCTACAAGACCACAGACGGTGGGGCCACGTGGACCCGTTCTTTGCACGTGAACGACACGACGGGGTTCACGGACCTCGCGTTTGATCCGCGAAATCCGAACACGCTGTTTGCGGGCACGTACCAGCGCATGCGTCACGTCGGACAGATGATTGGCGGCGGCCCGGATGGGGGCGTGTTCAAAACCACCGACGGCGGCCGCACCTGGAACAAGCTGACCAAAGGCCTGCCCCCCGGCGAAGTGGGTCGTATCGCGCTCGCGACCGACGCGAAGAAGCCGGGACGCGTGTACGCGCTCATCGATGCCAAGGTATTTACGCCGGCCGGGGGCCGTGGGGGTCGTGGTGGGCGTGGTGGTGACCCGGCGGGAGCCGCGGGCGCAGCAGGGGCGGGTGCTGCGGGTGCCCAGCCGCCGGTGGCCGCTCCGGCACCGCCGACCGATCCGCCGCTCAATCCTCCGACCGAAGCCGACGGTCGCGGCTTCTACAAGTCTGATGACAATGGCGTGACATGGGAACGCATGTCGCGCGAGCGCGGCGGTGGCCCGGCGTACTACTCCGAAATTTTTGTGGATCCGCGCCACGCCGACACCGTGTGGATGATCAACACCAACATGCAGTGGACCAAGGACGCCGGCAAGACGTTCACCAACGTGGGCATCGAGCGTGGGTCGGGTGCCTTTGCCGTGCACGTCGACCATCACGAGGTGGTGTTCGACCCGACCGACCGCAATCACATCATCATCGGCAACGACGGTGGCGTGTATGAAACGTACGACGATGGCCAGTCGTGGCGCATGTTCACGAATCTGCCCGTTACGCAGTTCTACAAGGTCGGCATTGGCAACGAGAAGCCGTTTTACTCGGTCTGCGGCGGTACGCAGGATAACTTCTCCATGTGCGGCCCATCGGGTACCTTCCACGTCCTGGGCATCCGCACGAGCGACTGGTACCACATCGCTGGTGGCGACGGCTTCCAGGCGTGGCCCGATCCGGAAAATCCGAACTTCGTCTACGCCCAGTCGCAAAACGGTGGGTTGTCGCGCTACGACCGGCGTACGGGACGCGGGCAGAGCATTCGTCCTCCGGCGGGGGGCACACTGGCGGCCGGCGCCGGCGGTGGAGTGGGTGGCGGCCGCGGGGGTGGTGGCGGCGACCGGACAAACTGGGACGCACCGTACATGATCAGCCCTCACCTGAGCACGCGCCTCTATTGGGGTAGCAACTTTCTCTATCGGACCGACGATCGCGGCGCGAGCTGGGCGCGTGTCAGTCCTGACCTGACCAGGAACCTGGATGCGCGGGAACTCCCAATCATGGGCAAGCAGTGGCCCGCCGATTCCATCGCCTTCCTCGAGTCCACGACCACGCTGAGCACGATTGTGGCGGTGGATGAATCGCCGCTGATGGCGGGTCTCCTGTATGTCGGTACCGACGACGGGCTGTTTCAGGTCAGCGAAAACGGTGGCAAGACCTGGCGGAGGGTGGAGACGTTCCCGGGCGTTCCGAAGTGGACCTACGTGAGCGACGTCTTCGCGTCGCCCCTCGACGTCAATACGGTGTTTGTCACGCTCAATAACTGGCAGACCGGCGACTACAAGCCGTACATCGTCAAGAGCACCGACCGCGGGCAGACGTTC
>JBKJQX010000234.1:0-5947 GCA_046594875.1 Vicinamibacterales bacterium
GCCGACATGGGTGGCCAGGTGATCGAAATTCCCTGGTCGATGAAGCGATCCAAGTGACAGGGGCGGACACCCCCATCGGGTCACGTAGTGCCGGAGGCGGGCACGGCATCGCGTCGCCTCATCTGGAAGGCGTCCACGTGCCGGTGGCCAATCGCGGTGACACCACCGACCGCACAATCAGCGCGCCTACTTCGGGTTCAGCACCTCGGCCACTCGGTCGACGATGTCCTGCCAGTGCGCCTTGATCACTGCGTTTGTCGCTGTGGCAGCGGCGCCTCGGGCCTGCACCTGGATGGCCCGCAGTTGCGCGCGTGCGAGCGCCGGCAGGTCGCTCTGGGCCAGCACCACCGGTGCCATGAACGGGGCTGGTGGTTGCGCCGGTCCAGCAGGAGCCGCCGCACCCGCGGGCGCGGGTGCAGGAGGAGGGCTGACGATGGAGCCGAGTCGCGCGACGTACGCGCGATGCAGGGCCCGGCGGTTGGCGTCAGGAGTGATCGCCTGGGGGGTGTTCCAGATGGCGCGCTTCACGTCGGCCATGAACTCGGCCAGCGGGTAGGCGCTGGCGGCGTCGAACTTCTCGATCTCCGCGAGCCGGCCAAGGCGCGCGTTGCTCATCAGGCTGTTGAGGACGCCGGTCTGCCGCGCCGTCAGTGAACTCGGGCCAATCAGTGCCGCGATCGCCGGAGGTTGCAGCCACTCGGGAGTGACAAAGACGTTGTCGTTGAGGAACGCCAGTGCCTGCTTCTGCCTGACCCTGGGCACCACCGTGTAGACCGCCCCGGCCTGGTCGGCCGTCTTGAGATCAACGTGGACGCCGGCGATGAGTCCTGCCACGTGGCCCATGTAGGTGCCCCACTGGCCAATGCCCTCCGTGTAGAGTTCCGTGAGCTCCGAATAGTCGTCTCCGGGCTTCGTCGTCCACGCAATCAGGTTGGGAATCACGCGCTTGAAGTTCGCGACGGCGTAGGTGGAGGCCTTCACAGGGTCGTCGCCCATGTCTTCTGTTTGCGAACGGGGATCGAGCGAGCCGAACTGTCCTGGCACGAAGCGATAGGGGAACGGTCCCGTCTGGTTGCTGATCCACGAGTTCAAGGTCGCCTTTTCATCGGCTCTGCCGGGCAGCAGGCGATAGCCTCAGTTGATCGCGAAGTCATCGAACGGGCCAAGCCGGCGGATGAAGTCCCTGGGCTGGAGGCCGTCGCCGGGCTGCGCCACATAGTTCTGGCGCGCGTAGTCCATGATTGTGGCGCTCACGCCGTACTGGCTGGTGAACTTCGGATCGCGCAGCGACTCCACCGGGAACGAACTGCTCGCCACCATGTTGTGCTGCAGCCCGAGCGCATGGCCGATCTCATGCGTGATGACCTGCCTCATCGTCTCGCCCATCAAGTCTTCGGGAATATCGAGCGTGCGCGCCGCCGGGTTCGCCGCGCCCGTTTCGAGCAGCAGGCGATTGCGGTAGCTCCGCATGTGATTGTGGTACCAGGTGATCTCGCTGTTGATGATTTCGCCCGTGCGGGGATCGGAGGTGTGCGGTCCGACGGCGTTGCGCACGGTGCTGGCGGCCCAGCGCACCATCGAGACGCGCGCGTCATCCGGATCCCAGTCGGGATCCTCAGCCTTGGTGGGGGCCTCCTTCGCAACGATCGCGTTCCTGAATCCCGCCTTCTCGAAGACCATCTGCCACTGTTCCACGCCTTCCTTGACGTAGCGCTTCCACCTGGTGGGCGTTGCGGGGTCGATGTAGTACGTGATGGGCGTGATCGGCTCGACCACTTCCCCGCGTGCGTACGCCGCCGCATCCTTCGGCTCCAGGCGCCAGCGGACGATGAAGGTCTCGGTGGCGGCCTTCTGCACGTCGAGGCCGTAGTTCACGCGGTCGATCGTGAAGTAGCCGACGCGAGGGTCGAAGTGGCGCGGCTTCATGGGATCCTTCGGCAGCAGGACCAGTGACTGACGCATCTCGAGACTGACTGCGCCGCCGGTGCGATCGCCTGGTGGGTCCGACGCGTCGAAGGTCTGGACATGCCTGACTTCGACGTTGATGGGAAACGCGCGGACGTCACTCACGTAGCTGCGAGCCGCATCAAAGCGACGGACACCGTAGGTGCGCCGCTGGGCCGCCGACAATCCTGACAAGGCAGGCGTGTCGCCGCTGAGGAAGTCGGTCATGTCGATGACGTAGCTGCCGTTGTCGGGACCGAACGCGGCGATCGGGAACGACGCCAGAATGGGGGCGAAGTTGTTCTGGCTCACCGAGCGTGAGATGGGGAGCGACTCGTCGGCCACCGCGTCCACGCTGATGCTCTTGAGCAGTACGTTGTTGTTGAGCCGCTCCCACCGCACCATGCGCTCGTTCACGGAACTGCCCGCGCTCTGGAACCCGCCGCTGCCAGCCGGCACGCCCGAAATGCGACTGACCAGCAGCCAGTCGCGGCCCAGCATGGCGTCTGGCACCTCGAAGAAATAGCGTTCCTCCACCTTGTGCACCACCAGCGCTCCGCGCTCGGTCTTCGCGCGGGCGGTGATCACCTGGTCATACGGCCGGGGACCGCGTCTGCCTGCGGCAGCACCAGCCTGTTCCCCGCCAGGCGCGGGCGGAATCTGTGCCTGCGGCGGCGGCGTCACCGGCGGAGGGTTCTGAGCCGAGAGAGACGCGGCGATCGTGATGAAGGCGACGAACTGAATGAAGGGACGAAGGTGGCGCATCTGTTCTCCAGTGAAGGGGTGATCTTAATGGATATCAGCGCACACTCGACGCCGCTTCCTTACCGCGTCACGCCCTTGAGCATCACGATGTCGTTCGACGTCTGGGCGCGCACGATGGCCAGCCGCTTGCCGTCGTGTGACCAGGCGAAGTCGGCGATCCGCTGGTCACTGAATTGTGTGAACGCGCGCGGTGCGCCTCCCGCGAACGGCAGCAACATGAGGTTGCGTCCCGTCGGATCGATGTAGAGCACGCCCGTGCCATCGGACATGAAGGCGATGCGCCCATTGGTTTTCGGCTGCTGCGCCACGCGCTGCTGCGGCACGCACTTCGGCAGATCACAAGTGACGTACGTCGCATTCGTGAGAAACAGCGCCTGCTTGCCGTCGAGCGAAACGTCAAACGCGCGAGCGGGAACAAACGTCGGAAACAGTTCGACCCCCTCGCCACCACTGACGGGTGCCATCCACGGTGTTTGCCGCCCACCGCGCCTTGACAGAAAGATGATGGACTCTCCATCGGGCGTGAGGACCGAGACCGCGCTCTCGCCGATCACGCGTGTCCCAGGGCCCGGCCCACCCTCCCATCGCCACACGCCCTTTCGGCTCTCATCTTCAGTGATGGCTCGGTACACGATCGTGCGCCCATCTGCGCTGCCGGACGGTCTGGCGGCATTGGGAATCAACTCGGTGGTCGATCCGGCTCCGGGCACCAGAGCCGAAACCGACATCCCGTTCGTAAACAGCAGTCGTTCTCCCGCCCATGCCACTGCTGACAGCAGGCTCTCAGGTGACGGACGCGAAGGAACCACTTCAGTGGCGTTATCCCCAGCGGCATCGACGATCCATGTGCCCACGCGACGGTCCCTGCGAGCGGTCACTAGCGCGCGCCGATCCGTTGTGAGACTGACATGGCGATAGTCACTCAGGTCGTTGGTCAGGCGCCTGAGTGCGCCGTCAGGGTAGGACATCCGCCAGAACTGTTCCGGCGCCCCTTCCTTCGCGGACTGGTTCAGGATCAACGCGTCGTCAGCCAGCCACGCCACGCCGCCTCCGCCTTGCAGCGGCAGGACCTTCGGGTCGAGGCGACCGGTCGCCGCTTCGACGACCAGGACGAGTTGAGTGGCGGGCGTGTCGGCCGTTTCACGAATGCGGCCGCGCAGCGCAATGCGGGCGCCGTCTGGCGACCACGAGGGCGCGAAGGTGCTGCCGTCCGAAAAGGCCGAACGGTTGAGGGTGTAGATGTCTCGCGTGCCCGCGTCAACGTCATAGGTGGCGTAGGTCACGGCGCTGGTTCCGTCAGCGTTGGCGATCACCAGAGGGCCCGGGACTTTTGGATCCCTCCGCTTGTCGAGATAGGCAAAGCGGCGACCGTCGGGCGCCCAGCCGATTGGAGAGATCAGGCCATCGACCATCAGTCGTGGCGTACCGCCCAGAAACGGCACTCGCCACAAAGTGAAATTGGGGGACCGACCGCGCACGAAGTCCACGTAGTCGCCGTCGTGCGACACCGTCACCCCGATGATCGGCTGATCCAGGTCGCTCTCGAAGATGCGCACGTTGCTGTCGGTGGCGGTCTGCCTGACCCAGAGGCTCGACTGGCCTTCATCGCGTTGAACGTAGGCTACATAACGGCCGTCCGGTGAAATCGCGGGAAACTCGGCGTTGCCCGTGCTCGTGAGTTGGACCAGTTCGAGATCGGTTGGCGCCGGTGCAACTGATGCTGCTCTGCCGCCCCCCAGAGCCCACCAGCCAACCGCGGCTGTGACGGCCACGCCGAGGGCAGCCAACGCCATCGTCTTGTTCGACCGCGACGTCACCGTGGCGGCCTCCACCGCAACGCTCGATGACGACGAGACGGCGGGCACGGCGTCGCTGGCGCGACGCGCGCGGCGAAGATCGGCTTTGATGTCAGCGGCCGTCTGGTAGCGATCGTCGCGGTCCTTCTCCAGGGCTTTGAGGACGATGTCTTCGAGGCGTGGAGGGAAATCCGGCTGTAACGTGCGCAGTGGAGCAGGCGAGCCTTGGAGGATGCCCGACGAAATGACCGCGTTGGTCTCGCCTGGGAAGGCGGCCTGCCCGGTGGCCATCTCGTACAGAACCAGCCCGAACGAAAACAGATCGCTGCGCGCGTCGATGTCCTGCGCGCGCAACTGCTCAGGCGACATGTAGGCGACCGTGCCAACCGTGGTGCCCGCGTCGGTCACCGCCATGGCCGTCGATCGCGTCAGCGCATGGCCGGACGGTCCGATGCCGGACTTGGCGAGGCCGAAGTCGAGAATCTTTGGACCGCGCGTAGTCAGGAAGATGTTGGCCGGCTTGATGTCACGGTGTACCAGGCCCTTGGCGTGGGCGGCATCGAGGCCGTCGGCGATACCGAGCGCAATGTCGATGAACGACGTGGCGTCCAGCGCGCCGCGGGTCAGCCGTTGCTGGAGGGTTTCCCCTTCGAGCAACTCCATCGCCAGAAAAGGCGGATCAGTGCCGACGTCGAAGATGGTGCAAATGTTTGGATGGTTGAGGGCCGATACCGTGCGGGCTTCCCGGGCGAAGCGTTCAGCCGCCTGCGCGTTGGACGCCAGGTCTTCGACCATGACCTTGATGGCGACGTCGCGTTCAAGCCGATGGTCTCGTGCGCGATACACCTCGCCCATGCCGCCCGCACCCAATGCAGCAAGGATTTCATACGGACCGAGGCGAGTACCTGGAGTGAGTGCGATGGGCAAGTATAGGGGGGATTCGTAGCATAATTCCCGCATGATCCCGGAATCGCTGGCCGCCCTGCCCGGCTCGGATCGGCGCCGAGAATCTCCGCGCCCGGGGACTGGATGTGCCACTCGCCTCCACGACCCGTTTAACCGTCCTAGCGCAACTTGCCGTCGAGCTCCAGGTACACACGACGGATCGCCGTCGCGGCCTGGCTCGACCGGATCGTCCATGTCTCCAGTTCGCCGAACTGCGCCTCCTTGACGGCCTCGTCAACGGGCACTCCCGCGCTGTGCAATCGCTTCGCTTCCGCAATGACCTGCAACAGCGCTTTGCGCGCCATCTCCAGTTCTTCCTTGAGAATGGCCGGCGATTCCACGAACCCGTGGCCGGGGACGTACGTGGTCACATCCAGCGCCTGCGCCTTCTCGATCGTCGCCACCCACTCCGTTGGATAAGCCGAACGCATCGCCGGGAAGATGCGGTTGAGATAGGCCTCACTCATGAAGAGCACTTTCTCTTTCGGCAGGTACAC
>JBKJQX010000134.1:0-37922 GCA_046594875.1 Vicinamibacterales bacterium
GGAGCGACGCGAGCACTCCCGACACGGCCACGGCCGCGAGCCAGATCATCGACAGCGCCGGTGGGCGGCCACCGCGGGCCATCAGGACGGGGGCGATCGACAGCAGTGCGGCGGCGATGCCCACGCCCAGGCCGATCATGACGAGCGCGAGCGTCTCGGACACGACAAGCACCGAGAGCTCGCGAACGCGATACCCTGCTGCGGCCAGGAGTGCGAGTTCGCGGCGGCGCTCGAATACGTTGCGCAACGTGACCGCTGCGAGGCCGATGGTCCCGAGAATGAGCCCGAGCCCGCCAAGCGTCTGGAACGTGGAGAGGTAGGTGTTTTCCACGCGGTGGTACGCCTCGAGCTTGCGCAGCGAAGACTGTGCGTCCACGCCGTACGGCTCAAGCCGCTCTTCTATCGTGGCCGCGACGTCATCCAGCGCACCGGCACGCTCCGGGGCCACGTCCGCCAGCAGGACACGGTAGCCGGCAATCTCGGGAAACAACTGCGTGAATGCAGCCTCGCCAATCATGATCTCGCCCTGCAGCACACTGTCAGCAAGCGTCCCCACGATGCGAAGCCGGATGGGCCGGGCCGTGTCGGCGTCGATCACCACTTCCTCGCCCACGGCGGCGTGCAGGACGTACTGGAGCGAAGTCGCGTCAACGATCGCAGGCACCATGCCATCCGCGGACTGCTGTCGGAGCAACACCCAGGGGTTGGCGCGTTCCTCGTCGGTCGCAGCGAGACTGGCCGCAAAACTGAACCGACCTTCATCGATGAGGCGGTCTGACACGCCGAGCACCCGCGGCTGCTTGGGCTGATACAAGTTCAGACAACTCGCGTCGTCTCCGGGTCGCAAGCGGGCGGCGATGAGCGACACGCCTGAAAGGGCCGTGTCGCTCTGGTCGAACATCAGGCCAAGGGCCTCACGGCCGGCTGGGTCAACGGGGTCGTTGACCAGCGGCAGCACCGACTCGGCGATGAGCGCGAAGCCGCCGGTGCCGCCGGAGCGATCGGCGGCGGCGCTGGTGTCTTTGCGAAACGCGTCAACAGAGACCAGGAGAAACGCTGCGGCGGCGACAAGTGCCGTTGAAGTGAGACTGCGGCCCGGCCTCCAGGCGGCGTTCTGCCAGCCGAGGCGCGCCAGAGCCAACGAGCCGGACCCATGCAGCACGGCGGCCGTTCGGCGACGCAGCCATCCCGACAACGCCGCGAGTCCGCTGACGAGCACGAGCGCACCGGCGCCGAAGAAACCGGCGGCGGCAGGGACGACGCCGAAAGCAGTGGCGGCGGTGAGCGCGAGCGCGGCCACGGCAGTCGCACCAGCCCACACGTAGCCACGCGAGCGCCGGCCGACCAAGGAGACGTCAGCGCTGCCGGCGAGCAGCTCTCGCGGTGAACGACGGCTGAGGCCTCTCACGGTCCACGCGATGCAGGCGACCGACGCGATGACGCCGCCGAGCGCACCGATGACGAGCGTGAGGGGATCGATGTGCAGGGCCAGCGCGGTGGTGCCGACGGCCCCCACCCACCAGGTGCGAAGACCGTACATCATCAATTGCGCCCACGCCATTGCGAGGCCAATGCCGGCCACTGCGCCGGCTACGGCCACGAGTGCGCCTTCGATGATGAAGACCCGCTCGATCGCCTGGAGTGAGTAGCCTGTGGCGCGCAAGACGCCAATCTCGCGCAGCCGTTGTTCGACGCCGAGCCGGAAGAACAACGCAGTCAGCAGAAGCGCCGAGACGACGAGGAAGAAGCTGAAGTACGAAAAGTACGCGCCGAAGTCTGTGGCGCCGGCCGAGGCGGCGATGTTCTGCGAGCGGACATCGACCACCGCCAGTCCACCGCCGGCGCTGCCCACCGCCCGCGTGACCGCGGCGGCCACAGAACGTGACACATCCTCGGCGGGTCCGTCCTCACTGCCCGGCACTCGCAACGCACTGACCTTGCCGTAGCGAGTACCCCAGAGACGCTGTGCGGCCTCAAGCGGGACAAAGGCCTTGGCGGTGGTCTTGTAGCGGTCCCAGTAGTCTTCATCGGTCGGCCGCACCCGCGTGAGGTCGATCGGGAATGGCGGGTCCCAGTCCGCCACACTCTCACTGTCCGTGATCCCCGGATATGCGGGCGACAGCCGCCGGTCGGCCGCGATACCTTCGATGGGCACAATGCCCGCTACACGAAACGTCGCGCGTTCGGTCAGGAGCCGGCCCTCGTCGGCCCAGCGGTAGTACTCCATCTCGAGCGAGTCGCCGACCTTCGCCGCCAAGTCGCGCGCCGTCCATTCGTTCAAGACAATGGGAGATTCGCCGGGCCCGACGATGCCGCCTCCGGACAGGAGCGTCGACAACCGTTCATCCCCGGCCGCGTACGCACCAAGGCCGGCCACCAGTGAATACGGCGTCGAACGCGCACCGACCGTCATCCGGTTCGCGAGCCAGCTCAACACCGGCGTCACGAATTCCGGCCGCGCGCCCGAGGCCTTCGTAGCCGCGGCCACCTGCGCGTCGCTCATCAATCCGCTGGAGGTTTCGATGTGGAAGTGGGGAACTGAGGAAGTGACGGACAAGCCGAGATCAGACGCCTCAATCACTTCGTCAAGTGCGGATACCACTGACGACGCATCGAGGGCCGCGCCTGGCAGCCGCGAGACGAGCAGAGCATTCACCCGGCCGGGCTGCTCGAGGTCACGCTGAATGCGCGCCAAGTCCACGAACATCGCGCGCACCGGGCCCTGGCTTGGCGACAGCGAGAACTCCCCCATCGCCTCGGCAGGCAACACGCCCTGCACCCGCAACCTCATCGCCCGCCCCACGTCGTCTTTTTTGCCGTGGAGTGAATCGAGCGGGATGTCGGTGGGCCGCGCCACGCGCAGGACGACGGCGTCAGACTCGGTGGCACCCAGCTCGGTAGCAAGGTCGGGACTCAGCAGCACGTTCGTTCCAGTGGGCGCCGTGGCTGTGACCCCGTGCAGCTCGAAGAATCTGGCATCAACCCCGTACACACTGACGTTGCCGGCGCGCCTGCTGGAGGACTGGTGGGTGACGACGCCTTCGAGTGCAAATAGCGGTGCGACGCCCGCGACGGACGCCGCCAGTTGCGGATGGGTTCGAAGCCGATCGCCCAAGGTGTCTAAGAAGGGGTTCTCCGCAGAGATCAGAAGGTCGGCATTGCCAAGCCGCGCCGTGACCAGCCCCGCCAGACTCGTCCGGACAGATGCGCCAACCAACAGCGAGCCGGCCAGCACGGCCACAGCGGCCGCGACACCCGCAGCCACCGCCACGTGAGTGCGGCGGTAATACGACAGGCTCCTGAGCGCCAGCCTGAACACGGTCATGCAGGAGCCAGGGCGCGATTGTTCAGTTCGTACCGGCGTCCAAATCGCGCGGCGAGCACGGGGCTGTGGGTGACCACAAGGAGGATGATCGGGCGATCTTGCTGCAGCGACACGAGCAACTCCGCCACCGCATCCGCCGCCCCGCGATCCAGGTTGCCGGTGGGTTCATCACAGAGCAGCACCGACGGTTGCAGAATCAACGCGCGCGCGATGGCCACACGTTGCCGCTCTCCACCTGACAGTTCGCCGGGACGATGGTCGATGCGAGACGACAGCCCCACAGCGTCGAGCAACCCCCGGGCACGTGTCAGCCGATCCGCCGCATCTTCCGCGGCACGGCTGACCAGTGTCGGCGCCAGCACATTGTCGAGCGCAGAGAGCTGCGGCAACAGCAGGTGATCCTGGAACACAAAGCCGATGTGCTGGTTGCGAAACGCCGATTGATTCGCATCGTTCAACTCGTAGGGGTTCTTGCCGTCGAGGGTCACCGTGCCGGCCGATGGCCGCTCAAGCGCGCCGAGCATGTAGAGCAACGTGCTCTTGCCGCAACCCGACGGTCCCATGATCGCCACCGAGTCGCCTCGCGCGACCTCAAGCGACATGTCCTCGAGGATCGGCACAGGTCCGCGGGCGGTGTCGTAGTGCTTCGACAGGTGGGAGGCGATCAACATCAGCGGGTCACTTTCGCATAGACCTGCTCGGCCGACGCCGCCATCTGGTCCACGGTGTAATGGGCACGAACTCCTGTCGCTGCGGCCTGGCCGAGCGCGGCCGCTTTCGGCCGGTTGGTCAGCAACTCGAACAACGCGTCTGCCAACGCGTCCGGGGCTTCGGGCAGCACCAGCATTCCGCCCGAGGTCCGTTCGATGATCTCGGGAAAGGCGCCGTGTCTGGGCTGAATCACCGGGAGGCCGTTCGCCATGGCTTCAAGCAGGAACAGACCCTTCGGATCGGCGTAGGTCGTCGGCACCGAAAACACGTCGAACGACCGCAACAGCGCAATCTTGCCCTCACGATCCGGCGCCCCCGCGTAGGTGAAGTGGCCGTCGAGCCCCCAATCGCGCATGCGGCGCTGGCAGCCAACAAGGTACTCGCGGTGTTCTTCGAGCAGGTACCCGCCCGCCACCAATCGGGTTTCGGGCACATCGGGCCGATGGCGCAGGCGATGGTAGGCATCGCACAGGATGTGCAGGCCCTTCTCGGGCGCGATGCGCGCAAAGAACCCAATGGTGTACGGCGGCTCGGTGCGCACGGGAGCAGCTTCGTGACCGCCGATGTTGATGCCGATCGGCACCACGCTGATCCGCTCAGGCGGAATGCCGAAGTACTGCACCATGAACTTCGCGTAGTACTCGCTCACGGCGATGAAGTGGTCCACATGCGGCACCGCCTGCCGAATCAGTTCTCGCGCCTGTGCCTTCCAGGGCTCGTGGAGTTGATCCAGAAACAGGTCCTCACCCTGGAGGGTGCAGACAATCGGGCAGCCGAGCGCGTCCTTGAGCGGCTTGGCGAGACCAATCAGCAGCGCAAAGGGCAAGTTCACCACGTCAAACGCCGATTCGTGCCGGAGGAAGCGGACCATCTTGTCCACTTCCTTACGCTGATAGCCGTCGGCGCCCTTGAGCATCGACACCGTCATCTCGCCGAGGAACGTGGGATCGATCTTGATTTGGTGCTTGGACGCCAGTTTGAGGACGGCCGACGAATCCCAGATCCGGTCCAGCAACGCCGGCGTGTGCCGAAACAGCGGCACGTTCTGTTCCAGATACACGCTGATGCCACCAAAAAACACGCGACCCTGACTGACATTGACTTCGTCCGTGGTCGTCGGCGTGTAGATGGGCATCAACACCACATCGTGTCCGCGCGCCATCAACGCCGCTGCGAGCGCATTGTCGCGCAGGCACGACCCGCAATACATCTCAGCGGCGCCGGCAGTGAGCACCAACAATTTCACGGGCACCCCAGGTCGAACTTCATTGCCCCACTGCCTCATTGGCCAATTGGTACATTGCTCAGTTCGCCAACTGAAATGCGCGCCGCGCGTACAGATGATCGAACAGGTTGCCTTCGTGTGGCTGGTCCCAGGCGATGCGGTTGGTGCGCAGTGGACCGAGATTCAACCGGCCGATGAGGTCAGACTGCACGAAGCGGGTGATGAGTTCCTGATCGTTGGTCAGCCCCGTGGCCGCCAGCGTGGCCCCGGCACACTCGGGCATCGTCTCCATCTGCTCCGACGTGACATCCACCACCGAGACAAACGGGAACAGGAACTCGCGGTTGGCGAGCGGATGATCGGAAGAAGCACAGTGGATGACCGTAGGCAGCAGGAACGTGGCGCCATGGGCCGTCACGAGGCGTGGGCCCTTGCGCAGGCGCATGGTCACGTCTTCGGCGCCGGGCTCCAGCAGTCCAGCATCAATCTGCTGCGAGATGCGTTCGGCGACCCGGGCGTCCACAAACGGCGAGATCTCAGCGTCAGGGTCGTCCGCCGCGCGAGGCGCAATCGCCACAAGCTTGGCCGCCAGCGCTTCGGCCAGTTCGCGGCCATGGGCTGGCGTCCAGACGCCGGACGCGTTGACGCAGGACCGGCCGCCGTTTTCGGCCACGGACCCGGCGATCAGGTCGAGATACTCGGGCCAGTTGCCCGCCAGGTCCGCGCCGAACAGTACTTTGCTGTATCCCGGGCCGTGCAGTTCGACGCGCGGATCGCCCGCGACCGATCCCACAGCCGCAACGTCACCGAAAAACATGCTGCGGCCGGTCTGCCGTACGATCTCTCCAGCGCCGGCGTGATCGCTGGGGAAATAGTTGAACGCATCGCCGGGGACGCCGGCCTTCATCAGCGCCTGGATCAATCGAAATGGGGTCCACGGCTCGGTACCGCCCGGGCGAAGCACCAGCGGCGTCTTCATCGCGATGGCGGGAATCCACAAGCCGTGTACGCCAGGCGAGTTGCTCGGCAGCACCACGCCGAGCGACTTCGCGTTGGGATAAAAACTGAACGCCTGGCCATTCACCTCGCCGAAACCGTGGTCGAGGATGCCCAGATCGAGTCCACGCGTCAGACCCCGCAGGATTTCCGGCAGGTTCTCCATGACCGACACGATGCGCTGCATGTTGCGGCGCACCATCACGTGCGGCATGCCGGTGGTCGCAGAGAGCTGAAGCACGTAGTCGTCGGGCGACTGAAGAGTGTCGCCCACGGGCAGCGTGTCGTGCAGGAAGTGCTGGGCAGCCTGCTTCGTCATGTCCATCAGGCGCGCGACCGAATGCTGGGCCAGGGATGCCCGCATGGCGTCCTGGGCCAGCAAGTCACGGCGAATGAGGCCGACATTGGCCTGGCTGATTTCGGCCACTGGCTCCCGGGTGGCGTGGTGGGCAATTCGCGCGACATCAATGCTGCGATAGGCCTTGCCGCGGCGGATGAGGGGAATGTGCACCATGAAGGAATTCTACGATGGTAGGCTGTCGGGATGCAGCCTCAGACCAAGGACGCGCTCGATGCGCATGTCCGTGAAATCGTGCACTGGCACTTCAGTCCGGAGACGGGCACTCCCTTCTGGCTCGACTTCGCCTCGAAACTCGACTGGGACCCTCGCAAGGAGGTCCGGACGTACGAAGACCTGGATCGATTCGGCTTTTTTCAGGACGAATGGCTGCGAGGGGGCCCCGTCCGCCGGTGGGTGCCCAAGGGCTACGCCAATCGGCCGATTTACACGTTTGAGACAGGCGGCTCCACAGGCGTCCCGAAATCGCGCGTCACCATCGACGACTTCCGCATCGACTACGAGATTTTCAGCGACACGCTGCCCGACGAGTTCTTCCCCAAGGGCAGCGACTGGCTGATGGTGGGGCCGTCGGGGCCCCGGCGCCTGCGGCTGGCCGTCGAGCACCTCGCCCAACACCGCGGCGGCATCTCATTCTGCGTGGACCTGGATCCACGCTGGGTGATCAAGCTAGTCAAGTCGCGGCAGATGGACCAGGTCGAGGCGTACAAACGCCACGTCATCGATCAGGCGCTCACGCTCCTCAAGGCGCACGACAACATCAAGTGCATGTTCATCACGCCCAAACTGCTCGAGGCACTGGCCGAGAAAATCTCGCTCAGGAAGGCGGGCATCACGGGCATCTTCTGTGGCGGCACCGAGATGACACCGCAGTTCCACCGCTGGGTCCGCGAGGAAGTGCTCGAAGGCATCTTCTTCGCGCCCACCTACGGCAACACCCTGATGGGCCTGGCCACGCACAAGCCCTTCGACATCAAGGACAACTACGCGATCATCTATTACCCGCCGATTCCGCGGGCGGTGCTCGAAGTGGTGGATCCGGAACATCCGACGAAACTGGTCCCGTACGGCCACACAGGCCGGGTGCGGCTCACGACACTGACGAAGGAGTTCTTTATTCCGCGCTTCCTCGAACGCGATGAGGCAGAACGCGAACCCCCGTGCGACGCCTACCCGTGGGACGGGGTGCGCAACGTGCGGCCGTTTTCGAAGCTGCAGACAAGCGTCACTGAGGGAGTTTATTAATTACACGAGGCATGAAGGACTGAAGGGGCTTCCTCACAAGAAAAGATCCTTCATCCCTTCATGCCTCGTGTGAAACCTGACCGTGGCTATCGTGCATTGCCGCGGAGGCGGAAGTTTGCGTCGATGGTCACACCTGGGGGCGCGGGAACGAACACGCCATTGACCATGCGGCCGCTGGCCTTGCTCTTGTAGAACGCGAGTCCAAAGTAGCCGGTGTGCCACATGTTGCCGCCCGCGTAAATGTCCAGGTCGAAACTGTTCGCGAACGCGCCCTGCGTGTCGGTGTAGAACCAATACTTCGTGTTCCCTGCCAGAGTCAGGCTTGTCGGCAAGGTGTACTCCGAACCCTGCGCGTTGCTCATCCCGCTTTTTTCAGGTTCCGAGCGCGCGAGAAACCCGGGCGTTGATGGACTCAGGTTGCCAGGCAGACCCAGGTACTCCCGATCGAGTACATAAATGCGACCGAACGCGGTGGTCTCGCCGCGCGGGTTGTAGTGATACCACGCAAAATGCACGTTCCCGAAGCTCGACCCCGCCGGCATCGTCACCGACTGGCCAACGTAGTTCCAGGTGCCCACCTGACCGTCTGTAACACTGATGGCAATGGGCACGTCCACCAGTGTGGACAAGTTGGCGGGCACAGACGACTTTCCACCCGACGGCCCGGCCGGATTCTGACTGCAAGCGGCTACGGCGCCCGTCAGGGCCACCACCATGAGCCACACAGGAAGTCGTCGCATAAACCCTCGATCCCATACTCAACCCGCTGTCCAAGATCTGTCAATCCCCACGACTGGCCTCGGCCAGGACCTTGACGTGGTTGAGGACCCGCAGGTGGATGCGCCGGATCAGCGCATCGCTGAACATCCTCCAGTACGCGTCCGGTCCCACTTTGAGTTCGTACCACGTACTGCCTTCGAGGCGGGTTCTTCCATCGGGCAGCGCGATGAGCCTGAACTCTCCACGCCGACTCTGAAGATAGCCATCCAGGTGAGGTGGGGCGAGTTGGCGATACGGGCTCCATTCGCGCAGTGGCGGTGGTGATGCAATGACATCGAAGGCAAGCCGCACGCCAGGTTCCCATGCGGTAATGGGTTCCACAAACGCGCCGGTCGAGAATTCGCAGTATCGGATGGCGCCAACACCGGCACCTTCGATGCGCGCCTGAGTCGGATACGCGATGCCAGACGTGAAAATCCAGTCGGTCGGCTGGGGAAGGGCCGGGAACGCGACGACGAGTTGCCACACGTCCGTCGGCGAGGCGTCAACGTCAACGGATGACCGCACTTCATGCAGCACGGGCCCTCGTGCCGGCTCAACGAATGCCGACACCGGCAACAGAAACAGCAACAGCGACACGAGGCCCAGCGACTGCGGCCGGTCTCGCAACGAGCCTCGAGCGAACAAGGCGCCGACCAGACCGAGCCCAATCGCCAGGGGAAGGGCCATCAACAGGCACACGAGCCCCTCGATGGCCAGCATCGTCATGGCGGCCGCCGTGAAGCCGAACAGGGCCAGCGTGACGCCAATGGTCTCGGACGCGGTGGATCGGAAACGGGCGTTGAACACCGCAGTCGTGACGGCTCCCATGGCGAACGGCGTCAGGAAAAACAACGCGACGCCGTACGTCCGCAGGAACAGAACCGACACGCCGACCATGACCAGCGCGATCGCCAGTCCCGCAGAGATCCCAAGCGTCGCGGCAACCAGCCGTGACTGTGTCCTTTCGGTGGTCGACGACGGCTCACCATCTGCGACCCTTGCCTGCCTGTCATCGGGGCTGAGACACAGCGCAGCCATCATCAGGTAATTTGCAAAGGGTACGAAGAACCAGATGGCCGTGAGTTCGGAAAGGCCGGCGTTCTTCGCGCGCCTCACCGACAGGGTGAATCCCACCCAGATAAACGGCAGGGTCCACAACGCCAGGGCAAAGACCAGGCCCTGGTGACCGCCCTGAGCGCTGGTCAGGAGCGACCACACCGACTGCACGTAGTGCATCGGCGTCCAGAACCAGTGGGCCAGGAACCAGAAGATGACGACGTCGCCGGCGTACTTGACCAACGCCAGAATCAACCCGGTGGTCAGGTAGTCCCGTCGTCGCACGGGCGCGGTGAGATCTACGAGAACCTTCATGCCTCGTGTGAGCCTATCTGACTGCCTTGGCGAGCTTCTCGATATCCGCAGTCTCGTTATACACCTGTGCGGAGACACGCACCCAGACGCGCTCCACGCGAGCATGCACCTGCACTTCGATGTTGTGCTCGAACAGCAGGCGGTCGCGCAAACGCACGGCGTCCGCCTTGGTCGTGCCGATGGACTCCGGCGTCATGACACTGACCATGCACCCAACCGCTGACTCATCGATCTGCAGCGGCGTCCCCCACTCACCGGTCAGGTACTGCGCCGCGTGCCAGGCGAGCTCGTGGTTGTACTCGCGGAGTCCGTCGTAGCCGAGTTGCTCAAGGAACCGAATGCCATCCGGCGCGCAGAGCCAGGGCGAAGGATCCCGGGTGCCCACCCAGTCGAATTCCTGCGTGAAGCCTTGGTCGAGGCCCCACGAAATCACTGGCGGGTGCAACGACGCCTGATGCTCGGACGCCACCACCATGAACGCGCTGCTGCGCGGCGCCATCGCCCACTTGTGGAGATTGGCCACGTAGTAGTCGGCGCCGATCGCTGACACGTCGAGCGGCAGCGCGCCGGGGACATGCGCACCATCCACCAGCACCGTCGCGCCCTTGGCCTTGCAGACGCGCACCATGTCGGCGACCGGAAACACAATCGCACTCTCGGCCGCGATGTGCTCCACCATGACCAGTTTGGTGCGCGGAGTGACCGCCGCCGCGATGCGCTCAACCGCCAGTGCCGCGTCGAACGCCGGGTACGGCATCTCGACCACCCTCACCGTCGCTCCACTCGTGCGGGCGATGTAATTCACGGCCGTGAGCAAGCCGCCATAGATGTGATCCGTGACCACCAATTCGTCGCCAGGCGCGAGCGGCGTGGACCGCAAGACGGCGTTCACGCCCGTAGACGTGTTGTCCACGAACACAAGATCATCGCCGTGCGCACCCACAAACTCCGCCACTTCCGCCGCCGCCTGGCGCATCAACGTGGGACCAGCGGTGGAAGACCCGGTGAACGTCCACAGGTCGCGCAACATGAACTTGGCGGGATGCCGTTCGATACGCGCCCGCAACGCCTGCTGCGCCTCGGCCACCCGGATCGGCACCACCCCGACGGTGCCGTGGTTGAGATAGGTGGCCGCCGGGTCCAGCGGCCACAACGAAAGCAAAGATCGCCCAAATTCCATGGCAGAGAGTCTATCCCCACGGACTCTGGACTCCGGACTCTGGACCCTGGACCCTGGACCCTGGACCCTGGACCCTGGACGCTATACTCGCTTTCATGCAGGTCAGCATCTTCAACGACGTCATCGGCCCGGTCATGCGCGGCTCGTCTTCCTCACATTGCGCGGCGGCGCTGCGCATCGGACGACTGGCGCGCGATCTGATGGGTGCGAACATCAGCCGCGTGCTCTTCGAGATGGACCGGCAGGGCTCACTCCCCACCACACACGACAGCCAGGGCTCCGACATGGGCCTGTGCGGCGGCCTGCTCGGCATGGATGCGGCAGACGATGGTGTGCCCACGTCGGTGGAGGCGCTCCGATCCGCGGGAATGACCTTCGATGTAGGGGTGGTGGATGCGGGCGATCCGCACCCAAACACTTACCGCCTGACGCTCGAGAACACCGACGGTCAACACCACACCGTCATCGCGATCTCCACGGGTGGCGGAATGATGGAAATCACGAACATCGACGGCTTCGACGTGTCGATTGGCGGTGACTACTTCGAAACGCTGATATTTGTGGACGGCCTGGGCGACGATGTGGCCACGCTCGTGCAGTCACTGATGCCGATAGACGACGTGCGGGTGATTTCGTCGGGAGCTCGGCGGCTGGTGCAGGTGCGGGCGCAGGAGTGCGCAGATGCCGAGGTTGAGGCCGAGCTCCGGCGGCTCGCGCCCGGCCTCACGCTGCATCGCCTGCGACCGGTGCTGCCGGTGGGCTCGCGCGCAGACCTGAAGGTGCCGTTCTCCACGGCCGCCGAACTTGTCGCGCTCGCCTCCTCGCAGCAGCACTCGCGCCCCCTCTGGGAGTGGGCGGTCGAGTACGAGATGGCGCGCGGCGACCTGACGAAAGACCAGGTCCTCGCCAAGATGGTGGAGATTGTGCGGTTGCTGCGTGCGTCGATTGCGCAAGGCATCGCGGGCACGACCTATGAAGACCGCCTCCTCGGTCACCAGTCCGGCGAGTTCAAGCGCGAGCTCGACGCGGGCCGGCTGCTCAACACCGGCGCGCTTGGGCGCGCCGTCCTCTACGTGACTGCCCTCATGGAAGTCAAAAGCTCCATGGGCGTCATCGTCGCCGCCCCGACCGCCGGCGCGTGCGCGGCGCTGCCTGGTGCGTGTATCGCGTTCGCGGAAGAACTCGGCAAGTCTGAAGAAGACATGGCGCGTGCGATGCTGGCGGCGGGCGCGATTGGACTCTTCATTGCGAGCCAGTGGACGTTCGCCGCCGAAGTGGGCGGCTGTCAGGCCGAGGGCGGATCGGCGGCCGCGATGGCTGCAGCGGCACTGGTCACGCTCGCGGATGGCACCCTCGAGCAAGCCCTCGGCGCGTCGTCCATGGCGCTGCAAAGCATGCTGGGGCTCATCTGTGATCCCGTCGCCGGTCGCGTGGAAGCCCCGTGCCTGGGCAAGAACGTGATTGCCGCGAGCAACGCGGCCTCGTGCGCGAACATGGCGCTCGCCGGATACGACCCGCTCATTCCCTTCGATGAAGTCGTTGACGCGGCTCGGCGCGTGGCCGGGCAGATGCCCCGCGAACTTCGCTGCACCTCGCTCGGCGGACTTGCAACGACGCCGACAGCGATCAGACTTGAAGCGGCGCTCGCCACCAAGCGAGGCTGCTCCACAGGATGCGCGTGTTAGGAGACACCTCAATGAGAAAAGTGATTGCCGGATTGATCCTCGCTTCTGTCAGCCTCAGCGCGCAGGCGCCGCTCGCTGGCGAGCAGGATGCGTACACGCGCGTCGAGCTGATGTCGCCCGACACCGGCACCTTCAAGTTCACCTATGACGTGGCGGTGACGACCGCTGGGGCGAAGGAATACACACTGCCGTTGTGGCCGCGGACGCAGGCGTTGGCCTTCAAGGTGACGGACCTCATGTCTGGCACACCCATGGCCAACCTAAGAGTCGTCAAGGGCATGCCAAGCGGCGGAGCCAGCGCGTCGGGCGCGGCAGCGTTGAGCGTGATGCTCGCGCGACCCGTGCCCAAGGACGGACAAGGGCGGCTACGCTTTGAACTGGACGCAGGCAACACCGAGATGTTCAGGCGCACCGGTCAGGCGGCCACGTTCACACTGCCCCTTCGGGCCCCGCGCGGGACCATTGTGCTCCCCGCCGGCTACGAACTGCTCTCGAGCGATGTGCCCGCGCAGATCCTGTCCGAAGCCGACGGCCGCATTGCGGTGAGCTACATGCACCAGATCCCGGGCAGCGCCACGATGACGCTGACGATGAGGGCGGGGGCACCGACGGGCGTCGCAGCCGCGCCGAAGGCGTTGACCAACGCGCGGAGTTGGGAGCCGGCCGGCCAGAAGCCGACCGAGCGTGCGCGCCTGACCGAGCGAGCCACGCAGGATCGCGACATCGTCTACTTCCTGCAGGAGCCGACGACGAATGCGTTCAGCCTGTACCACGACTACACGGAGACGCGTCCCGGCGTGGACAAGTACGTCAACGTCGTGCGCACGGGCTCGCGTGTATCGAACCCGTCGGCCTACATCCTCGACACCGGTGAGGTGTTGCGGCACGAAACGCTGAAGGGCGAGGCGATCACGGCCGCGAAGATCGACGCCGGCACGGTGACGCCTGAGACCGAGGTGGTGGTGATCTACTTCACGCCGGTGAAGGCGGGTCAGTCCATTCGCCTTCGCATCACGGAAACGTACACGCACCCTGAGAGCTACCGGCTCGACGGCGCGGACCTCGTGTTCGAGCGCAACCTCGGCCGCACGCGCAACTCCGTGGTGCTGCCTGCAGGCTGGTATCTCACCACATCATCGATTCCGGCCGTGGTGCGCCAGACCCCCGACGGACTCACCCGGCTCGACTTCGTCAACGGCCGGCCGGAGGGGATAGATGTGTTTGTCAAGGGGCGGAAGAAATAGCAGCGCCACTCAATAACATCACTCCTATTGAGGGTTGAGGATTGAGCGATTGAGGATCGGGATTGGGCGGATTGCTGATCGAGGACTGCGGATGGCAATTGCCGGACGGCGGGAGTGGGGTATGGCCGGTCGCTGATTGTGCGATTGCCGGATCGATCCCCATCGCGCAATCGCAAAACCTGGCCATTCCGCGATCCGGCAATCCGGCAATCCCGCAATTCCCATCAAGAATCAGAAATCCGCCATCCGTCCAATCCCGATCCTCAATCGCCAAATCCTCAACCCTCAATTGAGGCGCGCCTTTCCAGATCCAGACTAGGCGTGGATGCCGGGCGCCTCGTGGCCGGTGCGTTCGACGTATTCCACGTACGAACCCGGAAACAGGTGTGGCTCGGCGCCGCTCAGCTCCAGCACACGCGTACTCAATCCGCGCAGGAATGATCGATCGTGAGAGACGAAGATCATGGTGCCCTCGAAATTCTTGAGGGCCTTGATCAGCATGTCCTTGGTCGCGAGGTCGAGGTGATTCGTGGGCTCGTCGAGCACGAGCAGGTTCGGCGGATACATGAGCATGCGGGCCAACACGAGCCTGGAGCGTTCGCCGCCCGACAGTGACCGAATCTTCTTCTCCACCTCGTCGCCCGAGAACTGGAATGCGCCGAGCAGGCCGCGCAACGCGCCCACCGTCTCGCCGGGAAAGTCGTACTGCGCCTGCTCCCAGATGGTGCGATCCGGATTGAGCAACTGCAGCGCCTGCTGCGCGAAGTAACCCATCTGCACGCTGGCGCCAATGCGCACCTGCCCGGAGTCGGGCTCCAGCGCGCCGGCCACCATTCGGAGCAACGTGGTCTTGCCTGCGCCGTTCGCACCCATCACCGCCCAACGCTCCCCGCGCTGAATCGTCATCGTCAAGCCGTCGTACACGACGGTGGAACCGTAGGCCTTGTGCAGGTCTTCGACCATCACGACCTTGTCGCCAGACCGCGGCGGCTGGCGGAAGTCGAAGTCCACGAGCTTCCGCTTCTTCGGCAGTTCGAGTTTTTCGATCTTGTCCAGGGCCTTCACGCGACTCTGCACCTGGGCCGCCTTGGCCGCATGCGCGGCAAACCGGTCGATGAAGCGTTGCTCTTTCGCCAGCATCGCCTGCTGTCGCGCATAAGCCGCCTCGCGGTTCGCGTCGCGGACCGCGCGCTCCCGTTCGTAAAAATCGTAGTTGCCGGCGTACACCGTGATCTCGCCGTCATCAATCTCTGCCACCCTCGACACAATGCGATTCATGAACTCGCGGTCATGCGAGGTCATGAACAACGCGCCCGGCATGGACTTGAGGAAGCTCTCGAGCCAGATGATGGACTCGATATCAAGGTGGTTCGTGGGCTCGTCCATCAGCAGGACGTCGGGGCGGCCGAGCAGGACGCGCGCCATCGCCACGCGCATCTTCCAGCCGCCAGACAAGGCGCCCACATCGCCATCGATCCGGCTGTCGCTGAACCCCAGGCCGTGCAACACCTCGCGAGCCTGGCTCTCAAGGCCGTAGCCACCAAGGTGGTCGTACTCTTCCTGCACCTCGCCGAAACGCTCCAGGATCCGGTCCATGTCGTCGGCCCGGGCCGGGTCCCCCATTGCCACTTGCAGGGCCTCGAGTTCATGGTGAAGGTCGCCCAGGCGCCCGCTGCCGGCGATGGCCTCGTCGAGCACCGATCGGCCTTCCATTTCCTCAACGTCCTGGCGGAAGTAGCCGACGGTCAGCTTTCGGGGCACCGTCACTTCCCCCTCTTCCGGGCTCTCTTCGCCCACAATCATGCGGAAAAGGGTGGTTTTGCCCGACCCGTTCGGCCCAACCAGGCCCACCTTGTCACCGGGATTGAGCTGGAAGTTGGCCTCCACGAACAGGAGCTGCTTGCCGTACTGCTTGGAAATGTTGGAAAACGAAATCACGCCTGTGATCCTATCGGAGTGGCGGGATTCGCGTCGGGGTCCTGGGTTCCCGGGGTCCCGGGGTCGAGAGACCAAGTGAAAGATGACAGGAGGGCAGGTTCCAGAATTTCGCCATTTCGGTCATTTGTGACATTTGGCCATTAATTAGAGGGCCTTTTGCATTGTCCCCCGTACCCTGCTAGTCTGTGGGTTCCGCTGAAGGTTGGCCTCCGAGCTATGCCCGCGTTGGAAGTCCTGGTATCAGAACCCCCACGTGATCGCCTACGCAAGTGGAACGGGAGTCCGTTCCGGCTGTTCTTCCGCGAGCAACTGATCGGGCATTCAGCCTGATGAGGCGCCCGGCCCGCAGGGGTCGTCTTGGCGCAGGAGTCGATCATGGGTCGTAAACTGTACGTCGGTAATCTCCCCTACACCACCACTGAAGACGAGCTTCGTGACTTGTTCAGCGCGGCTGGTGCCGTTGACACCGTGAACGTTGTCCGCGACAACGCCACGGGCCGTGCGCGCGGATTCGCGTTCGTCGAAATGGCGACTGATGCGGATGCGCAGAAGGCCATTGAGCAGTTCAACGAGCAGCCGATGGGTGGCCGCAACTTGGCCGTCAACGAAGCGCGTCCGAAGCCCCAGTTCGGGGGCGGCGGCGGGGGCGGCTACGGCGGCGGCGCCGGCGGTGGTGGCGGCAACCGTCGTCGCGAACCGCGCTGGTAACACCTCGCGGCATATTTGGCAAGACCCGGTCGCCATGGGCGACCGGGTCATTCGTTTTTCAGGCACGACCCTGCGGTTGGTTTTCGGAGGTCCTCAGTGAAGGTGTACTCAAAAGGCGCGCGAGTGTCACAGCCAAACTACGGACCGGGCACGGTCACTGATGCCGACACGCATCACACGGTGATCGACTTCGACAACCACGGCCTCAAGCGGTTCGTGACGACGATGGTGGCGCTGGCCCCTTCGAGCGAACCCGCGCCGGAGAAGGCCAAGGCCACCCGCCGCAAGAAGGCCACCAAGGCCACGAAGGCCGCCGAAGCCTAGCCTTCAGTCGACGGATGCCGGATCGTTCGGTATCGGTCACTACCAAACCGGGGATGAACGCACGCGTCTAACCCCCATTAATGACAACCCGACCCACGCTCCTGGCGTTGCTGTACCTCATTTGCAGTGCCCTCGCCAGCCCTGCGCGCGCCCAGACCGGCCAGCCTTCGCCAAACGAGCCACAACTGCTCCGGGTCTTTGTCGACTGTTATGAGTGCGACACGGAGTACCTCCGGCAGAACGTCCAGTTCGTTGACTATGTTCGAGACCGGACGGTCGCGGACCTTCACCTGTTGGTCACCACTCAGGGCACAGGCGGCGGTGGCACCGCGTGGACTGCAAAGTTCATTGGCCTGGGCCGCTTCGATAAAGTCGATCGCACACTGACGTTCACCACCGCGCAAACCTCCACGAGCGACGAACGCCGCAAGGAGTTCACGCGCATCTTCAAACTGGGCGTGGCGTCATATGCGGTGGACTCTTCGGCGGGTGCCCAACTCGATGTGCAGTGGGTGAAACCCACCGAGACGAAAACCGCGCTGCCCGCGAAGGACCCCTGGAACTACTGGGTCTTCCGCACAAACCTTGACGGCAGTCGCGACGGCGAAGAGTCGGCCAACTTCAGCTCGTACCGGCTGAGTTTCTCGGCCAACCGCACCACCGAGGCGTGGAAGATCAGCCTCTCCACCAACGGCAACTACAACAAGAGTGTGTTTGACCTCGGCGAAGAGGACGGCGGACAGGTGGAAAGCACGTCGGAAAGCTGGAGCGTCAACTCTCTTGTGGTGAAAAGCCTGGGACCAAGGTGGTCCATCGGTGGTCGCGCGTCCGTCTCGCACTCGAGTTTCTCGAACAGCGATCGCGTCTTCACCGTGGCGCCGGGCCTGGAGTTCAGTTTCTTTCCCTACAGCGAGTCGTCCCGGCGAACCCTGACTACGCTCTACACCATCGGCGCCAGTCACTACGACTACAAAGACATCACCATCTTCGACAAAGAGGTCGAGACCGTGCCCGACCATTCGCTGAACACGCAACTTGGCCTGCGTCAGCCCTGGGGCTCCATGAGCGCTGGCGTCACCGTCTCGCAGCACCTCAACAAACCCTCGCGGCATCGCGTCTCCACGTACGCCAGCGCGGACGTTCGCCTGTTCAAGGGGTTTTCCTTCAATTTTTATGGCGGCTACGATCGCATCCGCGATCAAATCTCGCTGCGCAAGGGCGGGGCAACGCCCGAAGAGGTCTTGCTGCGCCGCCGGCAACTGGCCACCGGGCACAGCTACAACATTGGCTTCGGCATCAGCTACAGCTTCGGCTCTATCTTCAACAGCGTCGTGAATCCCCGCTTCGGCGGCGGTGGCGGCAGGCACTTTATCTTTTTCTAGGCGCGGACGATTCCGACATGCGTCTTCTTACCGGTAGCGCTCTTCGAGCGGCGCGGGTGGCAGCATCTCAGACTCCCAGGTGGCCAGCCGGCCTCGAAGGTCGGCCACGGCCTCTGCCCTTGCACCGAGCAGGTTCGTGCGCTCCCCAGGATCGGCCGCCACGTCAAAGAGGTGCGCCCCGTCCTCGTTCTCGACGTACTTCAGATCGCCGTGCCGCACGGCTTTCTGCTGACGCCGTTGCGTCACGCGCCAGAACAACGTGCGGGGTACTGACGGGGCGCCGGTGAGCGCCGGTACGAGGTTGATGCCGTCAAGAGGCCGCACGATCGGCGCGCCCGCGACCGCAGCAAACGTTGCGGTCCAATCCATCGTCACCGCCACCTGATCAGAGTGGCTGGCGGCCGCAATCCGCGCCGGCCAGCGCACCGCGGTGGCGACGCGCAGCCCTCCCTCGCCCACCGTCATCTTCGCGTGGCTGAACGGGCCCATATGCGAAAACCGCTCGCCGCCGTTGTCGCTCGTGAACACGAGCAGCGTGTCGTTCGACATTCCCGCGGCGTCAAGCGCCGCCAGCACCCGGCCCACGCCGTCATCGAGACTCCGCATCATCGCGGCATACACCTCGGGCGACCCTCCGGCCTTCCAGTCGTCAACGGAGGGACGATGCGGATCGGCCGGCCCCTGCCACGGCCAATGGGGCGCGTTGTACTGGAGGCTGAGAAACAACGGCGCCTCAGAGCGCGTGGCGATGATCCTTTCCGCGCGCGCGGTCAGCAAATCGGTCATGTAGCCGTCGGTCGTGACCGGATCGTGGTTATCGAAGAACAGTGGGCGCCGATACTCCGAGTCTTCCTTCGTGAAGTAGTCGCCACCGGCGCCGAGGAATCCGTAGAACTCGTCGAAACCGTGCTCGAGCGGATGGTGCTCCGGAGCCGTGCCCAGGTGCCACTTGCCCACGAGCGCGGTCTGGTACCCTGCGTCTTTCAGCACGCGCGACAAGGTCGCCGGGGAGGCCGCAAGGCCAACTGGATGAGTGGTCAGCGGCTCGTGCAATCCGGCGGGATCGCGGGCCGGGTAGCGGCCGGTCATCAACGCTACACGCGTCGGAGAGCACACCGGCGCCGCAGAGTACGCCTGACGCAACACCACGCCCTCGCGTGCGATGCGATCGATGTATGGCGTCGTGTAGGCCGTCGCGCCGGTGAATCCGACATCGCCGTATCCGAGGTCGTCGCACATGACGAGGACGATGTGGGGACGACGGCCCCCACGTCGCCCTCCACAACCGGCCCACGCTCCCCCGGCGGCCACGGTGGTTGAAATCGCAAGCGCTGACTGGAGAAACTCACGTCTGGTGGAACCGCTCATGTCCGGTGCCGGGCATTGTGGCACGGGGTGCGCCCAACTTTCCGGCTACACTCGGTGTCCAACCACTGCGGGAGGTTCACATGCGTCTGAGAACTGGCGTTGTCACGTGTGGCGCCGCACTGGCCTGTCTGGTCGGCACCGGGGTGAGCCTGCGGAGTCAGCAGCGCGACGCTCCGCAGCAATCGACACTCCGGCAGGTCCCCGTAGGCACATCGTCAGTCGTGGGACGGATTGTGGACGCGCAGAGCGGACAGCCGGTGGCGCAGGCCAGGCTGAATTTGTCCGGAATGACCTCATTCGGCCTGTCGCTGAGCGCTCAGGCCCCACCGGTCGGCGCCGGCTCTGGGACGGGGCGGTCAGGAGGCGTGGCCGCCGGTATGTCGGTCACCTTGCCTTCCGGCGTTACTACAACGGTCTCCGGCGGTCAGATGACAAATGCCGGCCGTTCGGGAATCACAGACGCGCAGGGCAACTTCGCGTTTCGCAACCTCCCGGCCGGCAAGTATCAGCTCACGGTGTCACATCGGTCCTACCTGAACGGCGCCGCGGGCCAGCGCAAGCCGGCGGGCCCAGGGCGACCATTTGAAGTGGTTGATGGGCAAAAAGTCGAAGTGGACATCAAGATGGTGCGCGGTGGCGTCGTGACCGGTGCGGTCTATGACGACAATGGAGCGCCACTCGTGAATTCGCGCGTGCAGGTGTGGCGCATGATGCCGTCTGCGAATGGTTCGCGCATGCAGCCACAGAACAGTGCAACCACCGATGACCGTGGTGTCTATCGTATGCACGGTCTCCAGCCAGGCACCTATGCGGTGTCGGCGCAGCCGCAAACGAACTTCGACAATGACATGGCGCTCGAGGAGGCCGCCCAAATCGATCGCGCCGTGGCGAGCGGTGCGGTGCAACAGGGAACGGCCGGACAACCGGCGATGGTGCGCATCCCCGCCCCGGCGCCGCGGACGATCACGCAGCCGGCCGGATTTCTGCCGACCTATGCGCCCAGCGCCATCAGCTTTGACGCGGGCACTCGCGTGACGGTCGTGGGCGGCGATGAACATGCCGGCATCGACATACAGGTGCGCCCACTGCGGGCTGCGACGATCACAGGAATGGTCACAAACATGCCTGCGGCACAGGGAGCGCCGAGCCGGGTGCAGATCATGTCGTATGACGAACCTTTCACCGGATCGACGAATGGCGCATCAGTCAACCCGGATGGGCGCTTCACGATTGCGAACCTTCAGCCGGGAACCTACACCGTTGTCGCGAGCCTCATCACTCAATCCAACACGCCGTCGCCCTCAGGCATCGCGCCGGCCGGCGTACCGCAGCCCAGGTTGACCGCGCGAACCACCGTGACCGTGGCCGACGACATGTCCGTTCCAGTCACGCTCGACCTGCGGCCTGGGCGCAGCGTCTCAGGGCAGCTGACGATCGACATGATTCGCCAACAGGCCTCCCCACCCACCGTGACGGTTCGAATCGCGAATGCGCCCGGCGAGGCCCCGCTGATGGGTGCGCTCCCGACAACACCGGTTGACCCATCCGGCCGCTTCACCATTCAGGACGTGCCGCCGGGCCGCTACGTCCTCTCGGCATCGCTGCCGGTGCGTTCCGCGCGACTCGGAGGCGTCGAACTGCTCGACAGCTATCTCGATGTCTCGGGGAACGAAGACATTCAGGGCATCCAGGTACTCGTCTCCGACAGGTCCTCAACGCTGTCGGGCCTGATCACGCCAGGCGCCGACTACGATCCATCGGAGTACACCGTGGTCGTGGCCAGCAGTGACCCCGACCACTGGCGGCCTGGATCCCGTCGCGTGGTGACGACCCGCGCCAATCTTGCCGGCCGGTATACAGCGACTCTGCCCCCAGGCAGCTACGTCGTTGGCCTGGTCACGGATTTCGAGGGAGGCATGCAGAACGACGTGGAGTTCCTCAAGGCGCTGGTCGCATCGGGTGTGCCGGTCACCATCGGTGATGGTGACCGGGCCACACGCGACCTCCGCGCTGGACGGTAAGCGCGACGCCGCGCTAAATTCCGCCGCCGCCTGCTGTCGTCGCCTTCTTCTTCTCGTCCTCGCGCGCCTTCAGGCGACCGTCGAGGTTTTCCTGCATCTTGAGGCGCGGCACACCGTCTTTCCACCAGTCGGGCGCTGGCGCGCCCTTGAGGTGGTGGTCGAAGAACTCCTTCATGCGCACGGTGTAGTCCTGCATATTCGCGGGACGCGCCAGACCATGATTCTCACCCGGGTACTCCAGCATGACCACTGGCTTCTCGAGGCGGCGCAGAGTGTTGAAGTACTCCACACCCTGCGTGAAGTCCACGGCGCCGTCCAGGTCGTTGTGCAGGATGACGAGCGGCGTCTTCACCTTGGCGGCGTGATACACAGGCGAGTTGCGCGTATACGCTTCCCAGTTCGCCCAGGGCCCCGTGGTGAAGCGGCCCTGGCTGCTCTCGAAGATCGAGCCGTTGGTGCCGCCGCTGTTTTTATAGATGATGCTGTACATGCTGATCATGTTGGTCAGCGGCGCACCGGCGATGGCCGCGGCAAACACATCCGACTGCGTGATCGTAAACGCCGTCTGGTACCCACCCCACGAGTGGCCGTGCAGGCCCACGCGCTTCGGGTCCACAACACCGGTCGCCACGGCCGCCTTCACGGCCGCCGGCAGCGTCCACGCGGCTGACATGCCGGGGTCGTTGATGTAGTACTTGATGTCGGGCTGCAGCACGGCATAGCCGTTGCTCGTGTAGGCCTGACGACTGAAGCCGTTGGTCGTCGGCCGGCCGTATTGATTGTGGCCCTGCGTCAGGCGCTCGTAGATGTACACGATCGTCGGGTACGACTTGCCCTTTTCATAGTTGGCCGGCAGGTACAACGACGCCTGCAGGCGCTCGCCCTTGTCGTTCTTGAATTCGATGAGCTGGGCGCCAGCCGACCATGCCAGCGACTCGGCCTCGGGCGTCATGTCCACGACCTTGCGGCCGGCCGTGAGGGTCGCGTCCGTGACGTACACCTGCGGCGCCTGCGTGGGAGTCTCCTTGCGATACAGCCAGGTGTCGCCCTTCTCGGCCTTCTGCAGACCAGTGATTGCCGCGTCTTCCCACAGCAGCATCTTGAGACCGGTCTTACCCGGTTCGAGGATGCCGTAGCCGGCGCGCTTGGTCCACTCACCCATCACCGAGAAATACTGCGGCTTGGAGAGATCGATCCCGCGCTCGTTCTGGTAGATCCCGGGCACGCGGCCCTGGTATCGAATCGAATCCTTCTTGCCGTTCACCGTCAGGTTCACTGGCGCCTCACCGGCAGCCACCGGCACCTTCCAGATGTCCCACCGATCCGAGATGAGGACGTACTGGTTGTCGGATGTCCAGCCCATCGCCTGCGTTGGCGGGTCAACGACGTTGTGGTCGTCTTCGACGTTGATGAACGACGTCGGCACTTTTTCCGTGATGTTGCGAGCCACACCGGTGGCCACATCGAACACATGGAAGTGTTTGTTCTCGTAGTAGAGGTACTTTGTCGTATCCGGTGACGCCGTGTTGGTCCAGCGCAGGTTCTTCTTCACCACGGTCTTGCGGCCGGTCTTCGTGTCGATCGCGTAGACGTCGCGGAAGCTCTGGCCATTGAGGTTGGCCATCAGTTCGTAGGCGGCATCACTGGTGCCGATGGCCCACTGGCCGCGGCCCGTAATCTGAATATCCGGCACCTCATCGTCGGCGATGCGCACCATCGTGTTGTCGCCGGGTCGATACATGGTCACGTAGTTGAAGCTGCGGTCCTGGTTTTCCTGGACGCGTTGCGCCGACTGCAGGCGCGGGTCTTTGTAGTGCCACACCACCAGGTTGGGCCGGGCGTCGGGATCCGGAGCAGCGGCCGCCGGTCCTGCGCCGCGCGCACCCGGCTCGGCGGCTTCGGCGCCCTCGGCGGGAGCCGCGTTGCCACGGCCCGCGGGACGCGGCACCTTGGTGAGTTCGGCAATGCCGAAGATCAGCGCGTCGCGGTTTTCGGTCCACATCGGCGCACGGTTGCCGCTAATCGACATTTCGGCGGGGAACGTCTTGTCCTGCTTCGGGTCGTACACCACTTTTTTGGGGGCGCCGCTGCCGAATCCGGTGAAGCCCATGACCGAGAAGAGGCGCTCACGATAGGCGCGGTCGTCGGTGCCCTTGAGCATCGAAATGGCGTCGCCTTCCTGCGTCCACGCCAAACGCTCGTAAAATGCCTTGTCGGTTTCGAGCGAGGTGATGGTGCCGGCCGACATGTCGCGAATCTGCAGGCCGTTGCCGGCCTGGTCAGCGGCGTCGATGTTCAGCGCCAGGAACTTGCCCGACTTGTTGAAGCCGAACTCGAAGACGTTGCCGACGTTGAGTTCAGTGCCGGTCTTCAGCTCGCGGAGGATCATGTCTGTGCCGCGCGGTCGCGTATCACGAGGCGCATCAGCGGCGGGCGCTGGGCCGGCGCCACGACCTGCCGGCGCTGCACCGGCACCAGCGGCGGCGTCGGGACCGTACCGATGCATCGCAATCCAGCCGCCCATCTCGCCGTTGAAGGCGAAGCGGCGGACTTTGGGCACGCTCACCTTTTCGCCGTTCGACAGGTTCACGATGAGGGCCGACGTCTGAATCGGCCGCCGCGCACGGCGGGCCGCCTCGGCCTCCTGCCGCGTCAGGGACGTGGACATCGCAAACCACATCGAGTCGTCAGAGAACGACATCGGGCCGGCGCCTTCCCCAGCCGGAAACTTCCATTCCTGCGCGCCTGACGTGCTGCGCACAATCACCTCGCTGTTGCCTTCGAGTGGCGCCACGCGATAGGCGAACCACTTGCCGTCGGGCGAGAGACTGGCCGTGGTCATCGCGCGAAACGACAGGATGTCGTCGAGCGACATGGCACGTTTGCTGCTGTTCTGCGCCGAGATCGGCACAAACACGGCAGCGACAAAAACCAGGGGAAGGACGAGGACGACGCGGCGGCGCATCCGTTTCATGACAGGACCTCCAAAAGACGTTCGAGACGGGAAACCGGTGGAATGGTAACAGTACGCGGGGGGTTAGGCGACCCGTGAATCGGTCAGTTTCCGAAGCCGACGCAGAATCCAGCGCACGACAAACGCGAGCGAGATGAGGATGGCCAGCACCATCGCGGCCGCCACATAGGGATACTGCGTGGCGAACCACACAAGGATCAGGGCTGCGCCGTCTTCGGCGAGGCTCAACGCGATGTTCGACGCCGGCTCTGGTGACGCGCTGACGGCAGCCCGCATGGTGGTTTTTCCGGAATGCGCCAGCAGTGCGAGTGTGGCGCCGGCCGCGCCAGCCGCCAGTTGCCAACCCGGGTCGAGCGCAGGCAGCGCGCCGTAGGCGAGGAGTCCCGCCACCGGCACGCGAACGAACGTCTGGAGGACGTTCCAGACCAGATCGACCAGCGGCACCTTGTCGGCCACGAATTCGATCGCGAACAGCACAAGGCAGGCACCAATCACCCACCAGCTCTGAATGAGACCCAGGTCCCCTGGCAACACCACGAGCCCTGCGCGCGCCACCAGGCCGAGCGCAGCCACGGTGCCGTAGACGTTCAGGCCAGCGGCAAAACACACCGCCACCAGAAAAGCCGCGACGTGTTCCGGGGACGAAAGCACACTCACATCGTAACGCTACTGCTCGCGTTCGACCTTCAGGTAGATGGGGCCAACACCGAGCGTGGCGACCAGCGCGTAGGTGCCCCACCCGGCGCGGTTGGTCACGAGGAAGCGCGCGTGCTCGCCCGGCTTCAAGTCGAGGGGCACGTTCTTCCAGACGAGTGTGTTGTGGAACCGCATCCCGTGCTCGCCAGAGGCTACGTCCTTCGTGACGCTCTGGCCGTTGAGCAACACGGCGAACGGTTCACCATCAAGCGCCACAAACACCTGACGAATCCCCACATCGTTCGGCGACTGCCGCGCGATGGTGAGTATGGCGCTCACCTCACCATCCGCGCCGCGGTCACCGCATCACCCATCTCGAGCCGATCGACCACGTCGATGCCACGGACCACGCGGCCAAGCGCCGTGAAGTCGCCCTCGTTGTGCGGCTGTGGTGTGCTGCCCAGTGTGTAGCCGGCCCTGCCGGTATCGAGCCCAGACGACGCCCACGCGAGATTGCCGCGTGTGAGTCCCAGGCGACTCACTTCGTCGCGCAGGCGATTGGCGCCACGAATGGTCGCCTGCTGCGCCACAAAATTCGGCACCACACGGCCGAACACCGTGCCTACGATGGCGCCGGACTCGGTGAGGCGAACAAATTCCTCCATGCCCAGCGGCGATTCGCCTGGATAGAGTTCCAATTCGATGTCACCCCTGGGTGTCGTCCACACGGCGCGCGGTGCCGCCGCGCCGTTGTAAGCAGGCACGATCCAACGCTCCACGATCGCGCGATAGTCGGCATCGGTGCGCGTTGGTGAAGGGGCCTGCGGCGCGCTTGGTCCGGCTTGTCTGCCTGGGCCCGCTGGGGGCGCCGGAATGAGCAACTCCTTCATCGTCAGGTCGGTGGCCAACTGATCGAGGAACTGCTGGCCGATGGGGCCCATACGCCGGAGTGCCTGCGTTGCTGCGGTCCGAATGGCCAGACTCGGGTCACGCAACAACGTGGCTGCGGCATCAAGCGCCAATGGGGGTGCCAGTTGTGTGAGCGGCGTGAACGCCGTGAGGCGAAGCGCGGCGGGCTTCGACGCCGCAGTCGCCGCTGCAAGACGTGGCGCCACTTGCCCGACGCGACCCTTGTGCCGGCCGAGAAGTTCGGCCGCCGACACCGACAGCCACGTATCCGGGTCGTCCAGTGCGGCCAGCACTACGCCAAACGACTCCTCATCGTCGTACCCGTCGAGCGCACGGAGCGCTTCGGTGCGCACCCGACGATCGGCGTCCTTGGTGCCAGCGCGCAGACGTGCGGCGGTGGCCGCGCGATCGACGATGTCAGCGGCGGCTGCGGGCGGCGCCGTTCCGGGGGGAGGAGTCGATGTTGGCGCGGGCGGCAGAGCAAGACCACGCATCGCCCAGAATCTGACATCGGGCGACGAATCCTCACTGAGTTTCAGGAGGGTCGGAACGGCGGCAGGATTGCGCGGGCGGAACAGGGCCCATGCGGCGCGCCACCGGACTTCGACGCTGGTGGATGCCGCCCAGCGGACGATCGGCGCGATGTCTTCGCGGGTGGGATAACGCCCCATCGACAGCAGTGCTTCGCCAACGACGCCTTCGGTGGCGGCGCCACGGCCCGCGTTTGTCAGGTACTGGGCCAGCGCCTTCCAGGCTTCCGGGGTCCGAATCTTCCCGAGCGCACGGGCTGCCTCAAACGCCACCCCAGTGTTGGGGTTGGCCAGAAGCATCTGCGCCAGCCAGGCGACACCCGCGGGGTCCTTCAGTTGCCCGGTCGCGAAGGCGACGGTCGCGACAATGTCCGGGTTCTCGTCACGCCGCAAAGGTTGGAGCAACACGCCTCCGCGCGAGTCGGCGATGCGGCCGACCGCGACCACGGCCCGGCGTTTGACCTCGGGATGTTTCGACTGCAGGAGTCGCGTCAGCGCCACTTCATCGTATTGCCGCGTGTCTTCGAGCTTCACCAGCAGCGCGATGTCCACAATGTCCACCTCGGCGAGAGGCGGCCGCTGGGTGGCGGCCGTTCCCGTCAGGTGGGCGAGCGCAACGATGGCGAACAGCAGCGCGATTCGAATTCGTGTCATGTCACATCACTTCTTGTTGATGAAGGGCACGCCGTCGGTCATCCACTTCGGCGCGGGCGCGCCCTTGAGGTAGTGGTCGAAGAACTCGAAGTACCGAATGGTCAAGTCCTTGCGGTTGGCCATGCCGCGCAGGCCGTGTCCTTCTCCGGGATACGCCAGCATGACGGCGCGTTTGCCGTTGTAGCGCAGCGCGTTGTAGAAGTTCATGCCTTCGGTGAACGAGACCGTCGGGTCGGCCGTGCCGTGCATGATGAGGAACGGCGAAGGGGCGTCCTTGGCATGTGTCAGCGCCGACTCAAAACGGTAGAGCTCGGGGTCGTCCCAGGGAGACACACCCCATCGGCCCTGGCCATAGATGTAGTAGTCGTTGCCGTTGGCGCCGCTGCCGCCGTTCACCTGATACGTCCAACCCCAGCTCTGGCTGAAGTCCGATGTGAGGTCGGTCACGCCGGCGCCCATGCCGACGGCGGCAAACATCTTCGAACGCGTCCCGATAAACGCCGCGCCTTCACCGCCGTAGCTGTGACCGTGTACGCCGATGCGTTTCGGGTCGACATACCCCATCTCGATGACCTTCTTTACAGCGGCTTCCACGCACTCGAGCATGTCGCTGTGCGATGAGCCGGTCCTGAAGTGGATGTCGGGCAACATGGTGATGTAACCGTGACTCAAGGCCTGGATTGGCATGGCGCCCATCCCGGTGAGGTATGACGGCGCGCTGTAGCGATGCATGTTCTGCGAGTTTTTTTCGTAGAACGTCACGAGCATGGGCCGCTTCTCGCCGGTCTTGTAGTCGTCGGGAAGCGCGAGAATGCCCTGCAGCCGCACACCGTCCCTGTTCTTGTAGTCAAACAACACGCGGCGTCCCCACTGGTATTCGGTCTGCTGGGGATTTGCGTCGGTGATCTTCTTCGACTCCTTGAAGTTGGGACCAGACACGCGCAGGTCGGGAAACTCCGTGAAGGTCTGCCGCGTGAACAGAAACGTGTCGGCCTTTGCCGCCCTGGTCGGGGTGCTGAACGCTGCATCCTCGAACACCGCTTCCTTCAAAGAGCCATCGGTGCCCAGCTCATGGAACCCGGCCTTCTTCGTGTATTCGCCGTAGGCCGAGAGCGTGAGGGGCTTGGAAAGGTCGATCGTGCCGCGCGGTCCGACGGCGAGCGGGTCGATCGGCTCGGTGCGCACGTAGCGGAACCGCACTTCGCCTTTACTGCCCACGCCGTTGGTGATGTTCTTTGGCGCGCCGCCGTCGAGTGGAAACTGCCACAGATCGTACCGATGATGCACGATGACCGACTTGCCGTCGCTCGAGTACCCGGCCAGACCGTACGACGGCTTCGGGCCGGGGTGGTCGAACTCCATGTCAACGAAACTGACCGCGCTTGAGCCGCCGAGTGTGCGGGTGGTTGCGGCATCCAGGTCGTACTCCTGAAACTTGTTGTCCTTCCAGTACAGGAAGTGATGTCCGTCTGGAGAAATCCCGAACACGTGCGCGCCGATCAACTGATTCTTGAGAATCAGCGTGCGCTCGCCGGTGGACGTGTTCACACGGTAGATGTCGGCGGCGGGGCGCTTGTAGTCGTGCACGTACCCGCGCGTATCGCGGCCCACAGCCCACCGGCCGTCCTGCGCCACTTCCAGCTCACGCATCGTCTCGTCGGCCAACCTCACGACCTTTGAAGCCGACACGTCGAGAGCGGTCTGGAAGGTGAAGTTCCGATCCGCTTCGGCGCGAATCATCTGCTGCGACTGGATGCGCTCGTCCGCGCTGTTCCAGACATCCACGTTGGCGAGTTCGTCGGTGCTTTTCCTCGTGGCCGAGTCAGACGCCTCCACCTGCTCCTTGATCCCGAAAAACACCCGCTTGTTGTCGTCGCTCCAGGAGATGGCCGCGCGGTCGCTCACGACCCAGTCTTTGGGAAGGCCGGACGCCTTGACCGGGTCCAGAATCACAGGCAGTGCGGTTGCATCGCCGAGCGCCGCGTGTACCGCCGGGTAGGCGACAAGCACATTGGCGCGCTCGCGCATCTTCTCCACATCGGCACCTTTGAGCACCGCCAGAGCCGTGCCATCGTCGCTCCACGTCAGCCGGTTGTAGGATTTGGCGTCGTTATCCAGTGTGGTGATACGCCCGCTCCGGGTGTCGAACACGAACAGTCCGTTGCCATCCTTGACGGTGGCGTCCACGGTGTAGGCGAGCAGGTCGCCCGGGCGATTAAAGGCAATGTCGCCCACGCTGCCCAGAAGCTGATCGCGGCCGGTCGTCAGGTTATGGAGGACGACGTCGACGCCGCGGGGGCCGGCTGGAGTGGCTGCGGCACCTGCTGCCGGCGCGGCGGGAGCCGCGGCTTCGGCGCCCGCAGCACCGCGCCCACCGGCCGGCGTGGGCGGTCGCCGCCGCAGGATCAGATGGCTGGAGTTCGCGGCAAACGTGAACGACTGAATGTCCTGCCACGACTTGATCGCGCCCGTCTCGAGATTTCTCAACTCCACGCGGCGCGGTTGCGCAGGCGGGGTTGCCGCGCCCCGTGCCGCCTGGCCGGCAGGCTCCGTTGCGTCGGGCGGGGGCGTTGCTGGCGCAGGTGCCCCAGCGGCCGCGCCACCACGCCCGCCGCGCCCGCCCCGGCCACCACTGGGATCCACCTGATAGGCCAGCCACCGTGAGTCGGCCGAGAACGTGCCCCCCGTGCCGTTGGCCACCTCCACGTCCTGATTCGTGCCCAGGTTCAACAGGTGAAGGACAGGCTTCGTCTCGGTCGGCGCGGTGTTCGTCAGCGCCAATCCGTACGTGATCCACTTGCCGTCGCCGGAGATTTCCTGGCCGCTGATAGTGCGCCAGCGTGTGTAGTCTTCAACGCCGAGGGCCTTCTTCGCCGGCGCCTGTGCACCAACCCACGCGTAGGCTGAGACAAAGGTAAGAACAAGAACGAGAGCGGTACGTCTGGCGGACTGAGTCACGGGCATCTCCTGTTGCGCCAGATTATAAGTCCAGGGTCCAGGGCTTGCCTCGCCGTAGCCTTGGCGGAGGCGGGTCCAGGGTCCAGTTAACCCAGGTCTCGGCCTTGAGACCCAGGCCGAGCTACGAGGGAGTTCCCCAGTTCCGCAGTTCCCCAGTTCCGCAGTTCCGCAGTTCCCCAGTTCCGCAGTTCCCCAGTTCCCCACTTCCCCAGTTCATTACTACGGTAGACTCGGCGCGCGGGGAGATTGCTATGAACACGAACACGTCGCTCGTCGGCACATTCGCACTCGCCATCACACTGTCGTTCACGTCGGGACTGCGTCCAGAAGCACAAGCGCCCGACCTTGGCGTGTCCGCCAAAGATGGCGTTGTTGTCTCCTCGTCGGACATCGCGTCCGACATCGGCGCGGCAGTACTCGCACGCGGCGGCACCGCTGTTGACGCGGCGGTGGCCACGGCATTCGCCATGGCTGTCACCTACCCGACGGCCGGCAACATCGGCGGCGGCGGTTTCATGATCGTGCGAACGGCCGACGGCGCGGCCACCACGTTTGACTATCGCGAACGCGCGCCGGGCAAGTCGACGCCGACGATGTATCTGGACGCGAAAGGTGAAATCGCCCGCAACCTCACGGCCGCAGGTTATCTGGCCCCGGGTGTGCCAGGCACCGTACGCGGCCTGGCGCTGGCCCACTCGCGCTTCGGCAAGTTGCCGTGGAAAGACGTCGTGATGCCCGCGGCAGACCTCGCGCGCCAGGGCTTCGCCGTGTCGGCGTCACTGGCCGGCGGACTCAATCGCGAAGTGGCCGGCCCGATGAAGACGTTCAAGGGTTCGGTGGCGGCGTACGCCAAGCCCGACGGCACTCCGTGGATGGCGGGCGATCGCATCGTCCTCGGGGATCTTGCAAAGACGCTCACCGCCATTGCCGTTGACGGCCCAGACGCCTTCTACAAGGGCTGGATCGCTGACCTCATCGACAAGGACATGGCCGCCAACGGTGGTGTGATTTCCAAAGCCGATCTGGCCGCGTACGAAGCGAAAGAACGGCCGGCGGTGCGAGGCACATTCCTCGGTTTCGACATCATCTCGATGCCGCCCCCCAGTTCGGGCGGCGTGGCGATCATCGAAATGCTGAACATGCTCGAAGCGCTGGAGATCCAGAAGCTTCCCAGGCTCTCGGTTGAGGCAATTCATCTGACGACCGAGGCCCGCCGCAGAGCGTTCCTGGACCGCGCCCGCTTCCTGGGCGACCCGGACTTCGTCAGCGTGCCGGTGACGACGCTGATTTCCAAGCCACACGCCCGTGAACAGATCACTTCCATCAGCCGGACGAAAGCCTCGTCGTCAGCCGAACTCGGGAAGGACATCGTCACGATGCCGGCCGCAGAGCCGGATGAGACCACACACTTCTCGGTGGTGGACCGCGGCGGCATGGCGGTGTCAAACACGTACACCCTCGAGGGTGGCTACGGCGCGCACCTTGTGGTGCCGGGTACGGGCTTCATCCTCAACAACGAGATGGGCGACTTCAACAAGAAGCCCGGGACAACGAATCTGACGGGTGACATCGGCACGCCCGCCAACCTCATCGCGCCAGGCAAGCGGATGCTGAGTTCGATGACGCCAGTCATCGTAGCGCGGTCGGGCAAACTGGTGCTCGTCACGGGATCACCAGGCGGGCGCACCATCATCAACACGTCGCTCGACGTCGTGCTTGGCGTGACCGCATGGGGCCTGACTGGTGTCGAGGCCGTGGCCGCGCCGCGCATGCATCATCAGTGGCTGCCCGACCGCCTGTCGATTGAGGCCAATGGCGTGCCTCCTGAGACGCTTCAGGCGCTCATCGCACTCGGGCACGACGCGCGGATGGCTGGCGTCCAGGGGTCAGCCCAGACGATCTGGGTGCATCCAAACACGGGTGTGTTCTACGGCGTCCCCGACAAGCGCTCCCCGGACGCCAAGGCGAGCCGGCGAGAATAGCGATGCAGGCGATGACACTCATCGCCCGGTAGGTGCCGCATTCGCTGCGGCGATCTGTCGCATCTCCTCCGACACCCGCCCGTCGTCGCTCGCCCGGCCCCAAAACTCACGGGCGGCAGCACGCGCGTCGTCCCACACATCAAACGTGTCGGCAGATGCGTGCGGAGGCGTGAAGACACGCGTGGGCAGCTGACCATCGGCCGTTGGCGCATAGAACATCGAGACTTGATCAAACGCAGGCGCGAGCCGGATGTCGCCATCGTGGTCGAAGAACACGATGTTGTAGGGATGGCGATCCGTGTTCGCGATGAGTGCACCAAACGCGTCGAGCCAACGCAGAGCACGCACCTCCTCGCGAGACACACGTCGGGCATCGTCCAGGCGCACCGCAGCGCGCGCCCACGAGTCTGCAGGGTCATCATGCACCGCGGCCAAACTCAACACGCCGCGACGGCCGCGCACGCCGACGCGATCGAAACGGACACTCTCGAGGAAGTAGTGGGTGTCACTGTCGACAAGCGTCGCCTGCGCGGCATCAATCCCGTGTGCCCTCACCACCGCCAGCGCATGCGCTTCAAGCACCAGCAGGTCGCACCATCGTTGGGCCACCCCCTCACCGCGCGTGGCAAATTTCACGAGCACATGTCGCTCGTCAACGAAGGCACCGAATTTGGGACGTTCACCACCGGCGGATGACCCCGGGGGATGCCCGGCCATCGTCGCCTCCGCCAGAGCAGGGTAGTCGTCGCGCCTGCTGGCTGGATGAGTGAGCGCCTGCCAACGGGCAAACGATTCCTCTCCAATGATGAAGTGACCAGGCAGGTCTTCGCCGCGCCGCGACATCGCATGCAGCGTGTGATGGTCAGACCAATCCATCAATCGCTCCGGCAGCCGCAAGTCCGCGTGCGCGGCCGCAAAGTGGCGCCCGAGAAAGCCCGACGGTCGTGCATCCGCCAACGCGATTGGAAGCCCCTCAGACACCTCACCACGGGGCATCCACACCGACTGCCGGGCGGCCAACGTGAAGAGTTCCCCTTCTGGATGTGCGACACCGGTATCCAGAATGCGGAAGATGGGAAATCGTGTGGTGCCCAGCGTCGGCCACGTCTCCCGCCAGCCGTAGCGGGTCGCGCGGCCTCGACCAACAGACACCACTTGCTCCCGAACGTCATGAATCGCCCGCATCAGGGTGCTCGGCGACACGCCAAGCCTCTGTCGAAGGTCAGCTGCAGCCAGCACGCCTCGGGCAAGTTCGCCTGAAATCGTTGCCATCGTGAAACAATATTAGCATGTCATTTATGGCTACTAACGCCCTGAAATAGTCAGATTTATCATATCTATGGAATGAATTATGAAATGATATTTATGCCGCGTCACGCCACCGCGTACTCCAGCAGCATGATCCCCGACTTGGGGTAGTGCCGCTGGCCGTCGAGCACCAACCGCGTCCTTGGCGCGGGCGCCGGCATGAGAGGGATGCCCCCTCCGAGCAGGATCGGCACCAGGGCCACCTCAACGCGATCGACCAGGCCCAGCTCGGCCAGGCTGCGGAACGACTGGCCGCCGCCAAACAACCAGATGTCCTTGCCTGGTTGTGCCTTGAGGGCCGCGACGGCCTCTGCGAGCCCGTCGGCCAACACGGTCACGCCGGGATGATCGGCCGGCTTCAACGTGCGCGACACGACCACGGTCTTCATCCCAAAGGCGCCGCCGCCGGACTGCCCTTGAGCGACCAGGCCCTCAAACGTGCGCCGCCCCATGAGCAGCGTGTCGAACTGCGCAAACAGCTTGCCAAAATCAATGTCCGGATCCATCGGAATCCAGTCAGCCTCACCGTTGGGTCCGGCGACATATCCGTCCAGACTGGCCGCCACCTGATACCGCACCCGCCGTGTCGTTCCTGCTGCCATGTGCGCCTCCTGGCGCATCGTATCTAAATGAACATTTATAAATCAAGCGAAAACTGAATGGCCGTTTATAATCACGGCCATGTGCCCACGCCCCCGCCAAAACAGCGACATCCAGATCCTCCAGGCCGCCTTTCGCGCCATCGCCCGGCTGGGGCCGGCGAAACTGACGCTGGCGGATGTCGCACGCGAAGCCGATGTGACTGCGGCATCACTGATTCAGCGGTTCGGCTCCAAACGCGCGCTGCTGCTGGCGGCCGCCGCCGACGTGGCCGGCGGTCACGTCTACATTTTCAGCGGACTGCGATCCACCCATCGGTCGCCGCTGGCCTCGCTGTTGGGCCTGGCCGACTGTATGACTGTGATGGGCACCACGCCCGACGAGGTGGCCCGCTCGCTCGCGTTTCTGCAAATCGACCTCACCGACACAGACTTCCTCGTGCATGCGCGGTCCGGCGCGCTTGGCTTCCGGGCGGGCATCGCGTCACTCATTCGCGATGCCAAAGCCGCCGGCGAATTGGGGCCGTGTGATACGAACCGCCTGGCCCGCGCGGTGCACGCCACCCTCAACGGTTCGATCCTCGACTGGGTCATCCATCGCGAAGGCCCCATGGCGGCCTCGATTCGTCGTGATCTGCGGACCGTACTGGATCGCTACCGACCTGGGTAGGCTTTGGGCTAAAGGTGGGCTGCCGCGGCCTCAGCGGGAGGCAACGGTGTAGCGAATCATCACGTCCTCAACGAAGTCTGCCGTGATGCGTGAATCGCCTCGAGTGAACACAACAGTGACGACGCGCAGTGTGCCCTCGCGCCGCTCGGATACTGACACCGGCCGACCGAACTGTCGTTCGGCGTCGATGCGCAGCATGCCCTTGCGCGGCAGGCCGTCCGCGCCTCCTTGCGCCTCATTGCCACCCTGTGGCACCGGCGAGAAATCCACGAATTCCCCGAGCGCCGACATGATGTCATTCGGATTCAGCGTCGCGGGGACGTTGCCGGCAAACCGCACGTTGAAGCGCGACCCGCCCTGAAGGCGTCGTTCAGCAACCAGCGCGCGCTTGCGTTCCTCCGCAAATGATCGGTCGATGGCGATGCGGCGATTCTCGCGCTCCCGTGCATTGCGGATGTCGTCGAGTTCGCGTTGGAGTTCCCGCTTTCTTGTGGCGTCGGTCTCCCGTTTGGCTGCCGCTTCCAGATCCTTCTCGCGGTTACTCTTCTGCACGTCCGGCATGTTCACGGACAGGCTCGTGTCGTCGCCGAATGTACCGTAACCTCCTCCGTCCAACTGGAACTCGACCAGGTCCTTCTTGACTTTGATTGTCGTGATCGTTGCCGTCTCGCCGCTGCGGATCGACGTGCCGAAACGCCGCAGGCGGTCGCCATGCTGTTGGGCATCAAAAGGACGGTCCACCCGGACATCCGCGCCATCGGCCGCTCCGGGCATGTCGATGCGGAGGGTGACGCGTTTGCCTTCGAAGTGGCGCTTGATTTCCGCTTCGTTGGGACCTTGTGCTTCGGCGGGCGGAGCCGCCAGCGCGATTCCCACCAGGGCGGTGGCGATCACCAGCGAACCGCGTCGAAGGACAGGCCAGTCAGCGTGTGAAGGATAGGGCGTCATCGGTGGATGATATCGCGCGAAAGCGCGAACGCGGGAGTCAGCGACTCATCCTGATTCATGCGGAACAAGTTCGCCGCCAGTGTTTCGCGCGATGGTTCGCTGGTCGCCGTCACGTGTTGGCTGCCGACATACCTATTTCTGCCCACTTCCGAGGTCCGATGGCCCCCTCGATGCGCCGGGATCGGCGGGCCGTGCTGGACCGATACCGATCCGGGTAGACTGGGACGGAGCCAGCCCGTTGGAAAAGAGGTTCGACGTGGGTGTTCGAACAGTCGCGTGCCTGATGGCGTTTTGCGTGGCGGCAGCCGTGGCAACCACGCTCGCGGGCGCCCCGCAACTGGGCCAGGCCCTTCCGGAACGTCAGTTGCCGGTGTTCAGGACCGACTCCCACTTCGTGCGCGTGGACGCCTACCCCACCGAAAAGGACGGCTCAATCACGCGCGGGCTCGCCGCCGAAGACTTCGAAATCACCGAAGACGGCAAGCCGCAGCGCCTCGATTCAGCCGAGTACATCGAATACGAACGATGGTCTCCAGGGATCGATCCGCCGTCGGTGGAAACCCAGCGTGAGTCGTACCGCCTCGCGGCCGATCCCCGGTATCGGGTGGTCGTGGTCTACGTAAACCGCCTGAGCCGCCCCAGCGCGCGCCACATCCAGCAACCCCTGGTCGACATGCTGACCCGGGAAGTGGGGCCGCGCGATCTGTACGGCCTGTTGATGCCCAACCACGAGGCGAGCGACATGGTCCTCGGCAAGTTCACGCCAGCCGAACAGGCACGCCTCAGCCGGTTCCTCTCCATCCTGGATCACAGCAGCCCGTTTGAAATGGACCCGATCGAACAGAAACTGTACTCGTGTTTCGGGATGGGGAGCGTCCAGCGATGGCGGCTGGACAATCTCTATCGCGACCTCGAAGGGATCATCGCCATCCTCGGCACGCTGCGCGACGAGCGCAAGAGCCTGGTGTTTGTCTCCGACTCCATGCCCGGCGTGGGCGGCCAGCGTGGTGGTGGGAGCGGTAATTCGTCGCGCTCGTCGATGCCCCAGGGCCAGCCGCCGATTTCGCGGCCCATGCCTGGCACCACCGGGCTGTCACTCGGCACCTACAATCCGACGCAAGGCGTAGATACGTGCGAGTTGCTCGGGCGCGACATGCCGTCTCAGAGTCCCGATCGATATGACGATTTGATTCGCCTCGCCAAGCGCATGAACGTGGCCATCCATCCCGTCAGCCCCATGGGCCTGACCGCATCGTCATCGGTATTCAGCGGGTCGGCACTGCGACGGTTGGCTGACGAGACGGGTGGCATCGCGGTGGTCAACGTCAACGACATCGATGCGGGCCTGAAGAAAATCGTGAACGACATGCCGGCGTACTATCTGCTGGGTTATCACACCAGCAATACGAAGTGGGATGGGCGCCGCCGCGAGATCAAGGTGCGCCTGAAATCAACCGGCAAGACGGTTCGCGCACGCCGCGAATACCAGGCCCCGAGTGCGGCCGACATGGCGGCCATCCGCGCAGCCGCGGACGCGCCGCCCCGACCGGCCGGCCCCACGCCCATCGAACGCGCGCTGGGAGGACTGGCGCGCCTCCGCAGTGATGTGGTGGTCCATGTGCAGGGTGCCGTGCGGGAGGGCGCGCTGGCGGTCGCGGTGGAGGTGCCGAGCGGGACCGCGACGTCGGGCGGATGGTACGAAGGCGCCGACGTAGAGGTGTTCGCGAGCAGTGAGGGGAGCCCAGTCGCAGCCGGCCCGGCGCCAACCACCGCCAGCGGCATGACCGGCACCACGAAGATGCGAACGGGGTCGCGTGGTGCGGAAGTGCGCTTGCCGATCGCTGCGGGCGATGCGGGGCCCTGGCAGGTGCGCGTGCATGTGAAGCGCGGCGATGAGACGCTGGAGGATCG
>JBKJQX010000217.1:0-3127 GCA_046594875.1 Vicinamibacterales bacterium
ACGGTGCTGATCAAATCGGGCGACACCTCGACGGCATTACATCTCGTGCAGAAACGCCTGGATGTCGCGCACCGTCAGCCCGCGGGCGTACCGCGCGAGAATCTTGTTGTCGACGCCCGTGAAGCGGCGCTGATGCTTCGGAATCAAGACCGGCGCAAAGGTCCCGTGGCGATCGCGCGGAATCGCGAGCGGGAACGCCCCATCATCGGTCAGCACCGTCTTGGCGCTCGTGCCGTTGCGATGATTGGGCGGCGCCGCTGGCGCCGCCCCGTCGGCCTCCTGCGCCAAGTGGTGCCCGAGCTCGGCGCCGAGCGCGCGCTCCAGGAGCGCCTTCTTGAAGCGGCGCATCGCCGCCTCCACGTCGCTCGCGGTGAGCATGCCCTCGGGGGCAAACTGTTCAGAATCGCATCGGGAACGGGGGCCAGTACCTCAGCGGACGTGGGGACCTTCTTGGATCGGGGCATTGGGACTCCTCATGCTAAGCCCCGCACACAAAATTCCTGACAGTCCCTTGAAATTGTCCATCGCGCCATCAGCGCCATCAGCGATCAGCTATCTTCCCATCGGACAATCCGCCAATTCCGATCCTAAATCCTAGATCAGCAATCCGTTCCATCCCGATCCTCAATCGCTCAATCCTCAACCCTCAATATTGAAGCGCCTTCCTCACAAATCAGCGCGGCCGAGGCGCCGACGAAGCGAAGGCCTTTGTTATGGTCCACGCCCATCATCTTGCCGCGGCCCATACGCACGAGCGGCATCACCGCGCGGTAGCCGTCACCCGCGCGCACCATCATGATTCGCAGTTCGGCCTGCGTGTCTCCGGCTGGCGTGCGGATGAGCGGTGTGAACGCCACGCGACGCTGGAGCACATACAAATGGCGCTGATCGTCGGCGATGGCCGCGATGTCGGCGTCAGTGGGGCTGAAAATAATGCCGCCGCCTGCAAATGAAAACAGCGGCTTCAGCAGCCACTCATCGCGGTCATCCGGCATCGCCTGCACGTCCGAGAGGAAGTGCGTCTCGGGCACCCAGGGATGCGTGATCCACGGGATTGAAAACTTGCTGATCCGGAAGAACCAGTCGGGGCCGCCAATCCACTCCACGTCCAGATCGTCGCGATAGTCGAACGGCATCGGGGCACCGGACCGCTCCAGCTCGTCGGGGATCACGCGATTGTAGATGCGCGTGATTGGTGTGAGCACCCCGTCCCGCTGGTAGAAGAGCCTGCGGCCTTCGCGAATGATCTCGCGCGTGTCGAGCGGACGGATGCCCCAAGTCTGCTCGGTCACCGTGAAATCCGGCAGCGTCTTCTGCCGCCGTGGCTCGATCTCCATGAGGACCACGGTCTCGGGATCGTGGGGGCCGACGAGGGTGTGTCGGAGTAAAGCCCGATAGGAATCATGGTTCAAGCCGGATAGATACGGGGTGAACACCGGGGCCGATAGGGGGACGGGTGTCGATCTGTGGAAAACTCCGGGTGGGAAAAGACGTCGGGTGTCTTTTTCAGGCTCCTCGCTGCCGAAAAAGACACCCGACGTCTTTTCCCCGCGGGAGTTTTCCACAGATCGACACCCGTCCCCGTTGACTGTCGTCTCCGCCAGCAACATCTGAAACCCGTAGAGCGAAGGGAAGGCCTGCAGTTCCACCAGGCGGCCTTCGATGGTTCCGGACTCGGTTCGCACGAGGCCGAAGTCCACTTGCACGCACGTCGGCAGTGTCTCGCCGCCGGCCAGCCGGAAGCGTTCCGGGACCATCGCGTCGGCCGCCACGCGATACGCGGCGTTGTCGAGCAGTTGCCGCGTCATGACCTGCGCGGCATCCACCAGCGAGTCCATCAACGACGATGGGAAGAAGCAGGGTGTTTCCGAGAGCCTGAACTCGATCGGCACGCCTGCGCCGGCCGTGACGGCATCCAGAAACGCGCGGTACCCTCTTTCCGTGAACTCCTGGTTGAAGCGGTCGCGCGCCCAGGCCAGCATCAGATCAGGAAGCGGCCGTGGTCCATGATCTGTTCGTCATCCACCCAGATGTCGAAGTTGGCGCCCACCACGTCGATGTGTGTGGAGGAGTACCAGTCCGCGCCGGTGTGCGCGCCGTAGGGGTTACCGAACGCGATGTGGACGCCAGGAAATTTTTCGTCCTGCAGGATGTGGCCGATGATTTCGTGCAACTGGATGTTCGTGCCGATGGCAAATTCACCCACCCGGTCGCTGTTTTCATCCGTGTGCGTGTAGGCCCAGAAGTCATCGCGCAACGCCTGATTGGACGACTCGGCCGACACCAGACGGTTCTTCTCGATGCGCACCGTCAGCGGCGTGTCCTTGAGGTTGCCGTAGCGGTCGCACAGCCAGTCGCCGACCACGCCATCGATGACGAACGTCCCGTTCACTTCGCCAGGGCTTGTGAAGACCTCGCCGCCGGGCAGGTTGCCCCACTTCTCCGAGGAGATGAGCCCACTGGTTTTCACCCATCGGTAATCCGGATTGAGGTCTGCCGTGAAGTCGCTCCCGGCGGGCGTGGTGGCCCGGACTTTCTTCGCCGACCGCACCTTGCCAATGACTCGGGCGCTGATGTCATCCACCTTGTGGAAGTCGGCCCGCATGCCTTCGAGCATGATCTGCCGATTGATGTTCACCATGTGCGCATGCCGCATGCGACGTCGATTGACGATGTCGGTCATCTGCATGCGGGAGCCAAGCTCGTTGGCCTGCACGCGCGCGGCGAAGATGCTGACCTGGCTCAATTCCATGTCTGCGGCGATTCGCGCCGGCAGGTCGGTCAGCGGGCGCGTCGCTTCGTCTTCGAGGACAAACAGGGAGTAGGCCGCTCCGACGCCCTCGATTTCTTCGATAAGTGCGTCAGCGATCTCCCGCGTCTCGCGGTCCGTGATGACGGTCACCCGTTCGTGCGGCTGCACGTTCAGGCACGTCTGAATGGCGTTCATTGCCCCCGGCTTCAACTCGTTCACTCTCATCCCCTGAACTCTGAACTCTGAACTCTGGACCCTGGACCCTGGACCCTGGACCCTGGACTCTGGACCCTGGACCCTGGACCCTGGACCCTGGACCCTGGACCCTGGACCCTTAAAGTCCGTGTCTCGTCTCAGCAATCATGTAATTCACGA
>JBKJQX010000161.1:0-2572 GCA_046594875.1 Vicinamibacterales bacterium
CTTGGCTTTTCCTCCTCCGATCGTTCCGACGACACCCTTGCCGACGTTCAAGAAAGTCTGCAGACGTTCCTGCCATTGCTTGGTAAGCGTCCGGGGAAGTCATCTTTACCTGAGCCGGCGCCAGCAAGGATGATCGTGTCCACTTAGGTTTATGGTGGACACGTGAATACCAAAGACGAAGACTTCGGTCGGCAGCGCCGGCGTAAGCACAGCGCAGAGTTCAAGGCAAAGGTGATTGCGGCCTGCCGCAAGCCCGGTGTGTCGATGTCCGCCGTGGCTCTGGCGCATCGGCTCAACGCGAACCTGTTGCGGCGCTGGGTGGTCGCCGAGGAAGTCGCGGCGGTGACGAAGCGGCCCAAAGCGATTAGCGCGATGCCTGCACGGCCAATCGTCGAGAATCCCGCCTTCATTCCTATCCAGGTAACGAGTTCGGTCAAGACCTCGCAGCAGATTACGATCGAGTTGCGCCGTGGCGAGACGGTAGTCAAGGTCGGCTGGCCAGTGGCGGCGGCAGCCGATTGCGCCGCCTGGCTGCGTGAGCTGCTCCGGTGATCCGGATTGACGCCGCATGGCTGGCCACGGAGCCGCTGGACATGCGTGCGGGAACGGAGACGGCACTGGCGCACGTCGTTCGTGTCTTCGGTGAAGCGCGCGCACATCATGCCTACCTGTTCGCCAACCGCCGAGCCAATCGCATCAAGGTACTGGTTCACGACGGGATCGGCATCTGGTTGTGTGCAAGACGATTGCATCAAGGCAGGTTCGTCTGGGCGAGCCCAGGATCCGAAGCACGACTGACGATAACCAGTGAACAATTGCAGGCACTGGTGATCGGCTTGCCATGGTGTCGCATCGGTACCAATGCAACCATTCGCGTGGCCTGAAACTATTGTTGTGGTGCGCTTCGCTATGGCAGTATCGAATGCATGCAAGTGCACGATGAACTGGACCAGATGGATGCGCAGCAACTGCGCGATTTCGCTACCAGTCTCATCGCCAAGCTGGCCAGCAAGGATCGCGAGCTGCAGTACAAGCAGCTGAAGATCGATCAACTCACCCATGAGATGGCCGTACTCAAGCGCTGGAAGTTTGCCGCGCGCAGCGAACAATTGCACGGTATCCAGCGTAGTCTGCTTGATGAGACGATCGATGCCGATCTGGAAGCGATCGCGGCAGAGTTGGCGACGCTGCGCTCGCCGGAGTACGTTCGACCAACCAAGGATCAACCCCGGCGCAGTGCGCTGCCGGCGCACCTGCCGCGGGTGGACGTGCACCATGAGCCGGAACGGACGGTCTGCCGCTGCGGCTGCGCGCTCAAGCGCATTGGCGAGGACATCAGCGAGAAGCTCGACTACACCCCGGGCGTGGTGCATGTGGAGCGCCATATCCGCGGCAAATGGGCGTGTACCAAGTGCCAGACGCTGATCCAGGCGCCGGTACCGGCGCAGGTGATCGACAAAGGATTGCCCACTGCGGGACTGCTGGCGCAGGTACTGGTGGCGAAGTACGCCGATCACCAGCCGCTGTATCGCCAGGAAGGAATCTTCGAACGGGCGGGTGTCGCCATTCCCCGTTCGACGCTCGCGCAATGGGTTGGCATCTGTGGGGTGCGCCTGCAGCCGTTGGTCGATGCGCTGCAGGCAGCACTGCTTGGCCGTCCGGTGCTGCACGCCGATGAGACACCGGTCGCGATGCTCAAGCCGGGCAAGGGCAGCACGCACCGCGCGTATATCTGGAGCTACAGCTCGACGCAATTCGATTCGCTGCACGCCGTCGTCTACGACTTCGCGGAGACGCGCGCGGCTGCCCACCCCAAGCAATTCCTGAACGGTTGGTCCGGCCAGCTGGTTTGCGATGACTACTCTGGCTATAAGGGGCTGTTCGCCGCCGGCGTGACCGAGGTTGGTTGCCTGGCGCATGCGCGGCGGAAATTCAACGATTTGTGGGTCAACCACCAGAGCCCAGTAGCCGAAGAGGGCCTCAAATTGTTTGGTGCGCTCTACGACATCGAGCGGCAGGCGCGAGACCTCAGTTCCGATGAGCGACAACGAATACGACAATTACAATCGCGGCCGATCACCGACAAATTGCGCGAATGGCTGCTGCTGCATCGGCAGAAGGCGACTGACGGAACAGCGATCGCCAAGGCCATCGACTATAGCCTTGGTCGTTGGGTTGCACTGACGCGCTTTGTAGACGATGGCACTCTGCCCATCGACAACAACTGGGTAGAGAATCGCATTCGGCCGATCGCGCTGGGGCGTTCCAATTGGCTGTTCGCCGGATCTCTGCGGGGTGGCAAGCGGGCTGCGGCGGTCATGAGCCTGATTCAATCGGCGCGGCTCAATGGCCATAATCCGTACCGCTACCTCAAAGACGTTCTGGAGAGGCTGCCCACCCAGCCCGCGAGCCGCATTGGCGAATTGCTGCCGCACACATGGCAGCCGGCGACGAACGCAAACTGATGTAACCCGCCGAGGCAAGATGTGTTGCCCAGACGCTTACGGTGTTTGCACTATTGCCGGCGATGAACATGGGTGACAAAGCGTTGGGCTGGACTCGCAATGCTCGC
>JBKJQX010000195.1:0-12969 GCA_046594875.1 Vicinamibacterales bacterium
TGGACGATCAAGGCAAGCTGACGATGTTTACCCGTGCGCTCGACGTGCGCGGCCTGCAGGCGGAAGGGTGATCCACTGCGGCGCGTGGGCGCTCGCAGCGTGCCTGCTGACTCCGGCCCTCGCGTTGGCCCAACACGATCACGCCACGCCGGTTGTGTCCGATCGGTGGACCTGGTCGGCCCGGGCCCACGCGTTCCTGAACCTCAACCTGCAGGACCGCAAGTTTCGCGACTTCACCCAAGTCGAATCGCAGAACTGGGGCATGGTCTCGGTCACTCGCCAGTCGGGCCGCGCGCGGCTGACCTTCCACACCATGCTATCGGCCGAGCCATGGACGTTGCGCCGGCTGGGTTCCGCACAGGTCCTTCAGGTGGGCGAGACCCTGGACGACGCACCCCTGCTTGACTACCAGCATCCGCACGACCTGGTGATGGCCCTGGAGGGCCGTCTGGATTGGTCAACAAATGAACAGACCACGTTGTTTCTGACCGGTGGTCCTGTCGGCGCCATTGCGCTGGGGCCTTCCGCCTTCATGCACCGGCCATCTTCGGGTCCGAACCCGACAGCACCGTTGTCGCACCACATGCTCGACTCTGCCCACATCACGCACGGCGTCATCAGCGCCGGCGTCCGACGATCGCAGTGGACGGTGGACGCGTCCGTGTTCCACGGTCGTGAGCCTGATGAAGATCGCCTGCGCCTTGATTTGGGGCCGCTGGATTCCGTCTCAGGCCGCCTGGCGTGGCTGCGGGGCGCCTGGAGAGTGCAAGTCTCCTCCGCCGCCGTCAACGAACCCGAGGTAACCGAACCGGGAGACGTTGTGAGAACAACCGCGTCACTCGAATACGATCGCGCCCGCCCCGACGGGCGCCGCACCGCCTGGCTTGCCGGGTGGGGTCGCAACGATCGCAGCGATCACACCGAAGCCGGATGGTTGCTCGAGGGCCGTCGTGACGTCACCTCGCGTGACACGGTGTACGGCCGCACAGAGATCGTGGACCGGTTCATCCTGGTCGACTTCGATTACGCCCGGGACACCGGTCTGGAGCGCCACCTCCCATCGTCAGTTGCGGCCGTGACTCTTGGGTACGAACGGAGTCTCGTGAAGCTGAAGCGCGCCAACCTCGCGTTGGGCGCGGATGTAACGGTGCACCACGTCTCGCGCAATCTCCGCGACAGCTACGGCCGCCCCGTCTCCTGGCACATCTTCCTCCGCGCATCCGCGCGGTAGCCACCCGCCTTCGCGCTTCGGCGAGGCAAGTCCCAGAACCCTGGACTCTGGACCCTGGACCCTGGACATAACACTAATCCATGTATTGACATTCGTAGATGTTAGTAATATTCTCCCCTTGCTCGCCCATGTGGTGAGCCTTTATCGCGAGTGGTTGAGGGATCAGGCCCGACGACACCACAGCAACCAGGCGCCATCGCCCAGGTGCTAATTCCTGCCCGAAACCGGGGGAGATAAAACGAGGCCGCTCGCGTCCGCGTCGGCAGTCACGCTCGTTCCCAGGTTGTTTGAAGAGTGATGAGAGGGGAAGGGTGTGTCTGTGAGCGTCTTGCAGAGCGTGGTCGTCAAGGAAGTGCGCATCGGTTTATTGGGGTGCGGAGGTGTGGGGCAGGCCGTCGTCCAGGCGCTCAAGGCGTCAGATGACCGGCTGGCGGAAGCGGGACTGTCGCTCACGTGTGTGGCCGCGCTCGTTCGCGAACCCGGCCGCCCGAGGGCAGTGTTAGGGGTGCCTCTGACAAACGACCCGGACGTGTGGAGCAGGTACGAGTGTGACGTGGTCGTGGAGGTCCTCGGCGGAGTCGAGCCCGCGCGCACACTTGTGGCCCGTACATTGTCGGCAGGCATTCCCGTTGTCACCGCGAACAAGTCCCTGATGGCCGCACACGGCGTGGAGTTGCAGTCTCTGGCGGCCGCACACGGCACGTCGCTCTACTTCGAGGCGTCGGTACTGGCGGGTGTGCCGTGCGTGAATACTCTTGCTCGTCGGCCGCTCGCTTCAGGCGGGGGAGCATGGGCTGGGATCGTCAACGGGACCTCTCATTTCATCCTGTCGGAGATGACGCGGGGTCGTTCGTTCGACGACGCCCTTGTGGAGGCGGTGGCGCGCGGCTTTGCGGAGCCTTCAAGTGATGCCGATATCAGCGGTCGCGACGCGGCCGAGAAACTGACCATCCTGCTGCATCTGGCCGGCCACACCGATGTGGCGACAGCCGATTTCCCCAGGCGTGGAATCGACGGCCTTGAGACCTGGCATATGGAGTTTGCGCGTCGTCTTGGCGGGGTGATCAAGCCTGTCGCGCTGGCCGACACCGGTCAGGTCGCCGGGAGTTGGGTTGGGCCGGCCTTTGTGCCCGCGTCACACCCGTTTGCCCAGGTGGATGGAGTGACGAACATCCTGTCGGTGGGTCGTGACGCATCTGCAGTGCTGTTTTCCGGACCTGGCGCCGGCCCGGGCATCACCGCGCTCACGGTGCTTGATGACGTCGTTGAAGCCGTGGCCGGACGTGGCCAAAGGACCTTGCTCGCGCCGGAAGTCTCGGCGCCGGTGGCGCATCGCCTGCAAACACCACGGACGAGCGCGTGGTGCCTGGCACTCGATCACGTCACGTCAAGCGCTGGTGAACTGGCCGAGTTCCTGGCCTCGAATCACCTGCCCGCGATGGCGCTGGCAGGTGAAGGCCGTCGCCATGCCGTGGTGACCGCGACAGCCACGTATGCGGCGCTGCGCGCTGCCGTTGACACGCTTGAGGCCACCGGCGTGCGTGTGGTGTGGTGGCCAGTGGTGGAGGTGGCTCGTGGCTGATGTTGCCGTATTGAAGCTGGGTGGTTCGGTCCTGAACGGTCCGGGCTCCTACACGCGCGCCGCGCTGTTCCTGCGCGACGAGGTCGTCCGCACACGCGCGCGGCTCGTAGCCGTGGTCTCTGCCGAGCTCGGGCACACCGATGTGTTGTGGCGCGAGGCCCAGTCAGTCACTGACCACGTGGATGACGATGCGAGGGACTTGTTGTGGTCTACAGGGGAATTGCGGTCCGTTGCACTGCTCACACTGGCCCTGAGGGCGACGGGACTGTCGGCGACTGGGTTGAACGTGCATGAGACTGGCCTGCGCGTGGAAGGGCGCGCGTCGGCCGGCGTGGATGGCCTTGTGCTCAACCCACTGCCACTGCGCGCGGCGCTCGGGCGCCACGATGTTGTGGTGGTGCCCGGCTTCCTTGCCACGTGCCGGCAGCAGGTGGTGACGCTGGGACGCGGCGGGTCCGACTGGTCGGCGGTTGCGCTCGCGGCCGCCCTTCGCGCCTCACGCTGCGAACTCATCAAGGATGTGCCTGGATATTTCACCGACGATCCGCAGACCACGCCTGGTGCGGCGTTGATCGAAGCGCTCGACTACATCACCGCGTTGGAGATGGCCGATGCCGGCTGTCCCCTCGTTCAGCGGCAGGCGATCGATCACGCCCGCCGCTTCCACTTACCACTCATCGTCCGCAGCTTCGACAGCCTCGGGACGCGGGTGGCGTAAGGGCGATCGAGAAAAAGACGTCGGGTGTCTTTTTGAAAAGTGTTCGTTTCTGCAAAAAGACACCCGACGTCTTTTCTTGTGAGGAGTCAGACCGATGGAATTTGGAACACGTACGATTCATGCAGGGCAGCCGTCAGAACCGAACACCGGGGCCATTGTGGCGCCGATTTTCCAGACGACCACGTATCAGCAACTTGGACCCGGCGAACACCACGGGTTCGACTACACGCGCACGTCGAATCCGACGCGGCAACGGCTTGAGGCCGTACTGGCCGATCTTGAAGGGGGCACCCGATGCGCCGTCTTTGGATCGGGACTCGCCGCCGAGAATGCCATTCTGCAGGCGTACCTGAAGCCGGGGGACACGATCGTCGTGCCGGTCGACGTGTATGGAGGCACATTCAGGCTGCTCGACAAGGTGTTCGAGCCGCTCGGCGCCGTGGTGCGCAGGGTGGACTTCAGTGATCTCGCCGCGCTTGAGCGCGCCGTCGCCGAGCGGCCGAAGATCGTGTGGCTCGAGTCACCCACGAATCCGCGCCTGCTTGTGTACGACATTGCCGAGGTTGCACGCATCGCTCATGCGGCCGGTGCCATCGTCGTCGTGGACAACACGTTCGCCACGCCGTACTTCCAACAGCCGTTGTCACTTGGCGCTGACCTGGTCATCCAGAGTGTGACGAAGTATCTGGCGGGGCACCTCGACGTGATCCAGGGTGCGGTGATTGCGGAGGATCCCGGGGTCTTCGAGCCTGTGAAATTCCTGCAAAACGCCCTCGGCGGTGTGCCGAGCCCCTTCGACTGCTGGCTGACGTTGCGAGGCGTCAAGACGCTGGAGCTTCGCATGGAACGTCACGCACAGAATGCCGCAGCGATTGCGGACGTGCTTGTGGCGCACCCCAAAGTGCGGCGCGTCTACTATCCCGGGCTGGCGAGTCATCCCGGGCACGAGGTCGCGAAGCGTCAGATGACGGGCTTTGGCGGCATGGTGTCGTTCGAACTGGACGGCACCATCGACGACGCGTCGGCGTTTGTGTCGTCGCTCACCTACTTCGCGCTGGGTGAGAGCCTTGGCGGCGTTCGTTCCCTGGTGTGCCTGCCGTGCAAGATGACGCACGCGTCGATCCCGGCCGAGACCCGAGCGGAATTGGGCCTGTCGGACACGCTGATTCGACTGTCCCCAGGGGTGGAGCACCCCAGGGACCTGGTGGCCGACCTGAAAGCGAAGCTCGACGCGCTCGTGGCCGTGCCCGAACTGGCCACCGCCCGCTGACCCAGGACCCCAGGACCCCAGGACCCCAGGACTCTGGACTCTGGACTCTGGACCATTGGACCCCGAATTGGTGTCCAATGGCGCATGCGGAGGTTGGGCGTCATGTTGCTGCTGGTATCGGCCGGGTGTGCTTCGGCGCCGATCAAGAAGGCCGACGAACTGAGTCTGGCTCAGGCCCAGGCGCGCGTGCTCGAGGGCTGTTATCGGTGCCTGATCGAGGCTCGCGACGTCTTCGAACGCGTCGCCGTTGGCAAGGCGCGACCCCTGGTCGTCGCCAGGCTCTTTGAAACCTATGTTCTGATCGGTTTACGCGAGCGGGAACTGGCGCTCGACAGCGGGGAGGCCTTCGCGAAGGCGCGCGCACTGGCTCCCGAGTTGCCCCCGACCTACGTGGGCTCTCCGTACGTCGACCTGGCGGAAATGATTCCGCCGGATCTTGCGGGCACACCCCGGACCGAACTGACGCCGTTCATGCAACGGGCACCGGCATCGGCGCGCGTGGTCGAACTCAAGAAGGGGTTGACTGCCGGCGAGGCCAGCGCACCCTTCCGCGCGTACCTGGCGGCAAGCCTGGATTGTCTGGCGAATTTCGCGAACCGTCGCGACGCGGTGAGTGGTGCGGTTCCGGTGCCCGCAGGCACACCGCCACTGGTGAAATACCGCATGGCCACCTGCCCCGTGGCTCGAAACGCCGTGCTCGACGAGTTGCTGACCCACACGCCCACGTTCGTGGAGGCAGGCCTGTTCATCGGACGCCAACGACCACAGATCATCACCGCCGCCTGGGTGAGGCAGTCGCGCGAAGTCCTGGCCAACGCCTACGCGGCGTTTCCCCGCTCGTCGTCGGTGACCTATGCCATGGGCGCAGCACATCAGGTATTGGGAGACTGCACCAAAGCCATCCGGTTCTATGAAGACACGATCGCGTTAAAGGAACGGCATGAGGACGCCGCGATGCAGCGCGTGGTGTGCCTGGGACACGTGGGCCAGTTCGTGCCGGCGATTGAAGGGGCCACGCGCATCATCGACCGCGGCTTCTACAACATGGCCGACGGGTACTACTGGCGCGCGTGGAACCGCCATCGGCGCGTCGAACTCCTCGAGGCCCGAGCCGACATCGAGATGGCGCGATCGATGATGGTCAACGTGCAGGTGCTGACGCTGGGCGGAGTAATCAAGTACGACCAGGACGATCTGGTGCCGGCCGAGCGGGACTTGAATGAAGCGCTCCGAATGGATCAGGGGCAATGCATCGCGCACTGGTACCTGGGGCTGGTCACGTTCAAGAAGGAGGCGTGGCTTGATGGAGCCGCGCGATTCGGACTGGCCTCGTCGTGTTACGAGAGTTCGGCCAACGACAATGTCCGCAGGCTCGACGTCATGCGGAAGTCCGAGTTCGACGACGAGTTCAAAGCCAGTCAGATCGCCGGGTTTGAAGCCGTCATCAAGGAGGACCGCGACCAGCAGTGGGCGGCGATTCTCAATGCGGCCAATGCCTTTGCCCGCGCCGGGCAGACCGAAACCGCCCTGAAGTGGATCGACCGGATCCCCAGCGACGCCGTGGTGGCCTCAAAAGCCGCGGAACTCCGGAAGCTCATCACGGGGAAGTTTTGGCCGTCGCAACAGCTACAATGACCTTCTATGTTGAATCCCGGCCTGTACGCGAAGTTTGAGACCACCCTCGGCAATTTCACCGTTGAGCTCTTTGAAGACAAGGTCCCGGCCACGGTCGGTATTTTTGCCGGCCTGATCCAGGGCACCAAAGAGTGGAAACACCCCAAAACAGGGGAGACGCACAAGGACACGCCCTACTACGACGGCATCGTCTTTCACCGCGTCATCGAAGGTTTCATGATCCAGGGCGGTGACCCGCTTGGCATGGGCCACGGGGGCCCCGGCTTCCAGTTCGCTGACGAATTCCACCCCGACCTTCGTCACGATCAGGCGGGCGTGCTCTCGATGGCCAACGCCGGCCCGAACACCAACGGCAGCCAGTTTTTCATCACGCTTGCGGCTACGCCGCACCTGGACCGGCGCCACTCGGTGTTTGGCAAGGTCGTTGAAGGCCTCGACGTGATCCACGCGATCGGCCGTGCGGCGACTGACAGCCAGGACAGGCCAAAGACGCCGATCGTGATGAACAAAGTCACGATCGACCGAATATAGTAGGCGATCACCTGGGGCGCGCGCCGAGGTCCGTCGGTGTCCCAGTAATAGCGTACACAATGTCGCTGACCGACCGCCGGAACGACTCGTTCTCGACGAACTCTTTGTAGACGTTCGTATCGTCCTTGAGCAGCAGCTGCATCACTCGCCCAAGCGCCTGGTCGTGTGCCAGGCGCGCGGTATGGGGCGTGTTGGCTTTGGCGTTCTGGAACGCGGCGTCAGCCGCCACCTGCGGGGCGATGTCGTCGCGGATTCTCCGGCTCACCCGGTCAGCATCGTCGAACAACGTTCCGAATTGCTCATTGAATGATCTGAGGATGTTGCTCAGGCGGTCCAGTTCCGGCTCGGGTTTGTGGCCGCCGGCGGAGGTTGGGACGGGGTCAATCTCGGCGTCTTCATCCTGCAGCGCGATCTTGATGGCGGCCTTCTTCTCGACCCGGTAGCTGTCCATGTCAATCGCTTCAAGGATCCCCTTGGCCAGGTCAACGTCGATCGGGGCCGGCAGCTTCGGCGTGAGCAGGTTCAGCAGGATGGACAGCTTCTCCCACTCCACATTTGAATAGGGAATCACGGACGAAAGGAACGCGTACGTCCGGCAGAACACCTTGGCCTTGCTCTTGAAATCAACCTGGCCATCCTCGTCAAGCCGCGCCTTGTAGGCCTCCACGCAGGCGTCGAGAATCGGGTCGAGCGTGTCGCGATCAGCGCCGCCAATGAAGAGTTCGACCACTCGCTCCACCTGCTCCGGCGAGTACACCTGGGCTCCATCGAGCGCCGCCTTCAGGTCGTGCAGTTTGTTCGGGTCCGTCTCTTCCGCCAGGATGGTCGTCCGGAAGTAGTCCTGGAATGCGAACGTAATGCCCGCCGAGTTGTTCTGGAAATCCAGCACAAAGCAGTCGTGTTTCTGCGGGTGTGCGCGGTTGAGGCGCGAGAGGGTCTGGACGGCCTTGATGCCGGACAACGGCTTGTCCACGTACATCGTGTGCAGGAGAGGCTCGTCGTACCCCGTCTGGAACTTGTCGGCGCAGATTAGAAACCGGTATGGATCGATCTGGATCTTCGACGCGATGGCGTTACTCGCGAAGCCATTGAGCGACGCCTCGGTCACCTTGTTCCCTTTGTAGTCGAACTCCCCCGAGAACGCGACGATCGCCTGATAGGGGCTTTTGCGTTCGGTCAGGTACGTCTTGAACGCATGGAAGTACTGAATCGCCCGTTCAATGCCGCTGGTCACGACCATTGCCCGGGCCTGACCGCCAATGCGGCTGGTCGCCATCACCTGATCATGGAAGTGGTCCACCATGATCTCGGCCTTGAGCCCAATCGCATGGTCGTGACTTTCCACGTACCTGCGCAGCTTCTTCTGAGCCTTCTTGGTGTCGAATTCCGGGTCGTCTTCGGTCTTCTTGACGAGCTTGTAGTAGCTGTCGATCGGCGTATACGCCTTGAGCACGTCCAGAATGAAGCCCTCGTCCACGGCCTGCTTCATCGTGTAACTGTCAAAAGGACGATGTTTGACCTTGCCCTCCTGGTCGGCGGGTAGCGCCTCGCCGAACATTTCCAGGGTCTTGTTCTTCGGGGTAGCCGTGAAGGCGAAGTAGCTGGCGTTGGTCAGCAGCTTTCGAGCGGCAACTCGTCTTTCGAGCGCGGCGTTCACCGTGTCCTCTGGATCTACGTCCTCGTCATCGTCGTCTGACGAACCGCCGAGTGCTTCGTTCATTGCCGCTGACGTCTTGCCGCCTTGGCTGGAGTGGGCTTCATCGATGATGATCGCGAACGTTCTGTCGCCGACGGTCGCGATTTCGTCGAGGATGAATGGAAACTTCTGGACGGTCGAGACGATGATCTTCTTGCCTTCCTGGATGAACTTACGCAGGTCGCCGGAGGCGGCCGCGTGCCCCACGGTGGCCGTCACCTGCATGAACTGCTTGATCGTCGCCTCAATCTGGCTGTCGAGAATTCGGCGGTCGGTGACGACGATGACCGAGTCGAAGACGCGGGTGTCTGCGCGCTCGACGCCAATCAGTTGATGGGCGAGCCACGCGATTGAGTTCGACTTTCCGCTGCCGGCCGAGTGTTGGATCAAGTACCGGTGTCCGGCGCCGTGTGTCTCCACATGGGCCAGGGCTTTCCGCACTACGCGAAGCTGGTGGTAGCGAGGCCAGATTTGGGATCGCTTCTTGCGGCCCGTCTTGGGATCCTTCTCTTCAACGACCTGCGCGTAATTCTCCAGGATGTTGGTGAGCCTTACCGGCGTCAGCAGTTCCTTCCACAGATAGGCCGTCTTCAGGCCGTCAGGATTCGGCGGATTGCCGGCGCCATCGTTGTGGCCCATGTTGAAGGGGAGGAACCAGGACGACCTGCCCTTGAGGTGCGTGCAGAACCGCACCTCGCTATCGTCCACCGCGAAATGCACCACACAACGGCCAAACTCGAACAGCCGTTCGCGCGGATCGCGGTCCCGCATGTATTGATGGACCGCGTCGGCGACGGTCTGCTTCGTAAGGCTGTTCTTCAACTCGAACGTCGCGATGGGCAAGCCGTTGATGAACAGGCCCAGGTCAAGTGCCCGCCGGGTCTCGTCGGTGCTGTAGGCGAACTGACGGGTCACCGAGAAGCGGTTCAGGGCGTGCAGCCGCTCCGCGGCGGCGTTGCCTTTGGACGGCGTGCCGTAGAACAGGTCCACGTGGTGTGCGCCGTGTTTGACGCCCTTGCGGAGGATGTCGATGACCCCTCTGGTGCCAATCTCGGAACTCAGCCGCGCCAGGAACTGCCGACGCGCAGGTCCGTCCGTTTCCAGGCTCAGCGCCTCGGCGATCTCCGGCTGGGTTGCCTGCACGAAGCCTCGGAGCTGGACGAGGTCCAGGCACATGCCGCGGTCGTAATGTTTCGGGTCACTCAGGAGCCAGCCGGTTCCTCCGGCCACAGGGGTGGCCGTCTCAGTCGCCACATGATTGGGTGACAGGAGGTCCGTCCGGCCGGTCATGGCTCGGACGATCAGGGATTCCAGGCCTTTTTCCGAGGTGTCAGTGGGCATGAGGTCGGCCAATCAAACAACCATCAAACAAATCGAATCCCGGAAAGTCTAGGCGATACTGGACTTTAGGCGCACGGTTGGAGGCACAACGGCTGCACGCCCGGTTGGCAATCAAGCAATGTCCTCCGGTTGGCCGGTGGCTTCTTCTTCGAAATCCAGTTCGTCTGGCTGGTTATCGTCCTCAGGGGTGAACTGGTCATCAGGCAATCGCGTGGCTGCCTCCCGCACGTCCAGCTTTCCCGTGACGATGTCGGCCACGAGGCGCGTGCGGTATTCGCGTAGGAGTTCAATTTCGCGTTCAAGTCGGCCGATGGCGGTACGGACCGACTGTGTCTCTCGTTCGGCGAGGCTTACCGTCGCGATTTGCTCGTCAAGTGGGGGAACGGCCACGCGAACGCTATAGAAGTTCTGATTCGACAGATTCTGAAGCCCAACCGTCATGCCGTTCGACCGACCTGCGAAAATAGTCCGATACGAAGTTGTATGAAACAGCAACTCGAAGTATTTGGTATCCAGCGGCGTTCGAGGTGCGAATACCCCGTAGTGAAACGACACAATCCCTCGCCGGGTCGCGGCGAAGAAGACACCCAGGTGTGCTTTAAACCGATTCACGACCAAGTCTCCCGGCAAAACGACCTTCCAATTGTCATAAGACGCCGTTTGAAGTGACCGTTCCTTCATATCGCTCGTCGCGATCAATCCGTCTCGCTGCGACAACGACAGTGGTGTCTCCTTTACGCTGTTCTGGGGCCGACTGTTTTCTCTGAAAACTCGCTGGTTCAGTGGGGTATCCCAATGGGCCGGAATGTCGCCGAGCCACGGGATGCCGGAGGGCTTGAGAGGGGCGGATCGGTCTAGGCCGCGTGTGACGGCGCGCTGGATGACGGCCTGCTTCTGCTCGTTGAGCAGCGCGATCACCTTTCGCTTCGCCCTGATCGCCCGTTCCAGTCGCCCGTGCGCCCAGTCGAGAAAGCGCCCGATCGCAGCTTGTTCCGAGTGCGGTATCAGCGGAAGGTCGACATCGCAGAAGTTGCTGTAGTTCAGGTCTTGCCCGTCCCTGATGAAGTCTGCCGTGGCGCGCAACGCGCCGATGTATGGTGCCGATTTAAAGAGATGCCTGAAGTACGTCGCATCGACCTGGGCATCCGGCTGCAAGACAACGTAAGAAGAGCGGATGGCACCTGTTACCCATGCCCGCTCAAGCCCGCCCTGAAAGCTCCTCATGCTGATCACGAAGTCGTCAGCTTCGACATGCCGGCGCTTGTCGAGGTGCATCGAAATCTTCACCACGCGGTACCCCGACCGCTCCTCGTATTGCGACTGCGCGATGACTCCGTAGGCCTGTGTCGCCGAAAGCTGTACATCATCGGGCCGAGCCAGCTCCTGTCTCGCCGTAAAGAGACGCTTGCTACGTGCGACCTCCCAATGCGCGGGAAGCTGACCAAGCCACGGCAGCCCCGACTCCTTGTACTCCGCATACGGCTTGAGGCCGGCGATCATGCCTGATCTCCGTCGCCCATCTGGCGCTCATAGGACTGACGTACCAGGCCCATCATGTAGGGCAGCTCGTCGAGCGACTTGAGGCCGACCTCCACATCGCCGTTGCCCCATCGGCCCATACCGGTCACGTCGCGGCACAACCCCTTCGGATCGTTGATCTCGGCAAAGGCCATGTTCAGCATCAGGACGAGCCGTTTGGCCTGGGGTATCGCGTCTACGAAGTTGGTCTCGGCCTTGTAAGCCACGTAGAGCTTCTTGAACTCCTCGGTCACGCAGGGATCGAGCGCGAGCACCTCCTTTCGGAAAGCCTCGAATACCTCACGCATGCCGCCTGTGTGCAGGTGCGGATGGTCCTCGATGGTGTAGCCGCTGGCCGCGGGCGACTTCTCTGGTTGATAGGCGGCAAGTTTTGCCGCATCGAGCTTCGGCGCAGTCCAGACCTTGAGCGCCTGATCCGCAAGCCGGCCCGCCCGTTCCTGGATGGCGGCTTCGTTCCACGCGTCGAGCTGGCCGAGGCCGGCGTTGACTTTGAGCGGGCTTTGCGCAAAGCCGCCTGCCATGTCGCGCTTCTCGGCAAAGGGGCGGTCGCTGTACTCAGCGTTGTAGCCCGTGAGCGTGAGGTTACCGAGGGTGTGCAGCCACTGCTGCTGCACCCGCTGCCACTCCGGCCCGAGCACCTGCTGCCACTCCGCCGACAGGTCGGGGTTCTGCGGCAGGATGTGCTCGATGGTGTACTCGTCCACCGGCACGCGCTCCTTGCGGCCGTGGTTCTCCAACCGGCGCAGCCAGTAGCTGCGGCTGCGGAAGTTGTAGAGGTCGCGGGTATGCAGGTCGCGGCGGAATTCGTCGTCGGCGGGGAAGCGGCGATAGGAGGGCAGCGTCAGGAAGTGCGCCTGGATGCTCTCGAAATAACGGTCCTTCTTGAGCGCCTTGCCGAAGGTGGCGAAGGTCTTGTTCATCGAGTTGGTGGGAATCGCGCAGATGGCGCGGCGGAACACGTAGGCCTCCACCAGCCGGACCGCGCCGGCGAAGTCGTCGGCGCTGAGCGTGTTGGTCGCGTAGTCGTGGTACAGCTCCAGCAGGAACGGGTAGGCGACCTCGACCTTCAGCTCACGCAGGTCGTGGAACGCGAGGTTGAGCGTGGCGTTCTGCTCGCGGCCCAGCGCCAGGGCGCAGAAGTAGCGGGCGAAGGCGCGGATCTCCTGAACCAGCGCCTCGATGCCCGAACCCTGCACCGGCGTGGTGCGGGAGTAGTCCTTGAACGCCTCGTAGACCTCGCGCTCGCGGGGGATATCGCCCGTGCGCACGGTGAGGTAGTGGCGCATGAAGCTGTCGAACTGGGTGCCGTAGGCCTCCTGCCCGAAATCTTGCTCCATCGGCCGCCAAAATTGCTCGTAAAGCTGCGTTTGGGGGACGGGCTCAAGGCCCATGAGGATGAAATTACGAATCAGGTCGGCTTGGCTCA
>JBKJQX010000198.1:0-19684 GCA_046594875.1 Vicinamibacterales bacterium
ACCAGGTCAAGAACCAGGCAGGCCAGGACCCGCTCAACTTCCCCATCAAAGTGAACAACCGGCTGGCATCCCTGGGGTCAATGGTGAATAGCGGCGATGGCAAACCGATCGGGAATGCGGCTGCGATCCTCACGGCACTCAGTGCGGAACTCAAGGTCCTGACCGACAATCTCGATCGCATCCTGACAAAGGATCTGGCGGTGTTTAATACGGAAGCCGCGCGGCTCAAGCTCGAGGCAGTCAGGGGTCGATAAGCGTCAGCGCCCTGCGCCACCAGTCGATGGACGTCCACGGCGAGGGGTTGGAGAAATTCACCTCGCCTTGGACGACCACAGTGGTTCCGGGCAGGATGACGGTGCGACCGTCGGGCGAGAGGATCCACTGCTCGCCCCATTCGTACAGCCACATGGCGTCGCGCGTGAGCAGCCGCACGCACGCGTGGCTCGCCGCCTGGCCGGGCAGGTCGAACTCGTGAAACGACACGCCGCGGCTGTTGATGAAGTTGAAGTACCACTTCAGCAGCCACGCATCATTGTCGGTACTCCTGCGGCTTTTTGACTTCCAGGTGAGGTTGTAGACGCCGGCCGGCGTGGCCGTCTCCTTGCGACCCGTGCTCACCGGACCCCAGCGCACCAGTCGCCCGTACTCGTACGCGCCAAACACCTGCGCCGGCTGATGCACGACGATGGCTTTGGGATTCATCGCGGCCCACGACCACACAGCCGGCAGCGGACTGTACGCCAACTCATCGTCAGGCCACGTGTCCGGAACGATCAACTCGGTTAATCGTGCGAGGTGTTCAACATCCCGCCGATTGATCTTCTCGAGCAGACCGAGCTGCGCTGGTGAAAACCGCTTCGGCAACTCACCCGGAGCCAGGGGCTCCGCGTGATAGGTGACGGCCACCTGCGACACAGGCGCTTGCTCTTGACCGGCCAGCGGCCATGTGGCGCCGGCGCCCAGCGCAACGACACCAAGCGCGAACAAGATACGTGGCAGCGTTTTCAAGGACCCTGGACTCTGGACTCGGGACTCTGGACCCTGGACTCAGTGAACTCCATGCCCCATCTGAAGCAGGTGGGGGTCGGCGCCGAGGCGACGGATGGCCATCTCCCACGAGGCGGCGGAAGGGATCTCGAAGATCAGATCGAGTTCGAGCGGCGCGATGAGCCAGGCCGAGTTGGCCAGTTCCTCATCGAGTTGGCCCGCATCCCACCCGGCATATCCTGCGAGCACGAGCGTGCGCCGTGGCGTGGGTCTCGTTTCGAGAGCCTCGCGCAGCAATGACGGCGACGCCGTCAGGTAGAGGCTCCCGCCGAGTGCTTTGTGCTCGACCGTGGGTTCCTTCGTGGTGAGAATCCACCCGCGGCCCGGCTCAACAGGACCGCCGATGAGCAGGGGCAAATCGTTGGGACTTTGCACCGGCGGCTCCATCTGGACCGCCTCGGCGGCCTTGATGTCGGACGGCCGGTTGACCACAAGTCCAAGCGCACCCTCAGGGCTGTGCTCACACAGCAGCACCACCGTCCGCGCAAAATTCGGATCGGTCAACTGAGGCATGGAGACGAGAAGCGTTGGCGCTAAGGACATCCATGGATCTTACGCGTGTCTATTGCGAATGTCTGCCCATTCGATGGCTTCCGCCACTACCACGGCTTCCGCAGACGGGTGCGTTCGTAGTTCTGCCAGTGCCACGCTGCGATCTGATCCTTTCAGTCCCGCCGCGGCATAGGCCAGGGACCGGCGGATGCGGTGCAGGCCTGCCCGCTTCATGGCGCTGCCCTTGAGCGCAGCAACCCAGGCTTCGTCGGTCATGCGGCAGAGGTCGATCAGGCGCGGCGCCTTGAACACATCCCGGGGTTGCCAGGCGGGGTCGGCAGAGATACCGGCACGACGATTCCACGGGCACACGTCCTGGCAAATGTCGCAGCCGTACACCTGATCCTTCATCGCGGGACGGAGCGCTTCGTCCACCGCGCCCCGCACTTCAATCGTCAGGTACGACAGGCACCGTGTGGCATCAAGGTCATAGGGGGCGACGATGGCGCCAGTTGGGCAGGCGTCGAGGCACTTTGTGCAGGTGCCACACTGATCCACGCCAGGAGCATCGGGATCCAGGTCGAGGTTGGTGACGATTTCACCCAGAAACAGCCAGGACCCGAGCGAAGGGTTGATGAGGCACGTGTTCTTGCCGATCCACCCGAGGCCCGCGGCCTCGGCATAGACCCGCTCCTGCACGGGGCCATCGTCTACGCACGTGAAGGCTTCGAGCCCCGGCCCCGACTGGTCGGCTAGCCACTGGAGCAACTGCCGAATCCTGGTGCGGACCACTGCGTGGTAGTCGTCACCCCAGGCGTAACGTGCCACCCAGACACGGCCAGTGCCGGTTTCTTGCGTGGAATACGGCTGATCCGTGTTGTACAGAACCGCGACCGAGATGACTGACCGCGCGGTCGCCAGCGTGTGACCCACGTCACGACGTTCGTCGAGTGACTCCGCGAGGTAGTGCATCTCCCCCGCCCGGCCCTGCGTGATCCACTCCGCCAAACGCGCCAGCTTCGGATGCCGATCCGCGCGGGCAATGCCGCAGAGGTCAAACCCGATTTCTGCGGCCCTGGCCTTTATGTCAGCCGCAGCAAGGCCCATCGCCCCATTGCCTCACTGGCCATTGCCCCATTGCCTCATTGGCTCATTTCGTCCGTGCGAGTCTTCGCAGCACGTAAGGAAGAATGCCTCCATGCCGGAAAGCCACGAGCTCTTCAGGCGTATCCACCCGCACGGTCACCAGAAATTCGGTGACGGCACCGTCGAGTTCGGTGGCGCGCACCACCAGGGTGCCGCGAGGCAACATGGTTGCGCCCGAACCAATCAGCGTGAAGACTTCCTGACCCGAAAGTCGAAGGGTGGCCGCGGTGTCCCCATTGCGGAACTCGAGCGGCAGCACACCCATGTTGACCAGGTTGCTGCGGTGAATCCGTTCATAACTCTCGGCGATGACCGCCTTCACGCCGAGCAACATCGTGCCCTTGGCCGCCCAGTCGCGCGATGACCCGGATCCGTATTCCTTGCCGGCAAGCACAACGAGCGGAATGCCGGCCGCGCGATACTTTTCAGACGCCTCAAAAATGGACATCACCGCCGGTGCGTCACCCGTGAGGCAGGTGGTCCAGCCGCCCTCAGTGCCAGGCGCCAGTTGGTTGCGCAGCCGCACATTGGCAAACGTGCCGCGCATCATGACCTCGTGATTGCCTCGTCGCGCGCCGTACGAGTTGAAGTCACGCGGCTCCACGCCCTGCGCGATGAGGTACGCGCCTGCAGGCGTGTCCTTCTTGATCGAACCCGCCGGTGAGATGTGATCGGTGGTGATGCTGTCGCCCAGAAGCGCCAGCACCCGTGCGCCGGTGATTTCGACCGGCGGCGCCGGCTCCAACGTGAGGTTCTCGAGAAAGGGCGGGCGTCGGATGTACGTGGAGTCGGCGTCCCACGCAAATCGATCACCGGTCGGCACCGGCAACGTCCTCCAGCGCACATCCCCCTCAAAGACTCTGCTGTACTGCTCCCGGAACATCTCAGCCGACAGCGAGGAAAGCATCGTCTGCTGAATTTCCTGCTGTGTGGGCCAGATGTCCTTGAGGTAGACCGGCGCGCCATCCGACCCAAGCCCGAGCGGCTCGGTCGTCACGTTCAGGTTCATGGTTCCGGCAATGGCGTACGCCACCACCAGTGGAGGCGACGCCAGGTAGTTGGCCCGCACATCCTGCTGAATGCGGCCTTCGAAGTTGCGGTTTCCCGATAGCACCGAGCAGACCACGAGACCCTGCTCCCGGATTTCGTCCGCCACCTCTTCAGGCAGCGGGCCGCTGTTGCCGATGCAGGTCGTGCATCCATAGCCAACGACGTTGAAGCCGAGGGCATCGAGTGGCGCCTGCAGATTGGCGCGCTCCAGATAATCACTCACCACTTTGGAGCCGGGGGCCAGACTGGTCTTCACCCACGGCTGACTCTTCAGGCCGCGCTCCACGGCCTTCTTCGCGAGCAGCCCCGCGGCGATCATGACGCTGGGGTTCGACGTGTTGGTGCAACTGGTGATGGCCGCGATCACCACCGACCCGTGCTCAAGCTGCGTGACCGTTGCTGCGGAGGCGCCGGGCATCGCAGGCACGGCCTTCACGCCTTTCTTCAGGTCGTCAAGCACCGCCGCAAACGATTCAGGCGCCGCGGACAGCGACACACGGTCCTGGGGACGACGGGGCCCGGCCAGGCTCGGTACCACCGTGGACAAATTCACCTCGAGCGTATCGCTGTAGATGGCGTCCGGCATCGTGTCGGTCCGGAAGAGGCCCTGAGCGCGTGCGTACGCCTCCACGAGCTTCACCTGTTCCGGATCGCGTGCCGTAAAGCGCAGGTAGTCCAGCGTCATGTCGTCGATCGGGAAAATCGCGACGGTGGCGCCGTACTCTGGACACATATTGCCCAGTGTGGCGCGGTCGGCAATGGTCAGGTGCTTGAGACCCGGACCGTAGAACTCGACGAAGGTGCCCACCACTTTCTTCTTGCGCAACGCCTCGGTGATGGTCAGCACCAGGTCGGTAGCCGTCATCCCCTCACGAAGTTCACCGGTAAGGCAGCACCCGATGACCGGAGGAATGAGCATCGAACTTGGCTGGCCCAGCATGGCGGCCTCCGCCTCGATGCCACCCACGCCCCATCCCACCACACCGAGGCCGTTGACCATGGTGGTGTGGGAGTCGGTGCCGAACACCGTATCGGGATACGCAAGCGATCGGCCGAGGTGCGTGTCGCGACACACGACTCGCGCCAGGTATTCGATGTTGACCTGATGGACGATGCCGGTCTCGGGGGGCACCACGCGAAAATTACGCAGCGCATCCTGGCCCCAGCGCAGGAACATGTAGCGCTCACGATTGCGCTGGTACTCGAGCTCGGAGTTCAGTTGCAGCGCGTCGGCACGGCCGAAGTGATCGACCTGCACCGAATGGTCGATGACCAACTCGACCGGCTGCAACGGATTGACCTGCTCCGGCTTTCCGCCGAGCGCGACGATACCGTCGCGCATCGCCGCCAGATCGACCACACACGGCACACCGGTGAAGTCCTGCAGGAGCACGCGCGCCGGCATGAAGGAGATCTCCTTCTCGGCAGGGGCCTTCAGGTTCCACGAGGCGAGCGCCCGGATATCGTCGGCCTTCACGAAGCCGTTGTCTTCGCGGCGCAGCAGGTTCTCAAGCAGGATCTTCAGGGAAAACGGCAGGCGTGACACGCCCGGGAACCCGGCAGCCTCAAGCGCGGGCAGGCTGAAAAAATCCACGGAGTCCTCACCAACCGTGAGCGTCTGACGAGTATGAAACGAATCGAGCGACATGATGTGTACGTCCTTCTACGACTTTCGACTATCGGCCAATAACCAGACCTGCGACGAACGCCGGCGACACACGCGCGCCGTCGTCGCCAAACTTGACACCGCCCTGGCGCACGACCGCGCGCGCCTCAAGCCGCAGCGCGATGCGCCCGAACAACCCCGACGGAGCCTGCCGCACCAGAACATGCGCCACGCCGCCCAGGCTCGCGCTGGCGCCGTTGCCCACCAGAGCCTGGTCGGTGGTGATTTCCCGGAACCCCCCGGCTCCTCCCCGCACAAACGCCGACCACCGCCCGCGCTGCAACAACCGGTACGCCACCGCCACTTCACCCCGGAACTGCTGTACGCCTTGTGTGAGAGACACGTCGGTCACGCCCTCGAAGTCCCCGGAGATCCGGCTCTCGAGGTCGGCCCTCACCCACCCGAAGGCGATCTCTGCCCGCAGCCGTTCACGCAGGCGCCACGACAACTGGCTCTCCACACCCAAGCCCGACGAGATGCGGTTGGTAGAGCGAAACAGCGTGACGGTGTCGCCGCCGGGACCGAGGAGTGTCGCACTGGTCGTGCCCGCGGCTTCGCGACCGGTCAGCAAGGCACCGATACCGAACTCCCATCGCGGTGTCTGCGCTGCGGCTGGAGCCGCGAGGCCGGCCGATAACAGGAGCGCGCCGACGAGCGCCCTCACTTCGACACCACTTTGATCTCGATCCGTGGTCCCGACCCGCCGCGGGGCACGGCCACCAGCGACGAATAGTACGCCGGCTTGAAATTGATATTCACCGTCGTCTCCTCGTCAAAGTAGCTGGTCACATCCGCATCATCCAGGGGTTCAGCCCGCACGACGTACACGCCAGGCGCCAGATGGCCGATGGCGAAGTCGCCGTTGTTGTTGAGCGTAAAGCCGCCGACAAGCTCACCGGTCCTGGTGTTCAAGGCGGTCACGTGCGCGCCGAAGAAACCGGCGCCATTCAGCGTGACACGGCCCCCGATCGAGCCAAGGCCCGCCGACACGGCCCCACTCGAATAAATGTCACCGATCCCCGCGCGATCGTCGGCTTCCAGAGTGCGGTCCTCAATGTTGCCGGCGGGATACGCGATGGGAAACATCACAGCGCGTTTGCCGAGCACGCGCCGGCCTCCCTCCGGGCGAATCTCGGTTTCACCCAGGCCTGAATGACCGAGTCCCAGCAGATGCCCGACCTCATGGAGCCCGACAGACTCCAGGTCATACCGTGGCGACTGCCCACCGGCTGAGACGGACCACGTGAATGCCGTGTTGAAGAAGATGTCCGACTCGATGATCTGGCCCGTGAGTTCGTTGATCTCGAACGTGGCCGCCGCGAGGGTTCGCTCAAGGTCGGGCCGGGCGCGAAAACCGACCACGTTGATGCCGTCAGCCACAAACGGCTCCGACACAGTGAAGCCCGTGAAGCTATGCGTCAGCGCAACCCCTGGCACGGAGCCCCAGGTGCCGAAGACACGCGCCACGGTTGCCTGCAATTGAGGAGCGGTCACTCCGTCCACATCACGGTTGGTCACGAAGTATTGGATGGGCCGTGTCCAGCGGATCCCGACCACGCCGTTGGGTGTGAGGACGCCCAACTTCAAGTACGCCTGGGTTGTGGTCACTGCGGTGACACTCAACCCACAGAGGAGAAGCGCTCCGGCCAGACGGCGGTTCACCGTGCACCTCCGGCAACCACAAACCGCACGAGGGATTCGAATTCGCCGAGGGGCAGCGCCTTGCGTCGAGGGTCACCCCTCACGACAACACCCGTGGTGTTGGTGGTGATGCCGGCCAACACAGGCGAGGCCACCGTGGGCGCACCGGTGGTGGACAGCGTGACCCGGTAGATGCCCTGAGACAGCCCCACAGGCCAGAAGGCGTTACCGGTCGCCCGCTTGAGGAAGAACACCGCCTGCTGGCCCACGCGCATGACCGGCGCAGCGGTCATCACGGTGCGATAGCGGCCGATGACGCCGCCGGGAATGCGCATCGAGACAAACGCGTCGGCCGAGCCCTTCAGCACGGCGTCCACACCGATGGTCACCACCGATTCGACTTCGCCGGCGGCCGTCCGCATGGCACGAACATCGGTCACACGGCCTCGGACCACCGTGGCCGCCTCGGACACGACCTCGCGAAACTCAGCGGAGAGAAACGTGGACGCCCGGAGCGCCCCCTGCGTGAGGGCGAGCCCCACGCCAATGACGACGACCAGGAGCATGCGATGCATGCGTCCAGTTTAGTGCACCCGGAACTCCGTCTGGAGCACGCAATGGGCTGTCAACTTCCTGTCAGGGCCCCTCGGCCTTGAGACCCAGGCCGAGGCTCACGACAGGCGGCCAGCACGGCGGCAGCGGCGCGGTCTGACGCGCCGGAACCGCCGAGTTTCTGGACGACCTCGGCCAGGTCCCGTCGCATCTGATCGGCGCGGGCTGGGTCCACCAGCAGGGATCGCGCCTCGTCAGCCACGGCCTCAGGCGTGCAGCCATCCTGGATGAACTCCCGCACCACCTGCCGGCCGGCCACCAGATTCACCATGCCGTAGTTCGCGACGCGCACCACACGTTTGCCAATCGCATAGGTGACGGGCGACACGCGGTAGACAATCACCATCGGGCGCTTGTGCAGCGCGGTTTGCACGGTCGCCGTCCCTGATGCGGTAATCACCACGTCAGACGCGGCCAGCACGTCATCGGTGGCCTCGGCCATCATGGCCACTGGCACGCCTGCGGCGCGCAGTTGCTCGAGCGGACCGAAGAACACATCCTCAAGCGCCGGGGCGCGTGCGACCAGGAACTGCACACCTGGCACCTCGCGCGTGAGCCGCACCGCGGCCTCCACCAGCACCGACAACAGCAGGCGCACTTCGTTGGGCCGGCTGCCGGGCAGGAGGGCCACAATCGGCCGCGCCGGATCGAGTCCGGCCGCACGGCATGTCTCTTCGCGCGACCGCGCGGCGACCGCCAGATCGATCAGGGGATGCCCGACGAATTCGACGGGCAGGCCCACCCGTTCGTAGATCGGCTTCTCAAACGGAAAAATGACCAGCATCTTCGACACATATTTCTTGAGTGTCTTCAGGCGTCCGGCTCGCCACGCCCACAACTGCGGGCTGATGTAGTACACGATGGGGATGCCGAGCTTATGCACACGTGGCAGCAGCCGAAAATTGAAGTCGGGAAAGTCGATCGCCACGAACACGTCGGGCCGCCGGTCGCGGGCGGCGTCACTCAGCGTGCCGAGCATCTTCCAGGATCGGCGCACCACCGACAGCGCCTCGGTTAAGCCGGTGACGCTGAAGCCGTGATAGTCACCGATGAGTTCAGCGCCGGCATCGGCAAGGTGCGAACCGCCAAAACCAAACGCGGTGGTCGCAGGCGCTTGCTGCTGGAGTGCGCGGACCAGCGCGCCGGCGTACAGATCTCCGGAGGGCTCGCCACACGAGATCATCACGCGGCGGGAAGGCGCGGCAGACACGGGCTCAGTCACGCCGATCGCCGCCGGCCTTACGCAGGTTCGGCGCACTCAAGTCCAGCTGCGCAATCGGAATGCGCTCGAACTGCTCGAACCCCATCGCCTTGAGCTGCCCCACAAACGTCGACGCATCCCCCACCAGGACAATCGAAAGGCGATCGGGATACAGGAACTGTCTGGCCACGCGCTGAATGTCGGCGACCGCCACCGTGGTCACCTGCTCGCGGTACGTCTCGAGTTCATCCAGGCTCAGGCCGAAGAACAGCTGGTTCAGTACCTGCATCGCAATCGCGGACGGCGTCTCAATGGCGAGCGGGAAGTTGCCCGACATGTAGTCCTGGGCGCCGCGCAACTCGCGCGGGTCCACCAGCTCCTTCTGGAGCCGGAAGAATTCGTCAACAGTCAGGCGCAGGACCTCACCGGTCGTTTCAGACCGCGTATCGGTTTCTGCGATGAAGCTGCCGCCGAACTTGTACGCCCGAAAGTTGGCCGACGCGCCGTACGTCAGGCCCCGGTCGCTCCGAAGCACGCCGAACAACCGGTTGGCTCCCTCGCCACCGAGAATGCGCAGAGCCATGTCGATCGGCACGTATTCCTTGTGGGTACGGCTCACGGCGATCTGTCCCACACGCACTTCCGTCTGGACGGCGCCCGGCCGGTCCACCACCACGAGCCGCCGTGTGGGCGGGGGTGGTTCATCAAAGGTCATCACCGGGACGTCAGCCTTCGCCCAGCTCCCGAAGGCTTTTTCTGCCGCCGCAAACGCCTCGTCGTGCGTCAGGTCGCCAACGATGGCGAGCAGGGCGTTGCTGGGCACGAACCAACTCCGATGAAACGCCACAAGGTCATCACGGGTGATGCGCTGGATCGCTTCGACGGTATTCGGGCCCGGCCGTCCGTACGGGTGGAAGCCGAACACCAACCGGTCAATCAAGGTGTTGGCGATGTACTCGGGATCCTCGGCACTGACCTGCAGGCCCTGAATCGCCTGGTCCATCTGGCGCCGAATCTCGGCCGCTGCAAATGCGGGGCGCCGCACCACTTCTGACGCCACATCCAGGGCCAGCGCCACCTGGTCTTTGACGATGGCGCCGTTGATGAACGTCACTTCGTTGGCCGCGCCCACCGCGAGGATGCCACCCGCAGACTCAATGGTGTTCGCGATGACCTCGGCCGATCGCGTCGCCGTCCCCTGGTCGAGCAATGCCGCCACAAATGACGCCACGCCCGGCTTCGCGGGTGCGTCCTGCGCAGCGCCCGCTCTGACCAGCAGGCGAAAGCTCACCGACGGCTGCTCGTTCTGGGAGACCGCCAGCACCTGCAGGCCGTTGGGCAGCGTCTTGAGCTTGTAGTCCGGGAAGTTCACCCGCGGCGCCGGGAACGGGCGCGGCGGTGTCTCGGTCGGCCACTGGCGAACCTGGGCCATCACTGATGCACCCGCGCCGGCCACCAGCAGAGCACCCGCAAGCCGCAACGACAACACGCGCCATCCGCGCAGGCTCATCGGACACCTCCCGCGCCCTGGGCGGGCGTGCGGGCCGCGCCTGGGTTGATGGTGATGAGAAACCGCGACTCGGGCGTGAAGTAGGTCCGTGCCACACGCTGCACGTCTTCCACCGTCACCTTCTGGAAGAGATCGAACTCACCATCGGCGGTCTTGATGTCGTCGTGAATCACCACCGCGTGCGCCAGATGCAAGGCCTTCTGCTGAATGGTTTCCCGACCCAGGATGTAATCACGCGCGAACTGCCGCTTGGCCCGGTTCAACTCCTCGGCCGTGATCGGCGTCGTCTTCATGGCATCCACCTGGGCGGTCAGTTCCTTGAGCGCGGTTTCCGTGGATCGCCCCTGGGGAATCACGGCCACGGCGTAAAACAGATTGGGATGTTCGATCAGCTTGGCGTCGCCGAAGGCCGCAAGCGCCAGTTGCTTCTCGTACACCATCGAACGGTAGATGCGTGAACTCTGGCCGTCAGACAACACCTTGGCCAGGATATGCAGCGGATACGCATCCGGATGGCCGTCATTGGTAATCGGATAGCCCACGACCACGGCCGGCAGCGGCCACGGCTGCTCCACCGTGAACCTGCGCTCGGCCGTCGGCTTGGGTTCCTTCGGAATGTCGCGCGGCACGGGCTTGCCCTGCGGAATGCGGCCGAAGTACTGCTGCACCAGCGTCAGCGCCTGCTTGGAATCAAAGTCGCCAACCAGCGTCAGGGTGGCGTTATTGGGCACGTAGTACGTCTCGTAAAACCCGCGCACGTCGGCGATCGAAGCCGCCTCCAGGTCCTTCATGCTGCCAATGGTCTGGTGCTTGTACGGATGCGTAGTGAATGCCTTGTCGAAGATGACTTCCGACAAACCGCCATACGGCACGTTATCCACGCGCATCCGGCGCTCTTCCTTGACCACTTCGCGCTCGCTGAGAAACTTCTCTTCGCTCACTTCGAGCGACCCCAACCGATCCGCTTCGAGCCATAACACCAAAGGCAGGTACTGCGCGGGTACGGTCTGCCAGAAGATGGTGGCATCTTCGTCAGTGGACGCGTTGGCCTGCCCGCCAATGCTCGTGATCCACGACGGATGCTGATCGGCCCGTACGTTCTTGGACCCCTTGAACATGAGGTGTTCGAACAGGTGCGCAAAGCCGGTGCGACCGGCCTTCTCGTTCTTGGATCCGACGTGATACCACACCGACAGGTGGACGATCGGCGTCGAGTGATCTTCGAGAAACACGACCTGCAGCCCATTGGGCAGCGTGGTCATCGTGTAATCGAACTTGGGCGGCCGGACGATGGTGTCCTGGGGCGTCGCGGCCAATGACAACAACAGAGCGCCGGCTACCGCCAGCGCGCGACTCGTTGGGTTTCGCAGCATTACCGCTGATTATAGCGGTCCCTTGAGGCCCTTGCGATACTGCACGGCCCATCGTCGCCACTGCCCGATGGGAATGGCGGGAATGCCTGCGTAGGTCTGTCCACCGGCAAGGTCGCTCATGACCGCGGATTTGGATGCCACCTGTGCGCCTTGTCCCACGCGGACGTGATTGATCACACCCACCTGACCAGCCAGCACCACGTCGTCTTCCAACACCGAACTGCCGGCGATGCCGACCAGGGCGGCGAGCCGGACATTCTTCCCGATCTTCACGCCATGCCCGACATGGACGAGGTTGTCGATTTTTGTTCCGGCACCCACGCGAGTCTCGCCAATCGCAGGCCGATCCACAGTCGAATTCGCCCCAATCTCCACATCGTCTTCGATCACCACGATGCCGACTTGGGGGATCTTGGTGTGGGTGCCGTCGGGCCGCGTCGCGTAGCCGAATCCCTCGCTGCCGACGACCGCGCCGTCCTGAAGTGTCACGCGGTTGCCGACGACCACGCGATCGCGCACCGAGACATGGGCGTGGATCACGCAGTGTTCGCCGATGCGCGCCTGCGGCCCGATTGAGGCGTGCGGGTGCAGCACCGTGTGGGCGCCAATCGTGGCGCCGGGCCCGACGACGGCGAACGGGCCGATCGCCGCACCGGCCCCCACATTCGCTGTCGGATCGACTGACGCCAGCGGATGAATCCCCGGCGCGACGGCCACCACCACAGGCGTCAGCAGCGCGATGGCGGCGGCGCACGCCACGGCCGGAGTCTGCGTACGCAGGATTGGACAGGGCGCGGCCGTGAGGGCGTCATCGGCAAGAATCGCCGATGCTTGTGTGCCGGCGACTTTCGACGTGAATTTCGAGTTGGTCAGGAATGTGAGGTCGCCCGGACCGGAATCATGCAGATTGTTGACGCGGAGGATGGTCCGCGCCTCATCGGCCCCGGTGGCGTTTTCGATGCGGCAGCCCAGGTGCGCGGCGAGTTCAGCGAGGGTCACGCGCGAAGAATAACACCGCGCTCGACCACGCGCCGCATGAACGCCGCCAATCGGGTGAGGCCCAGCGTGGCGGCAACGGCCGCGATACGTTCGGTCCGGGCGGACGGATCAAGCGTCAGCGCCTCCTGAAGATCAGAAAGCGGGCCAGAGGGGTGGGTGGTCCACAGAGCAGCGTTCATTCCCTTCTGCGCCCCGCGCATCGAGAAGAAATGCCCGACGGCACGGAAGATGAAGTAGTAGGCGAGAAAATTCGGGCCCGGCACAAACGCCAGTGGTGTCTGGGCCACGACGATCACGGTATCGATGATGCACCAGAGCCGGTGCTTGGCGAAGTCCTTCTTGAACTCGGCGAGCGCCATCTCCAGCGCCTGCGCCGAGGTCATCGTGGTTGGGTGATGCAGGCGGGCTGCGGTGGCGTGACGCAGGTGCCACAGAAGGCGTTGCTCGGCGACGGCCGCGGCGAGTTTCCGCTTGATGAAGCGGGTGAAGCGGCTGCCGGACTCACTCGGCGCGAGTCCGTCTTCCTGACGCCGTTCCTCGGCTTCCCCCTCGGCCAGCGCCTGCCGGAAACCATCCGCCAGCCGCCCGAAGAACGAGCGGCCCTGCGTCTGGCCCTCCGCGTCGTCCGCGACAGGCTCGGGTGGCGGTTCGCAGTACAGCTGAAACCGGGGTTCGCCGCCGGGCTTGGCCGGGCCAACCGGCAGGAGAAATACATCCATCAGCGGTACGCGACGTGACGGCCTATCGTCGAATGCGGGCGGGAGCACGGACGCCGCCCGCCGGCAGCACCGGCCGGCCGGCCTCGGCCCACGCCGAGAACACCGCACTGGCGACACCCGAAGCGGCCTCGCTCAGTCGCCGCTCGAGCACGGGTTTGACGCCGGTGAGCAGCACATCAAAGTACGCCGCGTCGTAAAACTCGCGGCCCTCAGTCGCCTTCTTGTCGGCTGCCAGCACCCCGTCCGTGAGCGCCTGGCTGTCGAGGAGTGTCTGAAACATGTAATCGCGGAACGCCGGAATCGGCGTGATTTTCACAGGCTCCAGCTTCAGTGTCTTCTGGTTGCGCAAGACCAGTTCGGTCTCGAAGCGCGAGTGGATGCCGCGCTGATTGGTGGCCTGGCCGTCGTAACTGATCACCGCGTGAAACGGCTGATGCGCGTCTTCGATGTAGTGCGCAAGGACCGCAACAAAGTAGCGGGCGTTGTCGGCCGCATACGGCGCGTTGGGCTGCCCGATCTCCTTGAACGCGCCGACGAGCTTGTTGTAGATCTCTTCGGCCCGCCACGGCAGGCGACCGTACCGGTTCGCTGGGCCGGCGCCGTACTTCGCCACATACGCGTCGTACTCACGCGGAATGTTGAGGAAGGGCGCCTTTGTCCCGTCTTCGAAGTCCATGTCCAGGAAATGGTTGGGTGGCTCTTCGCCACGCTCGCCGCGCAGATCCACGGTGCGCCACAGATCCGGGTCCACCGAATGTTCAGAGATAAACGCGCGCTCGGCCACGAAGAACGGTTTGATCGGCTCCGGCAGTCCGTCGATCGCACGCTCGGTGATCCACCGGTGCACATCCATACCCCACGCGCCGGCGCCGGCCGTGGATGCAAGCACACCCGCTGCTACACACGCGGTCCAGAACAGACGCGTCATCACTCGCCCAGGCACTCTCATGCGCCCATGCTAGCATCCCCGGATGGCGTCGACGCTTGAGCCGAACGATGTGGACCGAATCGCGACACTGGCGCGACTGACCCTGACGCCCGACGAACGGCTCCAGTTCGGCCGCCAGTTGAACGACGTGCTCCGTTTCGTGGAGCAGATCCGCCAGGTGGACACCACGGGCATCGCCGCCACGTCCCACCCGCTTTCTGCCGGCGCCGCCTGGCGCGACGACATCCCGCACCCCTCGCTGCCGACCGCCGACGCGCTCGCCAACGCGCCCGATGCCAACCGTGAGGCCGGCCTCTTCCGCGTACCGAAGGTGATCGGATGAGCGGCCACGTCAGAGCCGGAGTCGAAACCGCGCTCGCTCGCATCGCCGCGGCACAGCCGGCGCTTCAGGCGTTCCAGCATGTTGCAGCGGATCGCGCGCTGGCCCGGGCCGACGTCCTCGACAGGGCGGACGCGCCCGAAGGGCCGCTGCACGGACTGCCCCTCGCCATCAAGGACAATATCGTCGCGCGGGGTATCCCCACGACGGCGGGGTCGAAAATTCTGGAAGGGTACCAGTCACCGTACGACGCGGCGGTCGTCGAACGCCTTGAAGCCGCTGGCGCGGTCATTGTCGGGACCACGCGATGCGACGAATTCGCGATGGGATCCTCCACCGACAACTGTGCGTACGGGCCGGCACACAATCCGTGGGACCTGGCGCGCACGCCTGGAGGATCCAGTGGTGGATCCGCGGCAGCGGTCGCCGCATCTCTGGTGCCGATCGCGCTCGGGTCGGATACGGGCGGGTCGATCCGGCAGCCGGCTTCGCTCTGCGGAGTGGTTGGCGTCAAGCCCACGTATGGGCGCGTATCTCGCTACGGCCTGATGGCCTTCGCTTCGTCGCTCGACCAGATTGGCCCCTTGACGCGCACGACGCGTGAAGCGGCAGCCGTGCTCGAGGTGATCAGCGGACATGACGCGCGTGACTCGACATCCGCCCAACAGCCGGTGCCGTCATTTGTACAGGCGCTCACCGGCGATGTGCGGAACGTTCGCATCGGCGTGCCCCGGCACCTGATCACAGACGATGTGGATGAGGATGTGCGGACGGCGTTCGAGGCCGCCCTGACCGTGGCGCGGGAACTCGGCGCCGACGTGCGCGACGTTGAATTGCCGAATGCCGATCGGGGTATCGCCGTGTATTACCTGATCGCCACGGCCGAGGCGAGCGCGAATCTCGCCCGGTATGACGGGGTGCGCTACGGCCATCGCGCCGCGGGTGCGACGTCGCTGGCCGACCTGTACGAGCGGTCCCGGCACGACGGGTTCGGGGCAGAGGTGAAACGTCGCATCATGCTTGGCACCTACGTGCTGAGCGCGGGTTATTACGACGCGTATTACCTGAAGGCCCAGCAGGTGCGCACGCTGATCGCCCGCGACTTCGCGCGCGCGTTCGAGACGGTGGACGTGGTGGCGTTACCCACCTCGCCGTGTGCCGCCTTCTACCTGGGTGAACGTGTGGATAATCCGCTTCAGATGTATCTGGCGGATGTCTATACGGTGGGCGCGAACCTGGCCGGCCTGCCGGGTGTCAGCGTGCCGTGCGGATTCACGGCCGACGGCCTGCCTGTCGGCCTGCAGTTCCTTGCGCGTCCGTGGGATGAAGCCACGATGCTGCGCACGGCGGATGCCTACGAACAGGCAACGGCCTGGGGCGAGAGAACGCCGGCTACGCGATAGCTGGCCGCCGAATCAGCCGCACGAGGCCGTAGACCAGCGCGCCGAGAATCACGAGCGGCAGCAAGGGCGCGAGGATCAGCGCCAGACCCACCACAAGCGCGACGCCGATGGCGACGACGCCTCCCACGAGCATCGCCACTGCACCCAGTCCCCAGAACAGAAGGCGGAACGGCAGCAGGACCAGCCAGAAGGCCGCCTTCACGAAGACGACCACAAAGACGAGCATCAGCGACAGAAACGCGAAGCCCGCCAGCATCACTCCCCCGAGCGTCAGCAATCCAGTCATATGCAATTCGACGCACGGCCCGCGGCTCGGTTCAAAAAAAGAAAGGCGCCGGGCTGATCGCAACCCGGCGCCTCGGTAGTGTCAGGACCCCAAGCCCTGGACTCTGGACCCTGGACCCTGGACCCTGACCCCCTACCCTTCGACGTTAATTTGGCGCGGCTTCGCTTCCGCGCGCTGCGGCAGGGTAATGGTCAGCACGCCGTCGGCATACGCGGCGTGCACCCGGCCACCATCCACCGACGACGGCAGGGTGAAGCCACGGCGGAACGTGCCGTAGACGCGCTCGCGGCGGTGATATTCCTCGCGCTTCACTTCGTCCGACAACTTGCGTTCGCCGGCCACGGTAAGCACGTTGTTCTCGAACGTCACCGTGATGTCTTCGCGTTTCATGCCTGGCACTTCCAGCTTCACGACCAGGTCACGGGTAGGAGTCTCGAAGATGTCCACCGGCGGCAGCCACGCGCTCACCGTCGAGTCGGCATCACGAGCCTCTTCACCGAACACATTGCCGAACATCCGATTCAAACGATCGATTTCGAGCGCTGCAAGGTTGTGCGCAGGGCTCCAACGAGTCAGGGTCATGGTCAATCTGCCTCCATAAAGAAAGAAACGAGCTGACTCAATGATACCTAATATATGTTTGTTGTAAAGGCATATTTTCTTAGTTATATATACTCATATTTTAATTCACTGGCCTGGTCCTGCGGGGGCACTCGGTCTTGAGAACCAGACCGACCTACGCCCGAACACGCACGGCTGGAGCCAATCACCCATAGAATCGAAGGTGAAATGGCGGAGTCACGTCGCGGACGGGAAGCAGAAGAACTGGCGGAAGACGCCCGGCAATTGCTGATGGAACTCGACCGGAGCGTTCCGGGCGCGGCCATGGCCACTGGCGAATGCCGGCCGGCGCTTGATGTGGTTGATACCGCCTCGGGCGTTGAAGTGCTGATGGACATCCCCGGCGTGCCGGTCTCGGCCGTGCGCGTGTGGGTGCGCCAGAACACGGTGCTGGTGGTCGGCGCCAAGCTTGGCGCGACCGCGCCGCCCGACGCCCGCTATCACGTGGCCGAACGCAGTTCGGGCCGGTTTGCACGCGGCGTCCGCCTGTCGACGGCCGTGGATACGGCAGCGGCCCGGGCGTTTGTGTCTGCCGGCCAATTGCGGGTGGTGCTGCCCCGCCTTGTGGAACGCCGGGGGGAACTGATCCAGATCCCGATAGAGACGCCATGACCAATCTTCTGTTTATCGGCGACATCATCGGGCGCCCGGGCCGCGATTTGCTTCGCCGCGGCCTTGCGGCGATCTCCTCGCACCACAACATCGATCTGGTGATCGCCAACGTGGAGAACTCGGCCGCCGGGTTCGGCGTGACGCCCGCGATCGCCCACGAGTTGTTCGACTACGGCGTGCACGTCATGACGGGCGGCAACCACACGTGGGACAAGAAGGAAATCATTCCGTACTTCGCGAAGGAGCCCCGGTTGCTTCGGCCGGCGAACTTTCCCGAGGGCGCGCCTGGTCTGGGCCGGCACGTGGCGCGCGCGGCCAACGGCGTGAACGTGGGCGTGATCAACATCATGGGCCGCATCTTCATGAATCCGCTCGACGACCCGTTCCGGGTGGTCCTCGAGCAGATTCAGGCTGTGCAGGAACAGGCGAAGATCATCTTCGTAGACTTCCATGCCGAAGCCACATCGGAAAAAGTGGCGATGGGCTGGCACCTTGACGGCCGCGTGGCGGCCATGGTCGGCACGCACACCCATGTGCAGACGGCCGACGACCGCGTGCTGCCCAAGGGCACCGCGTACATTACCGACGTCGGGATGACCGGTCCGCACGACTCGGTGATCGGCGTCGACCGGGCCGCCATCATTCACCGATTCCTGACGGGCTTGCCGCAGCGCTTTGAGACGGCCACCGAAAACCCGCGGCTCAACGGCGTAGTTATCCAGGCCGACGAGACCACGGGCCGCGCGCAGAGCATCACGCGACTGAACCTGTCGCTGCAAGACCTGGAAGTCATGTCGGTCACTCCCGTCGCCGCACGCTGACCATGGCAGATTCGTGGGGCCTGCCGTTTGATGACGTCCCAGAGGTGGCGAAGGCGCCGCCGCTGCCCGAACCTCCGCTCAGCGTCGGTGACCTGACCGCTCGACTCAAGTCGCTGGTCGAGTCCGGTTTCTCCCGGGTGGAAGTGGAAGGCCAGGTCAGTGGACACCGGCCCCACTCCTCGGGTCATCTGTATTTCACGCTGAAGGACGACCGCTCACAGATTCGCGCGGTGATGTTCAGGACCGACGCGCGCAAGCTCACGTTCCGGCTCGAAGACGGCCAACACATCGTGGCGCGCGGCCGGGTCAGCGTCTATGAAGTCCGCGGCGAATACCAGATCATCTGCGACCGCCTCGAGCCCCATGGTCAGGGTGCGCTGCAACTCGCATTCGAACAACTGAAGCGGCGCCTGGCCGCCGACGGCCTGTTCGATGCCGCGCGCAAGCGCCCGCTCCCGATTCTGCCCCGCAAGATCGGCGTGGTGACGTCGCGCTCCGGCGCGGCTCTGCAGGACATCCTGCGCGTGCTCATCGCGCGCTACCCCTCCGCGCACGTCATCGTACGCGATGCGCGCGTGCAGGGCGATGGCGCAGGCGAGGACCTGGTGCGGGCGATGCGGGCCATCACCGCGGTCGCGGGTGTGGACGTCGTGATCATCGGCCGTGGCGGTGGGTCTGCCGAAGACTTGTGGGCCTTTAATCACGAAGGCCTCGCGCGCGCCATCGCCGCGAGCCCGGTGCCGGTCATCTCGGCCGTGGGCCATGAGGTGGACTTCACGATCGCCGACTTCGTGGCTGACCTGCGCGCCGCCACACCCTCCAACGCCGCCGAGTTGGTGGTCGAGCGCGCCGATACGTTCCGGCACCGGATCGATCGCGCGGCCGAACGCCTGGCCGCTGCCACGCGACGGGCCCTCGACGGCCGGCGCCAGCGGGTGCTGCGTACGGCGTCGCGCCTGGATGGCTACCCGACGCGCATCGTGCTGCAGCAGCGCGACATACAGGAGTGCATATTGCGCCTGCGCCATGCGCAGGCCACCCGGATCGGACGCGCCCGCCACGCGTTCGAGCGGCTGCGGCGGCGCCTCGAAGCCCGTGATATCAGGCGAGTGACTGCCGACTGCCACCTGCGTTTGGCGAAAGTGGACGGCCGCCTGGGACAGACGGCGCGTACCGGCGTTCAGCAGGCGTCCGCGCGGTCGCGCGAGTTGGCTGCC
>JBKJQX010000208.1:0-5134 GCA_046594875.1 Vicinamibacterales bacterium
GTCGCTACAACGGCAAGTGCCATCACTCGAAAGACTCGCATCATCCTTTTCTCCTCCATCAATCACCGCAAGGTCAGGTCACGGTCGAACCCGTTCACAACCGCACAGGCGATGCTCGAAGAAGAGAGGAAGACCCCCTCACCCGCCAGGCTGCTGTGATGGCGGGGATACTATCGTGGAGTAGGGAGTACGTCAAGAAAGTGAAAACTCGGCGCAAAAACACAGCTCCGCCCGGGCCTGTGCCTTTCTGTGTCTGAAGGCCTGCCCGGCCGGGCGCCGGACTCAGGAGAACCGGTCGAAAATGTCGACGAGTTCCTTCAGGCGGGCCTGGCCTTCTTCCCGGCCCTGTTCGACGCCCGACGGCACACACTGCTCGACGTGCGTCCGCAGGACGGCCAGACTGATGCGATTCAAGGCCGCCTCGGCCGCCGAGAGCTGCTGCAGGATCTCTACACACAGACGGGGCTCCTGCACCATCCGCCGGATCCCGCGTACCTGCCCTTCGACCCGGTTGAGCCGAGTCACCAGAAGTTGCTGCTGGGCCACGTCTAACATGCCCCTAACTACGACCGTCCGCGACGCCTGTTACAGCTGCTATGACAACCTTGACGAACGGCCCCGGAATGAATGAACATTCATTCAGCGCCATGGCCCGCACCCTCCGCATCGCAAGCGCCTCTGCACCCGACGCCGACAAGCGCGTCCTCATCCTGGACGCCGCCACGCGCGTCTTTGCCGAACGCGGCTTCTTTGGCGCACAGGTCGCCGACATCGCCCGGCGGGCCGGAATCGCCGCCGGCACCGTCTACCTCTACTTCCGCAGCAAGGACGAACTGCTCATCAGCGTGTTCGATCGCACCATGCAGGACGCCATCCGCGAGGGCCGCGAGGCCCTCGCGACCATCGACGACCCGACCGCCCGCCTGCGCCGCATCGCGCACCTCCACCTCGCCCGCCTGGGAAGCGACCGCGACCTGGCGGTGGTGTTTCAGGTGGAACTGCGGCAGTCCACGAAGTTCATGGCGCGTCTCTCGGCGTCGCGACTGCGCGACTACCTCGGCCTGATCCGCGACACCATCGCCGACGGCCAGGCGCGCGGCGCCTTTCGCGCGCAGGTGCCGGCCACGCTCGCCGCCAAAGTGTTCTTCGGCGCCCTCGACGAAATGGCCACCAACTGGATCCTCTCTGATCGCCGCTACGCGCTGGTGGACGATGCGGATGCGGTGGTGGACGTGTTCCTCCACGGAGTGAGCGCCTCATGACGCACCGGCTTCGGTCCGCCGCGGTGCTTGGCGCGGGTACGATGGGCGCGCAAATTGCCGCGCATCTGGCCAATGCCGGCATCCCTGTCCATCTCCTTGACGTGACCGCCGAGGCGGCCGCCGCCGGCCTGGCGCGGGCACGCGGGCTCAAACCTGATCCTTTTTTTGTGCCCGATGCCGCGGCGCTGATCCACACCGGCAGCCTGGACGACTTGACCCCCCTCGCCACCGTCGACTGGATCATCGAGGCGGTCATCGAGAACCTGGGCGTCAAACAGGCCCTGGCCGAGCGCATCGATGCCGTGCGCGCGCCTCACGCCGTGGTCTCGTCCAACACGTCGGGCATTCCTCTGGCGCTGGTCGCACAGGGACGATCGGAAGGGTTCCGACGCCACTGGACGGGCACACACTTCTTCAACCCGCCGCGATATCTGCGGCTGGTGGAACTCATCGCCACCGCCGACACCGACCCGGCTGTCACGGCGCGAGTACGGGGCTGGCTGGATCACCTGCTGGGCAAGGGGGTGGTCGAGGCGAAGGACACGCCGGCCTTCATCGCCAATCACCTGGGCCTGTTCGGCGTCGTGCGGCTGCTCGACGCCGTGGCCGACGGTAGCGTGTCGATTGAAGAAGTGGACGCCATGACCGGACCGATCATCGGCCGGCCAAAAAGCGCGACCTTCCGCACGGTTGATATCGCGGGCCTCGATATTCTCGCCAAAGTCGCGCACGACCTGTCCGTCCGCCTTCCACGAGAGGAAGACCGCCGCGCGTTTGTGCCGCCGCCGTTTGTGGCCGCCATGCTCGAGCGCGGCCTGCTGGGCGACAAGACGGGCCAGGGCTTCTACAAGAAGACGCGCGCGGCTGGCGCCACCCAGATTCTGACGCTGGACCCGGCTTCTCTGAGTTATCGCGAGAAGCAGTCCGTTCGTCTTCCGGAACTGGACGCCGCACGCGGCACCACGGACACCGGCGCCCGCACCCGCGATCTCTTTCTGGGCAAGCACAGGACCGGCGACCTCCTGCGACGCACGCTCGGATCGACGCTGCTGTACGCGGCGCGAATTGCAGACGACATCGCGCACGACATCAACGACATTGATCGCGCCATGCGCTGGGGCTTCGGCTGGGACCTCGGCCCCTTCGAATTGTGGGACGCGATTGGCGTGGACAACGTGTTGGCCGCCTGCGGCGTCACCGAACGCCCCGCGATGCTGCAGGGGGGCGCAGCTTTCCGCGAAGGCCGGCTCCCCGCTGCGGCACCCGACCTGCTGATTCTTCAATCCGCGCGGGATCGGGGCGGGGTCGTCGCCAGCAACGAAGGCGCAAGCCTTGTCGACGTGGGCGACGGCGTCCTCTGCGTGGAGTTCCACTCAAAGATGAACGCCATCGGCGGCGACTCGATTGCCATGCTTCAGGCGGGCGTGCGCGAAGCGGAAGCCAACTTCGAGGCCCTGGTGGTGGGCAACGATGGGCCGAACTTCTCGGCCGGCGCCAACCTGATGCTGCTGCTGCTCGAGGCCCAGGACGGCAACTGGGACGAGGTGGATTTGATGGTCCGCGCCTTCCAGGGCGCAACGATGGCGCTCAAGACGGCGGCCGTGCCCGTGGTCGTCGCGCCCGGCGGACTGACGCTGGGCGGCGGATGCGAACTGAGCCTGCACGGGGACCGCGTCCAGGCGGCGGCCGAAACCTACATGGGCCTGGTCGAGGTGGGTGTTGGCCTGATCCCCGCCGGTGGCGGCACAAAGGAGATGTTGCTGCGACAACCCGACGCGCAGACGGCCTTTGAGACCATCGGCTTCGGCAAAGTCTCGACCAGCGGCCCGGATGCGAAACGTCTGGGCTATCTGCAGAAGGCCGACGCCATCTCGATGAATCGCGAACGGCTCATCACCGATGCCAAGGCCGTGGCCCTGGGGCTGGCCCGCGCGGGTTACCGCGCGCCGGCGCGCCGCGACGCCATTGCCGTAGGCGGGCCCACGGCCTTTGCCACATTGTCACTTGGCGTCCACCTCGCGTGGCGCGCCGGCCGGCTCAGCGACCACGACGCGGTCATCGGCCGCAAGCTCGCGTGGATCCTGACGGGCGGCAACGTCCCGCACGCCACAACACTCAGTGAAGACCAGTTACTCGACCTGGAGCGCGAAGCGTTCCTGAGTTTGTGCGGGGAACCGAAAACGCTGGAACGAATCGCGTACACGCTGAAGACCGGAAAGACGTTGAGAAACTAGTTCCCCATGTCCCCGTCGTCCCTTCCCATCGTCATCATTCCCGGCATCCAGGGCCGGTGGGAATGGATGCGCCCGGCGATTCACGCGCTGGCCCGCCGCAGCCCATTGGGCGAAGGCGGCGTGTGGACCTTCTCGCTCAACGACGAAGACGGCACCGGCGATCCGTTCGAGCAGTGGATGGCTACGATCAATCGGTTGATTGATCGCGCGGGAGGCGGGCCGGTCGTGCTCGTCGGCGTGTCGTTCGGCGGGCTGGTGGCGGCGCGCTTCGCCGCGCGCTATCCCAATCGCGTCGGTGCCCTGGTGCTGGTGTCCACGCCCTCGCCACAGATGCGGCTCGGTGCGGGCGATCAGGACATGGTGCGGCACCCCATCGCGAAACTGCCGTTTTTTGCCATGCGTGGCGTGCGGCGACTGGCGCCTGAAATCTTCGCGGCGAAACCTACGTGGCGCGAGCGGGTCGCGTTTACGGGCGCCTACGCCTGGCAGGTTCTCACCCATCCGGTGTCACCGCGGCAAATGGCGCGATGGGTGCACGCCTGGCAGGCGACGGACATCGCATCCGAGTGCGCGCGCATCACGGCGCCGACACATCTCATCATCGGCGAGCCGAGGCTCGATCGGGTGGTGCCGGTGCAGAGCACGCTGCACTATTTGACGCTGATCCCAGGCTCGACGTTTTCGCGGCTGTCGCGGACCGGGCATATCGGTCTGGTCTCGCGGCCTGACGATTTTTCTGTTCTCGTACATGAGTTCCTCGATGAAGCTGACGATCCCCGGTCCCGCCGGTCCGCTTGAAGCGTTGCTCGACGTGCCGGCCGCTGCGGCCGCCGCGCCGCTGCGTGCGGCCGTCGTGTTTGCACACCCGCACCCGTCGTACGGCGGCACGATGCACACGCGGGCCGTGTACCACGGGGCCAAGGGCCTTGTCCGCGCCGGATGTGCGGTGCTGCGGTTCAACTTCCGGGGTGTCGGCGCCAGCGCAGGCGCGTTCGATCAGGGGCGCGGTGAAGTGGATGACTACCGCGCGGCGCTCAACGAGATGCACGATCGTTTTGCCGGTGTGCCGCTCTGGGCCGCAGGGTTTTCCTTCGGCTCGTGGATTGCCCTGGAGACAGGGGCGACTGATCCGCGCGTGTCAGCGCTCATCGCCGTCGCGCCTCCAGTGACGCGCGAGGGATACGACTTCACGCACACGCTCGAGAGCACGAAGCCGAAGTTCTTTGTGCAGGGCGAACTCGACGAACTGTGCCCACTGAAGGACCTGCGCGCGTTTTACGCGCGTTGCCACGAACCCAAGGAAGTGGTGGTGGTGGACGGCGCGTCGCACCTGTTTGATGGACAGGGCCGTGAAGTGGGAGACGCCCTCGAAGACCTGCTGGGAGACTTCGCATGATGGACGCCGTGGTCGTCGCCGCCGCACGCACCCCGATCGGACGGGCCCCCAAAGGCATGTTCCGCACCACCCGGCCCGATGATCTCGCGGCGCTGGTGCTGGCGGAAGTGTTGCGCCGCGTTCCGAATCTCGACCCCGCCGAAGTGGAGGATGTGATCCTCGGCTGCGCTATGCCGGAACCTGAACAGGGCCTCAACGGGGCGCTCATCGCGAGTCTGCGCGCGGGGATCCCCGTCTCGGCC
>JBKJQX010000183.1:0-10118 GCA_046594875.1 Vicinamibacterales bacterium
TCGCGCGCTCCTTCCCGCGCTGGGAGCACGCGATCGACTGGGCCTCATCGCGCTCGCGTCCGACGGCTCCGCTGTTGACTTCACCACCAGGCACGATCTGATCGTCGCGGCATCGGCAGCCTTGAAAGGCGGTGCCGCAGTCGTTTCCGCAGGCACCGAAGCCGAAGAAGCCGCCGCTCTCGCCTCCATCGCACTGCTCGATCGGCTCTGCACGAGCATCGGCACCGAACCGGGACCCAAAACCGTCGCCTTCATCGCGCCACCGTTCGCCACATCTACCGATGTGAGGCGCGCCATTCAATCCCTCGCCGAAACGACGGGCCGCCATCGCGTGCAGTTGTTCGTCATCGACCCGGGCGGCACAGCCGAGGACCCGGGCGGCACAGCCCCAGATCCGGCCGGCGGACTTGCCGCCCTGGCCACCGCTACCGGCGGCGTGCTCGTCCCATCGGCCACCGCCGCCCTGGCGACCGCACGCTACGAACTGCAGTTCACGCCCACTGCGGATCAGCGCAACAACAAGCCGCACCGTGTGATGGTGGTGAGCCAGCGACGAGACGCCCGCATCGCTGCACCTTCGTCTGTGTTTATCGGCGATTCCACGGCCGCCGAGCCGATGCCGTCGCTCACCGACATGCTGCGTGAATCGCGCGCCTTCCGCGATCTGCCTCTCCGCATCGTCGCGTATCCCGTGCTCGACGACGACCGGACGCGGCCACAGTTGTTGATCCTCGCCGAGTCTGACAATCCGTCGCGGTCGCTGGCCTGGGCGGAGTTCGCCCTCATCTCTCCATCAGGCACCATCGTCGCCCACTGGAAAGCGGGTGGCGCGGATGCGGCGACCCGCCCGATAAGAACCAGGGCTCTCGCCCCGGCGGGACCGTATCGGCTTCGCATGGCTGCGTCTGAGCTGTCGGGCCGACGTGGCGCTGTTGACTTCGAGTTCGACGCCGGATTCACTCCGGCGGGCACGTTTGAACTCGGGCCGTTGATGTTCGGCGGCATGAACGCCGCCGACAACGCGGTGTTCGTCCCCGTGCTGCAACCAGCCGCGAATGCGACCGCCGTCATGGCCTATGCAGAAATTTATGGCGCGCTTGCCTCAGCCGACACGCTGGGTGTGCGATTCGAAGTGGCGCGCTCGATCGAGGGCGAACCTGTCGCAAGCGTCACGGGGTCCGTGCGCAGCAGTGGCGACACCACGCGGAGAGCAGCGCTCGGCACCGTCGATCTGGCGGCACTCCCGGTGGGCGACCACCTCGTCAGGGCCATCATCACGCTCAACGGAGCGGAGGTCGGACGCGTGACGCGCACACTGCGGAAGGTGGGTGGGTGACAGACCGCCTTCGTGCGGCCACCATCTTCCTGGCGCTGGCTGTTCTTCACACCTGGCCGTTGGCGTCCGCGCCGCATCGCCTCTCGCTCAACCACAACGCCGACGCGCAACTGAATACCTGGATCATCAGTTGGATCGCGCACACACTTCCCACGCACCCGACCACGCTCTGGCAGGGCAACATTTTTCAGCCCGGTGAACAGGCGTTGAGGTTCTCCGAACCGCTGGTGGTGCCTGCGCTGGCCGGCGCCCCGATCCTGTGGCTCGGCGGGTCGCCGGTCCTCATGTTCAACATCATGCTCATCGTTGGGCTGGCGAGCACGGCGTTTGCCGGCTGGTGGGTGGTGACGCGATGGACGGGATCACCGCGCGCGGGACTGGTGGCCGGCACGCTGCTCGCCTTCAATCCGCACCTCCTGACGCGGTTGCCGCACATTCAGGCCGCGCACGCCTGGGGGTTGATCCTCACGTGTTACTTCGCGGACCAGGCGCTTCGCGGCAGAGGCCACTGGTGGCCACTGCTCATCATCTGGCCGCTTGTGGCCGCCACGTCGCTGCACTGGCTGCTCTTTTCTGCCGGAGCTGTCGTGTTGTTGACGCTCATCACCGTGATCGAGACGCGCAACATCTCGGGCGTGGTCAGGCTCGGCACGGCCACAGCCGGCGGAGCGGTGCTCGCATTGCCGGTGCTCTGGCCCCACCTGACCAACGGGGTCAGGCGTCCGCTCGAGCAGGTGACCGACTTCTCTGCCACGCTCGGCGGCTACCTCACATCGATGAGCCGCATGCATGCGGGCTGGACCGCGCCGTTTTTCACCACAGACATCGATGTCTTCTTTCCGGGCGTGGTTGCGCTGGTGCTTGCGGCTGCCGGCATCACCACCGCCTGGCGCAGCGGCATTGCACGACAGGCCCCATCACGGGTCGTGTGGCTGGCCACGCTGGCGGGTGCCGGCGTGGTGCTCTCGCTCGGCACCGGCACTCCCCTTTATGGATGGCTCTACGAAGCCCTGCCCCCCTTGCAGGGCATTCGCGCCGCAGCGCGCTTCAGCATGTGGTATCTGCTGGCCGTGGCGGTGCTCGCCGGCATGGCGGTGGCGTGGCTCGAACGGCAGGTCCGTCCCACCGTGGTGCCCTGGCTTGTCACGCTGATCGTGGCTGGGGTCACGGCCGAAAATCTCATGGCGCCCATCATGACCAAGCCGTACAACGGGGTGCCGCCGGTCTACACCCTCGTGGCCGAAGCGCAGGACCCGACCCTTCTGGTGGAGTTCCCGTTTTTTCCGCCCGACGTCATGCACGAAAACGGGGAATACGTCCTCAATGCCACCGGCCACTGGAAGCCGATCGCGAACGGGTACAGCGGTGTCACGCCCCTTTCCTACCGCGAGCGCACAGAAACCCTGTGGTATTTCCCCGAGCAGCGGGCCATCGACACCCTGCTCGCCCTTGGGGCCACACACGCCATGGTGCACCTGGAGCGCTTCAGCCCACACGAGGTTCCCGGAGTGATTCGGGCCCTCGAACACCGGGCCGATCTGCGTCTGCTGGCGGCCGATCGGGACGGTCATCGCCTTTATCGCGTGGTTCGGGAATAACGCGGCGGCTCGCATGGTCCAATCCACAGGAGCGGTTCGACGTGGCCCGGAGGCCTCCCATGGATCTTGACCTCCAATTGGTCGGCAAGGCCCGTGAAGGCGACCTGGACGCGTTCGGCGACTTGGTGAGCCGGCACCAGCACCGGCTTGTGCATTTTTTGCGGATGATGATGTCGAGCGCAGCCGATCGAGACGCCGCCGAAGACGTGGCACAAGAGGCGTTCCTGCGCGCGTTCCGTTCACTCGGGCAGTTTCGCGGGCAGAGTTCGTTCAAGACGTGGCTCTACCAGATTGCCACCAACGTGGCGCGCACGCAGGTGGCGCGACGCCGGGATCGGAAGGAAGATCAGGAGCCTGAAACGCGGCCCGACAGGCCGAGTGGCGAAAACGTGGAGCGCCGGGTCATTGCGCACGACCAACTGCGGCGGGCGCTCGAAGAACTGCCCGACGACTGGCGCGAAGCCGTGATTTTGCGCGACATTGAAGGACTGGAATACCGAGAGATCGCTGACGTGCTGGGTATTCCGATGGGCACGGTGGAGTCGAGAATTTTCAGGGGACGGCAGCGGCTGAAAGTCGCGCTGAAGGAGCCACATCATGACTGACCATTGCGCGGCATTCACAGCATTGCTGGTGCGGGCGGCCGAGGGCGCGCTACCGGCCGAAGACCGGGCTCGCCTGGACACCCACCTTCCCGACTGCGCGTCCTGCCGCAAGGATCTGGCCGATCAGCGCGCGGTGCGCTCTTTGCTACTTGCCGAACCCGTCGTGGGCGCGTCGCTCGGGTTCGACCACCGCGTGATGGCGGCGATTCGCGCCGAAACCGAAGGCCGGGCGCGCAGTTGGCTTGACTCCCTCGACTTCCGACGATGGACCTGGCGTCTGGTGCCGGTGGCGGCGGCGCTCGCGTTAACCGTTGCGGTCGTCACCCAAACAGAAGTGGGTGTCAGCGGGGCGGATACCGACGCCCTGCCCGTCTCGTCGGCGTTGTTTTCGGAAGACGTTTCTGAATCGTCGCTGTTGTCGTTGATGCTCAGCGCCAACGTTGACGACACGCTGGGGACCTACCGGCTAGGGACCTCGGGGCCAGGGACATCCAGAAAAGACCAGCCATGACTACTCCCACACCTCGGGTCTGGATCGCCACGTTTGTCGCGCTCGTCTTCAGCATCGGCATCCTGACCGGCATCGTTGTCGAGCGCACGTGGCTGCAGCGAGCGGGCGCCAGTTTCCAGGGAAGATTCGGCGGCGGACCGGGTGGGCCTGGAAGTCCAGGTGGACCGAGCCGGGGAGGCCCGGGAAGCGGGCAGGGCCGCGGCGGCCCTGGCAGGAGCGGCCCGATGTTCGGCGCGCTCCCGCAGCAGTATGTGGATGAACTCTCGCGGGAAGTGACCCTGACCGACGCGCAGCGCGCGGAGGTCCTGACACTGCTGCAGGCTCAGGAAACCCGGTTGAGGACCATGCAGGACGACGCGCGGAAGGTGTTTATTCAGGAGCAGGAGGGGCTGCACGACAGGATCGCGTCCGTGCTCTCACCCGCCCAGGCCGAGACGTTCCGCAAATGGGTAACGACCAGGACCGGCCGCGGCAGAGGCGGACGCTGACGACAGTTCGCCATTTTGGACATTTCGCCATTTCGGACATTTCGCCATTTCGGACATTTCCCCCATTTCGCCATTACAGCGACGAGCAGCCAGAGGTTTTTGATAAACTGCTCGTTCACCTAGTGGTGGGTGTAGCTCAACGGCAGAGCACCGGCCTGTGGCGCCGGTGGTTGCGGGTTCGATTCCCGTCATCCACCCCAACTTCCTTTTCGGCCGCTATAATCTCCCCGTGCGGCCACCAACCATCACGTCGGCGCCCGACCAACCTCCGTACGAGCAGTTCTTCGGGCTGCGTGAGCAGCCATTTGCGCTGACGAGCGACCCGCGTTTCATCTACCTCAGCGAGTCTCACAAGCGTGCGTATCAGGAACTGCTGACGGGGCTGCGACGCCGCGAGGGGTTGCTGCTGCTGACGGCCGACACCGGGATGGGCAAGACCACGTTGTGCCGCGCGGTGATTGACGCGCTCGGTTCGCGCACGTTTTCCGCACTCATCCTGAATCCCTACATGACTGACGCGGAAGTGGTGCGGGTGATCCTGCGCGACTTCGGCCTGGTGACAAGAGACGACATCCGCAAAGGGGCGTTCGCGAACGCGGACATGCCGCAGTTGCTCGACACGCTGGAGCAGTTCCTGCAGTCGCTGATTGTGCTCAACTCCTATGCGGTAGTGATCATCGACGAAGCCCAGAGCCTGCCGGCGCGGGTCATCGACCAGATTCGCCAGCTCGGCGCGTACGAGCAGGATGGCCAGCGACTGCTGCAGATCATCCTGGCCGGGCAGCCGGCGCTCAACGACACGTTGCGCACGGATGCCATGCGCGCGGTGGACGGCCGCGTGTCACGCCGCGCCGTGCTGGCCGCGCTGTCACCGGCCGAGGTGGACGGCTACATCCAGCATCGGCTGAGCGTGGCGGGCGGCCGTGAAACCGTGACCTTCCCTGCTGAGAGCGCGCGAGCGGTCGCCGAGCTCACCGACGGTGTCCCCCGCCGTATCAACCTGCTGTGCGATCGTGCGCTCGAAGAGGGACGAGTGGCCGGCACGAGCGTGATCAGTCCCGCAGTCGTGCATCGCGCGGCGCGACTGCTCGCCGGCAGCGCCGAGTCCGAACCAGTGGACGTTCCCGTGGTGTTCGATAACACGCCCGTGGTGGCCGACGAGAGGATGGATGCGGCACTGGACCACGGCCTGGCAATTGAAGAGACGCCCGACCTCTTGCCCGAACCCGAGCCTCGACGCTGGTTCGTGCCCATTGGCGGCGCGGTGCTCGCCCTGGCGCTGGGGTACTTCGGTTGGATCACGGTGGAAGGCATTGCGGCCAGCGCGCCGGACTTGCCGACCGCGCCACCGCGCACGATGGCCCGCGTCCCCGACACACGCCCATTGCCGACTGAAGACGATGTGCGGTACGTGATGCAGGAAATCGCGCGCGGCAACCGTGCGCGCTGAGCGAAAAAAGACGTCGGGTGTCTTTTTGATAACTGCAGGCAAAAAGACACCCGACGTCTTTTTCTCGGAAGGTCCTAACGCGTCGTCCAGAGGATGGCCACCACCTGCACGTGGATGCCGGCTCGCTTTGGCGCAATCGTGATGGTCTCGAGCGGGTCTTCAACCGACCCCGCCGCGTTGCCTGCAGCCGCAGCCTCGATCGCCGCCGCCACTTCGGCCTCCAGATCCGCGAGCGCCTGACGGGCGGCGTCCACGTTCTGCTGGGCGCGCGACACGTCTTCCTGTTCCTTCGATCCGCGCATCCAGCCCTTGGCCGTGGTGGACGCCTTGCCGATCGTGCCGGCCGTGATCCCGCCGCGGCGGCCAAAGACAGCACCGAGTACCGCGGCGCCCAGGGTGCTGGCCACCGACAGGCCCGTCTGCACTTTGTGCTGCGCCACATCCTGCTGTTCCTTGCCGAACGCCATTTCGGCACGGCGCACTTTCTCGGTGGCGGTATTCAGCTTCGACGCGTACTTCGTCCGCAGCTTGTCCACCACTGCGTCGCGCGATTCCCGCGCGGCGGCCGCGAGGCGAATCCGGAAATCGCGCTCGCTCTCACCGGGGCGTGACACCACAGCCAGGCCGGCATGGCGCAGCAGCGTCAACCGCTTTGTGCGGCCGAGCCAACGATCCAGGTCAGCCGCGAGCTTTCCGAAAGCCTTCACCTGCTGCACCTGAGTCGGCAGCGGCGCAAACGAGCCGCCCGCGGGCGGGTCTGCCACCAGGTGCCCGGGAAGCACGTCCGTCTCGACACCGGCATCCCAATCAATGACTGGCATCCCTGACTGAAGTGGCACGGCGATCGCCACGGTCTGCATTTCGTCCACGCCGCGCTTCGCATCCGCGAACGTGATCTGCGCTGCGCCGTAGAGTGATGGCGACCACGCCGCGGCGGCCCCACCTGCGCCATCAAACAACTGCGGGATGTCCGGCGGCAACATCGGACGCGCCCCCAACTGCGCTGTCGGCTCCGCCCGACCGGCCGGTGCCTGGGCGGGTTTCGTCGGAACGGCCTCGGGTTGTCCGGCACCCACACCTGCAGGACGGGACAACCGCTTGAAGTCGTCACGCGTGAGTGGACCGCGCAGGTACGACATGCACCAGCGGCTCTCGATGACCACCGGCGCTTTTGCATGGACGTTGTGCACCAGGAATCGGCGCTTACCGAGGCCTGTGATGGCGCTCTCCGCCTGCGCGCGGTCCAGCGCGCCGCCAGCTGCGCCCTCCAGACCGTCAAGCAGTCGCGCCCGATCGCGATCGGTCTGCAATCGGCCGATGAGCCACGTGCCGGCGTTCGACAGTGCCTTGTAATCAAGGTCCACCGGATTCTGCGTGGCCAGGCATACGCCCACGCCGAACGCGCGGGCCTGTTTGAACAACGTCAACAATGGACGCTTTGATGGCGGGTTGGCCACCGGCGGCAGGAAGCCGAATACCTCGTCCATGTAGATCAACGCACGCAGGCTCGTGGTACCAGGCTGTGTGCGCATCCACGCCACGACTTCACCCAGGATCAGCGACACCACAAACATCCGCTCCGCATCGTCGAGGTGCGCCACCGAGATGATGCTGACCTTCGGCTTGCCCTGCGCGTTGTAGAGGAGGCTGCCAATGTCCAGGGGCTCACCTTCGAGCCAGGCCGCGAATCCGGGAGCCGCCAGCAGGTTGTTCAGCCGCGTGGCAAACGCGAAGCGATCGTTCTGCGGATAAAACGACTCCAGTTCCATCACGCCGACGCGGGTCATCGGCGGCTGCTGAATCTGTTGAATCAGATCGCTCAGCGTCAGGTCGCGGCCGTCGGACCATGCGGCATTGACGATGGTGGAGAGCAGGATGTGATCGCGGCTGGTCAGTGGGTCGGCGTCGATACCCAGCAGACTCAACAGTGCGGCCACCACACTCGAGACTCGGTCGCCCACCACCTCGGCATCGTCGCGCACGGCGGGTGGAGGCGCGGCCAGCGAGCTCAACACGGACAGTGGGGTCCCTGCCTTCGACCCGGGTGTGTAGACCACAAAGTCGGCCGCTGCTCGCATCTTCGCGATGCGGGCGCCGTCCTGCCCCCAGCCGGCGAGGCCCTCGCGCCACTTGGTGGCTTCACGCTCGGCATACGCCTCCACCGTCACACCGGCGCGCGCCGCTTCGTCGGCGCTCACCCACGGCGCAAACGACGCGGCGTCGAGCGATGGGAACGACAGGAGCAAATTGCCGACATCACCTTTCGGGTCGATCGCGATGACGGGCACGCCGTCAATGGCGGCCTCTTCCAGCATCGCAAGGCACAAGCCCGTCTTGCCGCTACCCGTCATGCCGACGCACACGGCGTGCGTCGTGAGATCGCGCGAGTCAATCAGGAACGGTTCCGGCACAGTGGCGCCGGTGGCCTGGTCCACCGGTCGACCGAGGTAGAACAGGCCGAGCTTCTCGAAGTCGTTCATGGGTTCATCCGCGGGCGCGCTTGCGCGGGGCCGCCACTGCCTTGATCGCCGGCTTTCCAGACACCGCCTTTGCGGCTTTTTTCTTGTTGGCCGACACGCGCTCCAGGCTCTGGCGCAGAGCCTCCATGAGGTTGACCACCTTGGGTGGTGCCTCGTCGAGGGGCGCGACGATCTCTTCGCCCGCGATCTTGGCGTCGATGATCCGCCTCAATTCTTCCTGATAGCCATCCTTGTACTGCGTCAGATCGCCACCTACTTCGAAATTGCCGATGACCTGGCGGGCCAGCTTCAGTTCGTCGGGCTTGATCTTCGAGGGCACCGACTTCAGCTCGTCTATTTCGCTCATCGCCCGCACTTCGCTGGCGTGGCGCAGGGTGTACATGACCAGACCGTTTTCACGCGGCATGATCGCCACCAGATACTCGCGGCCATAGAGCGCCACTTTTCCCACGGCAGCCTTGCCCTGCATGCCCTCGCGCATCACGGCAAACGCATCGGCGGCCACCTGTCCATCAGGCGCCAGGAAATACGGCCGCTCCACATACACCGGGTCGATCACCTTCGCTTCGGCAAACTGCACGATGTTGATCACGCGGGTGGACTCGGTCTTGACCTTGGCCAGGTCGTCCTCCTCCATCACCACGTACTTGCCCTTCTCGAACTCGTAGCCCTTCACGATGTCGGTGTTGGCGACCTCGGTCTGGCAGGTGGCGCACCACTTTTTCTGGTTGATGCGCGAACGGCATTCGCGGTGCAGTTGGTTGAAACTGACGGTTGCCGCCGAGTCGGTGGCCGGAAACACCCGCACCGGGATGTTGACCAGGCTGATTTTGAGGTATCCCTTCCACGTCGGTCTTGCGGCCATGTGTGCCCCCTGTCGACTGAAAATGCCGAGGCTGGAATTATCGGTCGGTACGGGGTCCGAGTGCACGTTGCACAAAAGTGCACGGGGATCACGACGGATCACAGGGAGGCGCGGAGGCACGGAGGCACGGAGGGCTGGTCGGTCACGACGGATCACAGGAGGCACAGAGACGCCGAGGGGGGCGACTACCCGGTCGGGAGTATGATGTGCGCGGACCGCAACACTGGGGGGACCGTGTGATGCCAACTCGCTCGGAACTGTGGTTGTCACTTCGGGAACTCTCGAGGCGTCCCCTGTTGGTCATCGCGATCCTGCTGCCTCTCTCGATGGCGACCGCCGTCAGCGCCGCACTTTTTTCGGTCGCCGACGGTCTTCTGCTCAGGCCCCTTCCGTTTCCGCAGGCGGGCAGGCTGGTGTCGATGGCCCTCCCCAAGAACGAGAGTCGGTTCCGCCTGTTGGCTATGGCTCTGACAGACCCGTCGAATCGCAGGACATTGGGTGAGCGGCTTCAGTCGATTCCACTGCTCGAGGCTCGAGCGATCAGCACTCCGACCACGTACTTCGATCGCCTGGAAGCAGCCGCGGCGCAGGTTCGCGGCACGGCTGTGAGTCCGAGCTTCTTCGACATGTTCGGACTCCGGCCAAAGCTGGGCCGCACGCTCGATTCGAATGATGAATTGCCGTCGATTTCCAGCAACCCGACCGCCGAAGCTGTGCCAGTCGTCATCGGACACGGCTTGTGGCTGCAAGCGTTTGGAGGTGACGCCGGACTCATTGGACGAAAC
>JBKJQX010000025.1:0-5422 GCA_046594875.1 Vicinamibacterales bacterium
CGTAGGGCGTCCCTTCAGGGGCGCCAAATTGGCACGGCTGCAGCCACGCCCTGCGTATTAGACGCTGAGTGAAACGGCCTTACCCGATACGCACAGCCATCATCGTGGCATCGTCAAACGGCTCGCGCGTGCCACGGAAGGCCGTCACAGACTGCTCCACCTGTTGAAGCACACGTTCCGGCGTCACCGGACCCATCGTGGCGATGGAGACCAGCAGCGTCTCCAGCCGGGCGTTGCCGAACATCTCATCGGCCTCGTTCTCGGTTTCCACGCAACCGTCGGTGTAGAAGAACAACAGGTCGCCGGATGCGAGATTGACCTCGCGGTGCGTATAACCACGGCCGGCCAGCAGGCCGATTGGAATGCCCGTCGCTTCCATGCTTTCGATCGGCTTGTGCGGCCGCAACACGAATTGCGGATTGTGACCGGCGTTCACATACGAGAGCCGGCGCGTGGAGGGGTCGAAGACGCCAAGAAACAACGTCACATAGAGGCGGGTCGTCGCCGTGCCGGCCAGGTCGCGATCGATGGCTTCGGCAATGTCAGCCAGGCTCTGGCCAAGAGCCAGTCGCGTGCGAAGAGACGCCTGGATGTTTGCCATCAGCAGCGCCGCGCCCACACCTTTGCCGGACACGTCACCCACGATGAGGGCCACGTGACCGTTCTCGAGGGCGAAGTAGTTGAAGAAATCCCCACCCACTTCGCGCGCGGGAATCGACACGCCCTGCACCTCGCTCAACCCGAAGATCATCGGCTCGCGCGGCAGCATGTCGTTCTGAATCTGACGGCCCAGTTCCAGTTCGCGGCGCAGCCGTTCCTGTTCCACTGCCGACTGCTTGTGGTGCTCAACGTCTTCGGCCATCTTGTTGAACGCCACGGCCAGGTCGCCGATCTCATCCTTCGATCGCACGGGCACGCGCGCGCGATAGTCGCCGTGCGAAATGCGATCGACGCCCTCGGTGAGCGCGGTGAGGTTCCGCGTCAACCGGCCTGACAGCGGCACCACGCCGACAATAGCGAGGCTGATGAGCAACAGGCCGAGGCCCGCGTTGCGTCCCGCAGTGCGCTTCAACGCATCCAGCGAATCTCCCACCGGGCGCGCGATGCCGAATCGCAAACCCGAGCCGCTGGGATCCGTCTGCGTGAAGACCACCCAGTCGGGCAATACGGTCTTGCCCAGTGGACCATCCGCACGCGCCACGGCTCCAAGGCCTTCCACTGTTCTTCGATCGGCGTCCGTTGCAGTGTAGACATGGCCATCCGTGCCCACCGCAAATGCCACTTCACCGCGCTCACGGCGCGTGGGCGAAAACACCGTGGCCAGCACGTTTTCGAGATCGATGGTGGCATTGGCCTGGCTCACGACCTTGCCATCCTGGCTGACCTTGACGTCGAGCTTGTTGCCCTTGAGCGTGGACGTGCGCGTCATCTTCGGCAACGGCGCGTTGGCGGCCTTCACGGGTGTTGTCGCAGGCGCCTTCGGGGGTGCCGGTGCCGGCGGTGCGTTCGGCACGGCAGCGGGCGAAGGGGTCGTCTTCGCTTCCGCCTCCTTCGCCTTCTTCTGCAGTTCCGACGCGCTGAGACGGATGCCCTCGGCAATGCCCATCACGCGCTGGTTGATGTCTCGGGCCATCTGCTGCCGCTGCTCGGCGGTCAGACTCGTGACGCCGCCTTCAGGCACGTACTTGCGATACATCTCTCGCGTGATCGCGCCCATGTCGATGACGATGCGTTCGCCGGCATCGGGGCCTACCGTTGTCCCCGGCGCAACCGGGGCACCAGGTGTCCCAGGCGGAGGCGGCGGGGCCGGAGTTCCAATCGTCACAGGTGTGACCGGCGTGACCGCAACGGCCGCCGGCGGGCCCACACTGGTCAACGAAGGCGACGGCATCGGAGTGGCGCCCGAACGCGGTCCCCTCCCGCCACGGCCCTCACCCGGCGGACGAGGGAATCGAGGATCACTCCCGGGAGGACGGGGATCGTTCTGAGTGAATCGCGGATCACCGCCGCGACGCATGCCTTGCAACTCAACGGACTGAAGCAACATTGCCGCGGCGCCGAGCGCTTCGGACACCTGCGCCTCATTCATGCTGATGGCCGAAGCCGATACGGACGTGTCAGGGGCGGCGGCGGCCGGAACAGCTGACGCGACCTGCGCCGGTCTTGCCATCCTGGGCTGAGCCGTGCGCGGAGTGCCCACGGGCGTCATGTCCACAAGCTGCTCCACACGGCTGCTCAGTTCCGCCGTGACCAGGTGCATCCGCTGCGTCATGTCGGTTGAAAGGGCATCGGCCTCGCGGCTGGCCACTTCGCGAAGCGCGCGCACCTGACTGGTGTACGAGTAGTACGTCACTGCACCCAGCGGTACCACCGACAGGATCAGAAAGGCCACGACAAGCCGGGTGCGAAGTCTCATAACGTAAACGTTGCCACAACCGGCGCGTGATCGCTGGTGCCAAACTCGCGCATGGAAACACAGGCCGTGGCGCCGGAAGCCAGCGGTTGGGTGACCAGCACGTAATCAATCCGCCACCCGATATTGCGCTGGCGCAGGCTTCGCCACGGCGCCCAATAGGTAAACAGTTGATCGTTATCGGGATCGAGCGTGCGGCCCACATCGCACAGGCCGCCCGACAGGATGCCGGCCAGGATCGCCCGCTCTTCCGGGCGTGTGCCAATCTGGTTGAGCTTTCTTTCTTTGGGGTGCACGTCGCGCTCCTCGAGGGCCACGTTCAGGTCCCCACACAGCACTAGCGCCGAACCCGCAGTGACCGTTTCAGCCAACCACTCGCGCAACGCCTGAAAAAATCGCATCTTCGCCTCGAAGTCCTTGCCGCCATTCGGCACATAGACCGAGACGAAGCGAACCCGTCGAAGGTTGGCGCCGGAACCATCAGGAAGAACCACCGTCGCTTCTACGATGCGGTGCTCGAAATCAAACGACGGATGCGCAAACACCGGCGGCTCTGGCGAAAACGCGCGACGCACCAACAGCGCCACGCCAGAATAGCCCCCGCCGCCGTGCCAATACGTCCAGTATTCGCCGGGCGCCACCATCAACTCGGGCACCTGTTCCGGCGTGGCCTTGATCTCCTGGAGGCACACCACATCCGGCTGCTCCGTGGCCAGCAGTTCCTGCAGCTGCGCCTGACGAGCGCGGATGCCGTTTACGTTCCATGTGGCGATCTTCATCGGTCCCCGGCAAGTTCTTTGACTCCGTGCGCCAGCCGATTTATTCCCTCTTCGGCCGTGTGCGCATCCAGCGCGCCGTACGACACGCGAAGGCGGCATCCGTCCGACGCACCGAACGCAGAGCCCGGAAGGACCGCGACACGATGCTCACGAATAAGCCTCTCGGTCATCGTCAACGCATTCATCGAGGTGTGGACAGACAGGAAGTAGTAGAACGCCCCAAGGGCGGGCGGCACATTACAGGGCACACCCGGCTGCGACAACTTCTGCGCCATCATTGTTCGAATCGCGTTGAGCCGTTCGACGTGACTGGTGCAGTACGATCGGCCCACCTGCAGAGCCGCGGCGGCCACGTGCTGCGACACCAGCGGGGGGCAGATGAGCACGGTGTCCTGGATCTTGTTGACGGCTTCCCAGAGCACCTCCGGGATCACCATGTAGCCCATGCGCCAGCTCGCCATTCCGAACGCCTTCGAGAGTGAGAACAGCGACACCGTGTGCGCGGCCGCGCCCTTGATCGACCCCGGTGAAAAATGACGAGCGCTGGCATACGTGAAGTACTCGTAGACCTCGTCGTGGATGTGGAAGAGGCCGCGCGCGCGGCACAGGTCGTTCACGGCGCGCAGCGATGCCTCCGGGTAGACCACGCCGGTTGGGTTGTTCGGCGAGATTGTCACCACGGCTCGCGTCCGATTGGTGATCGCCGCCTGTATCGCCGCCACATCAAGCTGGCATGCGTCGTCAGTCCGCACCGGAACCACGCGCGCGCCGGCCATCTCAATGGCCATCTCGTGGTTGAAATAATAGGGCACCTGGAGAATGACCTCGTCGCCTGGATCGGTCACGGCCAGGATCGCGTTCATGAAGGCCTGATTGCCACCGGCGGTGACAACGACCCGGCTCAGTCCATTGACGTCGATGCCGTTGTCCTTCGCGAGCTTCGCCTCGATAAGCTCGATCAATGCGGGCTCGCCTTCGACCGCGCCGTACCGATGATCGCCGGGACTTCCGGGGAAAGTACGCAGGGCTTCGACCGCGGCATCGGGTGGCCCGTATGACACCACGCCCTGACCCAGCGAGACGGTGCCCGGCGTTTCGGCGACCCAGCGGCTGACGACGGCGATGATGGGAGACTGAACGGCGGCGAGGCGGCGCGACTGTTTCATCGGGCCGGCGCCTGCGTCACGATGGCAATCCACCTGCCGTCACGACTCACCGTCAGCCGCGTGATGTTCTCCACACCCTGCTTGCCGAGGTCGGCGATTTCGGTCCACCCGCTGGCGCCCTCACGCCACAAGAACAACTTCGTTTTCTGGCCCATCACGATCGCACCATCGGGTGTCCACGCAAGGTCCTCGCTGCCTTCAACGGTGGGCGTAAGCGATGTGACCGCCTTGGTGACGGGATTGAACTCCTTGATCTGCCACGGCGCGCCTTGAGGCTTGTGCACGAAGCTCACCGTGCTGCGACCTGGTCGAATCAGCAGCGAGCGGCCGATACTTTTCTCAATCACGTCTGCCGCGCCCGAGCGCATGTCCAGCAGCTGGAGCGTGGCGGGTTGGCCCAGGATAAAGGTTGCCAGCTGCGTGGGCGACACCCACACGTGATACCCGATAAGTCCCTGAACGCTCCACGCCAGGCCCGCATCCTCGCCGTCGAAAGTAAAGCGCCACAGACGCTGGGCGGCTCCGCGCACCGTCGTGAAGGTCCGGCCGTCCGGCGTGAGCGTTGGCGAATACTCATTGTCGGACGTGTGAGTGACCTGAATGATCTTCCTGGGTGCGATGTCGTAGCGATAGATGTCGGTCTGCTCGCCGTCGCGATTCGAGGAGAACAACAGACCGGTTGAGTCGGCCAGGAACTGCGGCTGATTGTCGTACCCGGGATTGTTCGTGATGTTTACGGGCTTGCCCACGGTGACCTTGGGGCCGGCCCACGTCAGGGGCGCCAGAAAGATCTCGGTGGCCGGCGGCGCTTGCGCCGTCAATCCGCTCGCCGTCACTGCCAGCACCACGGCCACGACACAACCTCGGAACTTCATCTTTCGCTCCTTCAGACCTGGGGACCTGGGGACCTGGGGACCTGAGGACCTGGGGACCTGGGGACCTGGGGACCTGGGGACCTGAGGACCTGAGGACCTGAGGACCTGAGGACCTGAGGACCTGAGGACCTCGAACCTCAGGTCCTCAGGTCCCCAGGTCCCCAGGTCCCCAGGTCCCCAGGTCCTCAG
>JBKJQX010000136.1:0-25954 GCA_046594875.1 Vicinamibacterales bacterium
GGAGGGGCGGGTGGGGGGGGTGTGGGGGGTTTGGGGGGTTTGTGGGGATTGGGGGGATTGCGGGAATTGCAGGGGCCGTTGATGTACCATCCGGGAGCCAGCTGCCAATCGAATGACCGGGGAGTCGCGGATGAAACGCCTTTGTCGTGTATTTGTGCTCTGTGCCTTTAGCGCAATGGCTGCGACTGCGGGTGCGAAGGCGCTTGGCGCCCGCGTGCAGGGCCGTCCCTTGTACGTTGCAGTGACGGACTCCAAAGGCGAACCAAAGACGGGCCTGACTGCCGCTGATCTGGTGGTCGAGGTCAATGGCAAGGTCGCGGCGGTCGCCAGCGTGGCGCCGGCGGCTGAACCGATCGCGATCGTGGTCGTCACCGAGGGGATGCGCTCGGAAATGATCTCGGAAATCCGAAAGATGATGAAAGCGGTGGTGGTGGGTGCTGGGGCGGTCCACCCGGACTCGCGCGTCGGGCTCATGATTGAGGACCACGCGGCCGCGCCGCGGATGCATACCGTCACCACGGACGTGCAGCAACTCGATGCGGAGATGGCCCGTTTTCTCGGAACCGAGCGGTCAGGGGCCGACCCACGGTTCGCACGTTCGGCGCTGCTCGACAGCATCCTGATTGCCGCGCAGACGCTGTCGTTCGAGAAACATGCCCGTCGCGCGATCGTCGCGGTGACACGGGGAAATGGCGCTGAGACGGACGTCATGTCGCCGACCAAGGTCGCGCTCGCGGTACGTCAGAGTGGAGCGTCGCTCTGGGCGCTTGACCTGGGCGGCAGAGATACGCCGATCGGATCCGCCGAACAACGCGTGCTGTCCGACGTCACGGCCATCAGCGGCGGGCGGCGCGAGCGGAGCACCGACGCCTCGATTGCGTTCCTGACCGAGAGGATCATGGCGACCCTCCGAGGCCAGTACGCCATCACCCTTGAGGATGGCATCGCGCCGAAGTCGGCAACGCCGAGGGTCAGCGCTCGTGCCAGGGGCCTGAAAGTCCTGGTGCCGGCCTGGCCGGCGGTGAAGTAACGCTATGACGCTGTGTCCGGCGGCCATCGCCCAATCGCAGCGATCAGCAATCCCGCGATCTCACAATCCCGTCAATCACGATCGTCAATCCCACACCAGCGATTCGTTCCATCCCGATCCTCAAGCGCTCAATCCTCAGCCCTCAATTTAGGCGCGCGCGAACCGAGGCATCGGCGCGATTCGATTCGCGCGCTATTGCTCTCCGAGTTTGAACCGCGCGAAGCGCGGAATCGCCACGTTCTCGCCAAGTTTGGCGATCGCGGCCGTCACCACCTGGCCGATCGTGACCTTCGGGTCGCGAATCGACGGCTGGTCGAGCAGCACGAACTGCTCGTAGTAGGCGCCGACCTTGCCCTCGATGATCTTCTCGATCACGTTCGCCGGCTTGCCGGACTGTTCCATCTGCGCGCGGTAGATCGCGCGCTCGCGCTCGAGCACCTCGGCCGGCACGTCCTCGCGGCGCGCGTACAGGGGGCTGGCGGCGGCGATGTGCATCGCCACTTCCTTCACCAGGGCCTGGAAGTCGTCGGTGCGGGCCACGAAGTCCGACTCGCAATTGACCTCCACGAGCACGCCAATCTTGCCGCCCATGTGGATGTATGAGTTGATGACGCCTTCAGACGTCGACCGGCCCACCTTCTTGGCGGCCTGCGCCAGGCCGCGCTTGCGCAGCACTGTGAGCGCGGCTTCGAGGTCGCCGCCCGACTCCACCAGTGCCGCCTTGCACTCCATCATTCCCGCGCCGGTCTGGTCGCGGAGGGTCTTTACCAATTTTGCGCTGATCTCAACGGACATGATTCATCCTCACCTGGGTAGTACACCAAAAGAAACGCCGGCCTTGGGAGGCCGGCGCTTCCGGACTTGAAAAGTTCGAGTCGCGCCGACTTACGCCGACGGTGTCGGGGCGACGACGGGTGTTTCGACCGGCGCCGGCTTGACCGGCGCGGCGGGCATTTCTTCCGCTGACGCCGACTCCGCGATGCCGCGACCCGCGAGGATCGCATCGGCGATGCCGGCCGCGAACAGCCGAATCGACCGCAGCGCGTCGTCATTGCCCGGAATCACGTAGTCCACCTGGTCGGGGTCGCAGTTGGTGTCCACCACGCCAATCACCGGAATCTTGAGCTTGCGCGCTTCGTCCACCGCGATCTGTTCGTTGCGCGTGTCCACGATGAACAACGCGTCGGGCAGCCGGCTCATGCCGCGGATGCCGTCGAGGTTCTTCGAGAGCTTGCGGCGTTCCTTGTCGAGCCGCGCAATTTCCTTTTTCGAGAGCGTGTCGTACCGCCCGTCGGTGGTCATCGCTTCCAGTTCCCGCAGCCGTCCGAGCGAACGCTGGATGGTGGAGAAGTTGGTCAGCAGGCCGCCGAGCCACCGCTGGTTGACGAAAAACATCCCGCAGCGCTGCGCCTCTTCCGCAATGGCATCCTGCGCCTGGCGCTTGGTGCCCACGAACAGGAAGGTGCCTCCCTGCGCGGCGGTGTTGGTGGTGAACTGCGCGGCTTCCTTGTAGAGCCGCGCGGTGCGTCCCAAATCGATGATGTAGATGCCGTTACGTTCGCCGAAGATGAAGGGCTTCATCTTCGGATTCCAGCGCTTGGTTTGGTGGCCGAAGTGGACGCCCGCTTCGAGCAAATCCTTCATTGCAATCGAACTCAAGACTGCCTCGTGTCGTTGGTAATCATCGGGAAAGTCATCGGAAAGTTAACGCTTACTGAACTGGAAGCGCTTGCGAGCGCCCTTCTGACCGTACTTCTTGCGTTCCTTGGCGCGCGGGTCGCGCGTCAAGAGACCTTCTTTGCGGAGCAGCGAACGCAGCTCCGCGTTGAACTCAAGCAACGCGCGCGCAATGCCGAGCCGCAGGGCGCCGGCCTGACCCGCCACGCCGCCGCCGGCCGTGGTCGCCATGACGTCGAACTTCTCTGTGGTCTCGGTTGCCACCAGCGGGTGCCGAATCACGAGGCGCAGCGTTTCGGTGGGGAAGGCCACTTCCACGGGCTTGGCGTTGACCGTGATAGCCCCGCCGCCGGGGCGAAGAAACACACGAGCGGTTGAGGTCTTGCGGCGCCCCGTGCCGTAGAACTGAGTTGCTGCTACCACGGTTACGCTACCTCAAGCTTGCGCGGCTGCTGTGCCGCATGCGGGTGCTCGCCCTTGGCGTACACCTTCAATTTGCCGTACATCGCCGTGCCCAGCTTCGTCTTTGGAAGCATGCCGCGCACCGCTTCTTCCACGATGCGCCGCGAATCCTTCTGGCGCACAATCTTGGCGCGCTCCTCGCGAAGCCCACCCTCGTAGCCGCTGTGGTAGCGGTACAACTTCTGCTCTTCTTTCTTGCCGGTCAGTTTGACCTTCGACGCGTTCACCACAATCACGTGATCGCCCCGATCAAGAAACGGCGTCCACTCCGCCTTGTGCTTGCCTTGCAGCAAACGGGCCGCCTGGGTCGCGATGCGCCCCAGAACCAGTCCGTCTGCGTCGATAACATGCCACAGCCGAGTCACGACCTTGGCGGATGGCGTAAACGTACCCATGCTTCCCTTTCAGCCGGATCCAAAGGACGGCAAACCAAAAGAATAGCGACGCTGTGCAGAAATGTCAATCAATCCGGCCCTCAACCCGAACAAAACCGGGGCTCCCGTGCCAATCCCGTCCCGCTTACGAAAATGCAAGTCGCGCACAAGAATGGGCGGGTCGCTCGGGTCCCTGATTACGGGACAGGGCTTTGCTCTCGGGGGGAGCGGCACGTCTGAGCACTTGGCATCAGCCTTGCCAGTCCCCTGAGCGTAATGGGACTTGTCTCCGCCTTCCGGCCACCCGTCGTCGGACTCGATCTTGGGTCGTATGCTGTCAAAGCCGTCGCTTTGCGCAAGAGCCGCCGTGGCTGGACCCTGCTGGCCGCCGGCGAGGCCCCGATGCCGCCTGGGGACCGCGTGACCCAGGAACAGGTGAGCGAGACCGCCGCCGCGCTCCTGGATACCCTTGGCCTCCGCCGGGCCCACATTGCGGCCGCCGTGTCCGGCCAGAATGTCATCGTCAAGCGCCTGGCGCTGCCGCCCATGGGCCAGAAGGAACTGGCCGAAGCGATTCCCTGGGAGGCCGAACAGTACATCCCGTTTGCCCTGGCCGACGTGCAACTCGACTACCAGGTGCTCAACGGGAAGGCCACGGCCCTGCCGGCTGACGCCCTTGACATCCTGTTGGTCGCGGCCAGGAAAGACCGGGTTGACGAACGGGTCGCGGTTGTCACCTCCACCGGACGCCGGCCGGCCGTCCTGGACGTCGAGGCGTTCGCCCTGGCCAATGCCTACGAAGTGAATTATCCCCACCGGTCCGACGCCGTGTCGGCTCTGGTCCATATCGGCCGGAGCACCACCATCGTGAGCGTGCTCGAGCACGGGCAACTGGTGTTCACCCGCGACCTGAGTCTGGGAGGCTCGGCGTATGTCAGCGCGCTCGAACGTGAGCTTGGCATGGACACGGCGGACGCGCGCCGCATTCTCCACGGCCAGAAGAGCACCGGCGACACGGCAATCGCCGGTGTGCTGCGCGACGTGCACCTGCAACTGATCACCGAAATTCGCAAGACCATGGACTTCTACTGGAGCACGGCCAGTCCGACGCCCCTGAGCCGCATTGTGTTGTCGGGCGGCGCGTGTCGGGTCGAAGGCCTCGGTGCGCAGCTCGACAGCGAATTCCAGACGACCGTGGAGTGGTGCGACCCGTTTCGCCAAATTGCCAGGCCGCCGCGCGCCATCGGCGCCGACCTTGACGGTCCGGCGTTTGCCGTGGCCGTGGGGCTGGCCCTTCGCCGGGAGAACGACCGATGATTCGCGTCAACCTGCTGGCGTCGGGCACTGAAACGGCTCACAAGCCGTGGCAGCGGCTGTTCGTGGTGCCGCCCGAGCAACGCGCTGCGCTGATTGGACTCACAATGCTTCTCGCCACCGCCGCCGGCGTGGGGACCTGGTGGTGGTCCATCGATCGCGAACGCCGCCGGGTGGACGCCGAAATTTCCGTGGCTGAAGCCGCCCTCACCCAGTTGAAGGAAGCGTCACGGCTGGTGGAGTTGGCCGCGGCGCGTGAGGCCGACCTGCGCCAGCGCCTCGCATTGATCGACCGGCTGCGCGCGACGCAGCGTGCCCCGGTCCTGCTGCTCGACACCATCAGCAAGTCGCTGGCCGAAGGTCTGTGGCTCATGGACCTGAAACAGAACGGCGCGATGGTTCAACTTGAAGGACGCGCCATGTCGTTGTCGGCGCTGACGGATTTCATCGACCGCCTCCAGGTGTCGGGGCGGTTCGCGCACACGATCGACATCGTCACCACCAGCATGGAAACGGTCGCCTCGCAATCGGTGGTGCGTTTCGCGATTCGCGGCGAAGTGACGGCCCTGGCCGGTCCTGAGGGAGGCCAGTAACCATGGCAAAGAGCTTTCATCAATATTCGCCGAAGGCGCAGGCCGTGATGTGCGGCATCGTGTCGGTCTTCGGACTGGCGGCGGCCTGGCAGGTGCTCATTTCCCCCGATCGCGCCGAACTCGCCGTGCGGCGCACCCGGCTGGCCACGGTGCTGGCCGACGTGGACAAGGCGACACTCACCGCGCAGCGGCTGCCGGCGGTCAGAAAGCAGGTGGCGGCGCTCGAAGTCAAACTCCACGAGACCACCGCCGTGCTGCCCGACGAAAAAGACGCGCAGGTGGTGTTGCGCGGCCTGCACGTGCTCGCGAGCGAGACCAACCTCAGCCTCAGCAACTTCACCCCCAAGCCGGTCGCCGACCGCGAGCAGTACTCGGAATGGCCGATCGAGGTGGGCCTGCAGGGCGGGTATCACGATCTGAGCCGCTTCTTCGACCGCGTGGCATCGGATTCACGCCTGATTTCGGTGTCGAACCTGCACTTGCGCGTCAACACCACTGCCGACGGCAAAGGTGCGCTGGTCCTCGCGTCGTGCACCGCCACCACATTCGTATTCAGTCCCGCGACATCTGAATCGGGAGGCCGACCGTGACCGCAGCCAGACTCCTTGTGATTGGCGTGGGGCTGTCGCTCTGCGCCGTCGTCGTCTCCCATGCGCAGGAAATCAAGATCGGCACCCGCGTCGGCGTTCCGGTGTCCGGCTACGACTCGGCCGGACGCCGCGACCCGTTCGCCAGCCTGATCAAGGAACAGCCCACGAACGTCCCCGAGGCCGACGTCACGCGCGCCAAAGGCCTGGCCGGTGTGGCGGTCGTGGATGCGGTCGTCACAGGCATCATCACCAGCGGCCAGAAGTGGATTGCGATTGTGTCGGCGCCCGACGGCAATACTTATCTCGCTCGGACCAACGACAAGTTGCATGACGCCGTGGTGCGCCGGATCGATCGCGACGCGGTGACCTTCCTCGCCCGCGTGCCCGATGGGACCGGCACCATCGTGTCGCGCGAAATGAAAAAAGGCCTCCGGCCAACAACGGGAGCAGGACGATGAGGGGGGCTCGGATGCTGCGGTGCGCCGTCATTGGCGCATGGTGTGTGTCCGGCGCAATGGGCATGATGGTGAAAGCGCAGGTGCCGTCCACGTTTACGATGCCCCAGGAGGCGGTCAAGCGCTACACGGGCGCGGTGGGCGATTTTGATTTCCAGGGCGCGGATCTGCGCGCCGTCCTCCGGTCGTTTGCTGAGCTGAGCGGCCTGAACATCGTCATCGATTCGGCCGTGGACGGCACGGTGGACATCAAGCTGATGCGCGTGCCGTGGGATCAGGCCCTCGATGTCATCCTCAAGAGCAACAAACTCTCGTACATCGTTGAGGGCAACGTCGTCCGCATCGTGCCGCTGTCGGTGCTCGACGCCGAAAACCAGGCCCGCCAGAAACTGGCGGATTCCCAGGCGCCCACGTCGATCGAAACGCGCGCCTACACCCTGAACTACGCGCGGGCCGAAGAGCTTGAACCGCTGCTGAAGGTGGCGGTGCTGTCCAAGTTCGGCAGCGTGCAGCATGACAAACGCACCAACACCTTGATTGTGCGTGACCTGCCCGATCGGCTGATCGCGACGGCCGATCTCATTGCGACGCTCGACAAGGCCGAACCGCAGGTGGAAATCGAAGCCCGCATCGTGCAGACCAATCGCGACTCCGCGCGCGCACTCGGTGTGCAGTGGGGTGGTGCCGGCCGGCTCGATCCGCAGATCGGCAACACCACGGGCCTGAACTTCCCCAACAGCGGGTCCCTCGTGGCCGGGACTGATGTGTCTGCCGCCTCGCCGACGACCACGGTGGGCCTGGCGATGCGTTCGATCACCGGCGCCCTCAACCTTGACGTGGCACTCTCGGCCCTCGAACGCACAGGCAACGGACGGGTCATTTCGTCGCCGAAGGTCACGACGCAGAACAACAAACAGGCGGAGATGACGCAGGGTGTGCAGATTCCGATTCAGAAGGACCAGAACAACACCGTCACCATCGAATTCAAGGACGCCGCGCTGAAGCTGATGGTCACGCCGCGGATCACCGCCGCTGACACGGTGATCATGGATGTGGAACTCGAAAATGCGACGCCGGATTTCAGCAAGGCGGTGAACGGCATTCCGCCAATCGACACGCAGCGTGCGAAGACGTCCGTTCAAGTCACCGACGGCGCGACGACGGTCATCGGGGGCATCAACGTCAGCCGCGAACAGTCCACACAGGATCGCACACCGGTTCTGCATCGGATTCCGCTGCTCGGGTGGTTGTTCAGGAACGACACCAGTCAGGACGAAAACCGGGAACTGCTCATCTTCATCACCCCTCGCATTGTGCGGAGTCCGTCATGATGTTCAACTCCACCCCCAGAACCCCGGTCCGGGCGCTCGGCGTGATTGCCGTCCTCGCCCTGACGAGCGCCTGCGCCGCGAATGGCCAGCCTGGCCAGTCGAGCGCATTCCTGATTGTGGATTCGCTCGTGGCCGCTTCAGGTGGCAGTTCCGGCACGTTCGGCAACTCACTGGCCTCCGACGTGCTGACAGGTGGCGGCGTGTTGGAGGATCTGGCCCGCGTGCAGTTCCGGCTGGCGATGAAAGACCCCCTGGTGGGACCGTCCCCCGTCAACAACATCACCGTGAGGGGATATCGCGTCACGTTTTCGCGGTCTGACGGCCGCAATACACCCGGTGTCGACGTGCCGTACCCGTTTGATGGCGCCATGACCGCCACGGTCAGCGGCACCGCCACAGCCACACTTGTGCTGGTACGCGTGCAGGCCAAGCTCGAGAAGCCACTCAGCCTGCTGGCGTTTGGCGGTGGCGCCATTGTGATCTCCACGTTTGCAGACGTGGTGTTTTATGGCACCGATCAGGCGGGGCGGGACGTCTCGGTGACTGCGCGAATCAGTGTGAACTTTTCCGATTGGGGTGATTCGTAATGAGCGCGATCCATCGTGCCGTGGTGGTGACCCTGGCCGTGGTGGCGAGTGTCTCCTGTAGCGTGGAGCCGGCCTCGGTCCCGGTCCCGACCGGTCCCTCCGAACTGGCGTTGTCGCTGGGTGTGACCGCCTCGCCCGACATGATCAGCCAGGATGGCGTGTCCACATCCCGCCTCATCATCACCGCGCGTGATGCGAACGGCCTGCCGAAACCCGGCGTGGCCATGCGCCTGGACATCCTGGTGCAGGACATCGGTGGGGCCCTGGTTCCGGCCGACTACGGGACGTTGAGCACCCGCTGGCCCACAACCGGCGGCGATGGCACCGTTGGCGTGACGTACCAGGCACCACCCACGCCCACCGGTGGCGTGGTGACGAGCCGCGTGGTCACGTTCCGTGTGATTCCGATCGGCAGTGATTATTCGGACGCGCTGTCGCGTACGGTGGCGCTGCTCCTCGTGCCGCCCGGGACCATTCGGCCGCCGACGCGCATGGTACCCAAGTTCACCTATTCGCCATCCAGCCCCCGCGCGTACGACACGATCTTCTTTGACGCGTCCGCTACCTCGGACCCCGACGCACAGGTCGTCTCGTACAGCTGGCAGTTCGGCGATGGCCGCACGAGCACGGGACGGCAGACGACGCACAGCTACGAGCTGGCGGGGAGCTACGGCGTGGTGCTGACCGTGAGCGACGCATTCGGCACCAGCGTGTCGACGCCCGTCACTCAGGTCTCCGTCTCGACGTCGCCCGGCCCTGTCGCGCAGTTTACCTACTCGCCGACCGCGCCCGGCCTTGGCACCACTGTCGTCTTCAATGCGGCGGGTTCCACGGTGCCGGCTGGACGCCGAATCGTGGGCTACAACTGGGATCTGGGCGATGGCACGTTCGTCGAGGGTGTGGCCGTGCAGCACAAGTACCAGGCCACGGGCTCCTTCACGGTTGTGTTACTCGTCACCGACGACGCCGGCCGCACCAACGTGGCCACGCAGACACTGACCGTGGCCGACCTGACCTCGCCGACCGCGCAGTTCACCACGTCACCGACGTCGCCAGGCATCGGCACGCCGGTGGTGTTCAACGCCTCAGCGTCCACAGTGCCCGTCGGCCGCCAGATTGTCTCCTACGCGTGGGACTTCGGAGTGCCCGGGGCCGTCGGGTCAGGAGTGACGGCAACCTATCAATACGCCAGTGCGGGCACGTTCACGGTGGTCTTGACGGTCACCGACAATACCGGCCGCAAGGGTGTGAAGTCGGCGACCATCACCGTGGCGCCACCTCCCGAGGAGGACAAGTGACCGCCGAACAGATACGTCGGAGTGGAGACCCGGCAGCCGCGATCGATCTCTGCCGGGATGCGCTCGCGCGGTTCCCGGGCCATCTTTCGGCCCGGGTGACGCTTGGGTGGGCGCTGCTGGACCTGGGCCGGCTCCAGGAAGCCCGTGAAGAGTTCCAGACCGTGCGGCAATCCGCGCCCGATAACTTCGCCGCCATTCGCGGGCTGGCGCAATTGCACGTCCTTGAAGAGAACGACGAGAACGACGAGAACGACCCCAGTTGCGCGCCGGATATGGAGGCGGGGGCGCCCGCGCCGGCCGCGCCGGCCGCCGTGGTGACGCCGGCCGCGGCGAGGCTGGCTGTGGCTCCACTCGAGCTGGTCGCGGCCATCGCCTCGCCGGCTCCCGAGGTCCTGGCCCCAGAACCAGCCCCAGTTCCCGTGGTTGCCCCTGTTGCGGTGGCTCCCTCGTACCCCTCGCCCGTCGTGGTGCGCCTTGAATCGTGGTTGTCGCGGGTTACGGCACTCCGGGCCGCCGTCTGACACAATCTCTGGTGGAGTGACACATTCCCGTCCCGACTGGCCGGCCCGATTGGCCGCGCTTCGAAGCCAATGGCAGGCCCACGGCACCGTGTGTGTGGTCTCGTCGTCCACGAATATCGCGTACCTGACCGGATTCCACGGGTCTGCCGGGTTGTTCGTCCAAAGCGCGGACGGAGACTGCCTGGTGCTCGATGGCCGGTACACCACCGTCGCTGCGGAGGCAGCCGCTCGGGGCGACATGGCGCCCGTCTCGGTGGTCACCATCGAGAGCACCTACGACGCCGCGCTCGCCGCCGTGATCGCCGGCACCGGCGCGAGGCGGATCATTTTTGAAGCCGATCACGTGACCGTGTCGCTGCTGAAGCGTTGGCAGGCCGCGGTTCCGGGAGATTTTGAGGGCCATGCAGGCCTGGTGGAACCCCTTCGGCTCATTAAGGACGCCCACGAGATTGCGGTCTTCCGCCGGGCCGGTGCCGCGCTGGCCGGAGTGGCGGCGAGGTTAGGGGAGTGGGTCGGCGAGGGCCGGTCGGAGCGGCAGGTGGCGGCTGAGATCGACCTCGGCCTGCTCCGGGCCGGTTTCACCAAGCCGGCGTTCGACACGATTGTCGCGTCGGGCCCGAATTCAGCCCATCCGCACGCACGTCCAGGCGATCGGCGCCTGTCACCCGGCGACTTGGTGGTGCTGGACTTCGGCGGGGTCTTGGACGGATACTGCGTGGACTTGACCCGGATGGCGGCGGTGGGCCGACCCGGGGACGAGGCCGTGGGCATCTTTCGCGCGGTGCGGAGGGCGCAACAGGCCGCGTTGGACGTAATGTGCGCTGGTATTGCCGCCAGTGCGGTTGATTGGGCCGCTCGCCAGGTGCTTGACGCAGAAGGACTTGGAGCGGCGTTTGTTCATGGGACCGGCCATGGGCTCGGACTTGAGGTCCACGAGGCGCCGCGACTCTCGCGCCTCTCGCCTCCCGACGAGATCCTTCGGGCCGGCATGGTCTGCACCGTCGAACCCGGCGCCTATGTGCCCGGTGTTGGCGGGGCACGGCTGGAGGACGACGTGCTCGTGACCGATACGGGCATTGAAGTCCTCACGGCGGGACCACGCGACTTGCTGACTGTTTGATGTTATGAACCTCGACGCCCTCAAAGACATCCTGAACCTGGTTCGCGAGCACGAGCTTGCGGAATTCGAAATGGAGCACGACGGCCTCAAGGTCCGCATCCGGAAGGCGGGCCGTGAGTATGTGGTGACCCAGGCCGCGCCTGCTGCCGCGCCCGCGCCCCTCGCGCCTGTCGCGACGCTCGCCGCTGCGGCGCCGGCCGCCGTCGCGCCGCCACCGCCCGCAGTGGACGCCGGCGTGCCGCTGGCCGTGATCAAAGCCCCCATTGTCGGCACTCTGTATCGATCGGCCGAGCCCGGCTCCAAGCCGTTTGTCGAAGTCGGGTCGATCGTCAAGAAGGGCCAGGTGCTCTGCATCATCGAAGCGATGAAGCTGATGAACGAAATCGAATGCGAATGTGACGGCGAAATTGCCGCGGCCTACGTGGACAACGGGCAGCCGGTGCAGTTCGGCGACCGGATCTTCGCCGTGAAGGTGAGCTGAGGCGCGTGTTCAACAAGATCCTGATCGCGAATCGTGGGGAGATTGCGCTGCGCATCATCTGCGCGTGCCGCGAGATGGGCATCAAGACCGTCGCCGTCTATTCCCAGGCCGACGAGCATTCCCTGCACGTGCGGTTTGCCGACGAAGACGTGTGTATCGGGCCTGCCCGCAGCGCTGATTCCTATTTGAGTGTGCCGGCGATCATCAGTGCGGCCGAAATCACCGGCGCCGACGCCATTCATCCCGGCTACGGGTTCCTGTCCGAGAGCGCGTACCTGGCCGAAGTGTGCGAAGCGTGCCACATCAAGTTTATCGGGCCCGACCCGAACGTCATCCGGTTGCTCGGTGACAAGGCCCGCGCCAGGCGCGCGATGAAAAAAGCCGGGGTGCCGATTCTGCCCGGCAGTGACGGACCCGTGCACGGCGAGGAAGAGGCCATCAAGGTGGCCAAAGATCTCGGGTACCCCCTCATCATCAAGGCGGTGGCCGGCGGCGGGGGACGAGGCATGCGCATCGTGCGCAACGCCGAGGAATTGCCCAAGAACGTCAAGACGGCCATGCGCGAAGCCGAAGCCGCGTTTGGCCTGGGTGATGTCTACCTCGAACGGTACGTGGAGGCGCCGCGCCACATTGAAATCCAGGTGATGGGCGACCATCACGGGAACGTGGTGCATCTGGGCGAACGTGAGTGTTCGGTGCAGCGCCGGCACCAGAAGCTGATCGAAGAAGCGCCGTCGGCCGCGCTGACCGACAAGCAGCGCAAGAAACTGGGCGCCACGGTCGTTGAGGCGGCCCGCGCGGTGCAGTACAGCAATGCGGGCACGTTTGAGTTCCTGCTGGACGCCACAGGCAGTTTCTATTTCCTCGAGGTCAACACGCGCCTGCAGGTGGAACATCCGGTGACTGAGTTCGTCACCGGGATCGACATCGTGAAGGAACAGATTCGTGTGGCGGCGGGGCAGCGGCTCTCGGTGCGGCAAAGCGATATCGAGTTCCGCGGACACGCGCTCGAGTGCCGCGTGAATGCGGAAGATCCGGTGACGTTTACGCCCAGCCCCGGACTCATTACCGCCTACAGCGTGCCCGGCGGCCCGGGTGTGCGCGTGGATTCGTTCGTGCACTCCGACTGCACCGTGTCGCCCTACTACGACTCGCTCATCGCCAAGGTCATCACCTACGGCCGCGACCGCAATGAGGCCATCGCGCGCATGAAGCGCACGCTCGAGATGACCGTCATCGAGGGTATCAAGACCTCCATTCCGCTCCATCTCAAGATCCTCAACGACCCGGACTTCGTGGCCGCGCGGATCAACACGAGCTTCATGGAGCGCTTCATGCCCGACAAAACGGCTGGCAAAGGCAAGCTCGCCGAAAGCGCGTGAGGGGGCTCTACGCCATCCTCGACTGTGACACGGTGGCCGCTCGCGGCTGGGCGCCGGCCGACGTCTGCCGCGCCTGGCTCAACGCCGGCGTGCGCCTGATTCAACTGCGCGCCAAGTCCGCGCGGTTCGGGGCATTCCTTGAGATGGCTGGCGAGATCGCGCCCCTCTGCCGTGAGGCCGGCGCCACGCTCTTCATCAACGACCGCGCCGATGTCGCCGTGCTTTGCGGCGCCGACGGCGTCCACGTGGGGCAGGACGACCTGTCGGTCGCCGGCGTCCGCCGCGCCTTCCCGGCGCTACGAATCGTGGGTCTCTCCAGCCATGACGATGCGCAGGTGGCGGCGGCGGTGAGCCAGCCGATTTCGTACCTGGCGATCGGCCCGGTGTTCGGGACCGGGTCGAAGGCCACCGGGTACGGCCCCGTGGGACTGGCGCAAGTTGAGCGCGCTGCGGTGGCCGCGCACACCGCCGGCCTGCCGCTGGTGGCGATTGGCGGCATCACCCTTGAGCGCGTGCCGGCCGTCCGGGCCGCCGGCGCCGACGCCGTGGCCGTGATCGCCGACCTGCTGGCCGCCGCCGATTTGAGCGGCATAGAGGCGCGCGCCCGCAAGTGGACGCGCGCCATCGAGATCGGATTTCACCATGAAGTTCCATGAAGCTCCATGAAGTGTTCAAGGGGCTGTCACGTGATGCAGGGCGCGTCAGGTGATCCGGGGGTGGGAGCCCGGCATCTGCCGGGCCACGTGAGCGGAGGATGACCTCGAGCGAGCGTGCACGCTGAAAAAGACGTGGGGTGTCTTTTTGCTTGCCGCCGCCAAAAAAAGACACCCGACGTCTTTTTCTCGATGGGCACGCTCGCTCGAGGTCATCCCCCGCTCACGCCGCCGCCGGAGGCGGCGCCCACCCCCTCACCTTCATGGATCCTCATGTTCTTCATGGTGCAAAAAAAACACGCACCGCGCGAGTCCGTCACGTTAGCTCAGCAGGTCCCACGCCGTGAAGAAGATGATGACGCCGATGGCCGCCGGGCAGACCCACCGGATGAGGAAGCTCCACAAGGCGGCGCCGGGCATGTGACCGCCCTCGTTGAGTTCCTCAAGCGCCTTGTCGGCGCGCCAGACATGGCCCACAAAAATTGCCAGCAGGAACCCCCCGATCGGCAGCGCGAAGTCGTTCCACATGATGGCCATCACATCCAGGAAGCCCATGCCCACGCCTGGCAGGCTCGAGAAGAACCCCGAGGCGCCTTGGGCGAGCGCCGAAGGGATGGCCAGAAGGAACGTGATGGCCGTGAGCACGTAGACGGCCCTTTTGCGATCCCATCCGTGCGAGTCGATCAGGTGCGACGTGGGGACCTCAAGCAATGAGATGGTGGAGGTGATGGCCGCGAGAGTCAGCATCACAAAAAAGGCGGCACCCACCAGATGCCCGCCGGGCATGGTGGCAAAGAGTTGGGGGAGGACGACGAAGATGAGGCCCGGGCCGCTGCTGGAGGGGTCGAAGTTCGGCAGGCTGAACCCGGCCGGGAAGATGATGAGGCCGGCCATCAGTGCCACCGCCGTATCGACGAGCACTACCCACATGGCCGCGCGGGCCATGTTCTCGGTTTTCGCCAGGTAACTGCCGTAGGTGATCATCGCGCCCATGCCAAGGCTCAGCGAGAAAAACGCCTGACCGAGCGCCGAGTTGAAGACGCGGATGTCGAACATCTTCGAGAAGTCGGGGTTCAGGTAGTACGTGAGGCCTGCGCCCGCTCCGGGAAGCGTGAGCGCACGCGCGACGAGCAGCACCAGCAGGATGAGCAGCATCGGCATGAGCGCTTTTGTCATGCGCTCAATGCCATCGCGCACGCCGCCGAGCAGCGTGACGGCGGTAATCGCCAGGACCACAAACGTCAGGCCGATGTTCAACATCGGATTCGCCACGAATTGTCCGAAGAACGCGCCTGTGGCCGCAGAGTCGCCGGTGACCGCGCCCGACGCCGCGAAATAGATGTAGGCGATGGTCCAGCCGGCGATGACCGAGTAGAAGGAGAGGATGCCGACCCCTGCGAGCACGCCCAGCAGCCCCGTCAGCCACCAGGCTGTGCCGGGTTTGATGACGCGGAAGGCGCCAACCGGGTCCTTTTTCGCGCGGCGCCCCATCGCCAGCTCGGCGATCATGATGGGTGCGCAGATCAGGAAGACGCACACCAGATAGACCAGCACAAACGCCGCGCCGCCGCCCTGGCCCACTTTGGTGGGGAACCCCCAGATATTGCCCAGGCCGACGGCGGAGCCGGCCGCCGCCAAGATGAACCCGAACCTGGACCCGAACGAACCTCGAGCGTCTGCCATCGTGTGCCTTGCCCCCCGGAAGATGTCCGCAACGCGAAAGTGAGTGTCGAAATCATAGGGGCACGACGACCCAGGCTCAAGTGTCTTTAATCGTGCAGGTGTGCCCCGGTCGCCTATAATGACCGGGCCACGAGCCTGTTTGCGGACCTCACACTATGGATTCAAACCTCCTCAGAACCAAGTCGATTGAACAACTTGTCGGAGACGTCGAGCACGGGTCAAAGGCGCTCAAGCGCAGCCTGGGCGCGTGGGACCTGACGCTGCTCGGTATCGGCGCCATCATCGGCACCGGCATCTTCGTGCTCACCGGCACGGCCGCAGCCAATCAGGCGGGACCCTCGATCATGGTCTCGTATCTGGCCGCCGGCCTCGCCTGCGGCTTTGCCGCCCTGTGTTACGCCGAGTTCGCCTCGATGATCCCCATCGCCGGCAGCGCGTACACCTACGCCTACGCCACCCTGGGCGAGCTTGTGGCCTGGATGATCGGCTGGGACCTCATCCTTGAATACGCCGTGGGTTCGATGACCGTGGCCATCGGCTGGAGCGGCTACATGCAGAAGCTCCTGTCGGGCGCCGGCATTCATCTGCCGGTCTGGATGAGCGCCGCTCCGGGCACGCTTGACGCGAGCGGCGTCTCGATTGGCGCACTCATCAACCTGCCGGCCGTGTTGATTGTGCTGGCCATCACCACGCTCCTTGTCGTCGGTGTGCAGGCCACCGCTCGCGCCAACGCCATCATGGTGAGCATCAAGCTCGTCGCGATTGTGTTCTTCATCGCCGTCGGCGCCACCTACGTCAAGCCGGAAAACTGGGAGCCGTTTTTCGCCTACGGCTGGCAGGGCACCATGGCTGCGGCCGCGGTCGTGTTTTTCGCGTACATCGGCTTTGATGCCGTCTCGACGACGGCTGAGGAAGCCAAGAACCCGCAGCGCGACCTTCCGATTGGCATCCTGTCGTCGCTCGTGGTCTGCACCGTCCTCTACCTGGCAGTGGCGGCCGTGTTGACCGGCATCGTGCCGGTGGTGAACAGCAAGACCGACGCCGCATTCCTGAACGCGCCCGTCGCGTTTGCACTGAGCCTCATCGGCCAGGACTGGGCGGCGTACCTGGTGTCGGCCGGCGCCGTCGCCGGCATCACGTCCGTACTGCTGGTCATGCTCCTGAGCCAGCCGCGTATTTTCTTCGCGATGAGCCGCGACCGTCTGCTGCCGCCGGGCGTCAGCGTGGTGCATCCGAAGTACGGCACGCCGTACATCACCACCATCATCACGGGCGTCGTGGTCGCCGTGGTCGCCGGGTTCACGCAAATTCAGACCGTCGGAGAGATGACGAGCATCGGCACCTTGTTTGCCTTTGTCGTCGTCTGTGCGGCCGTGCTGATTCTGCGCAGGACGCGGCCAGAGGCCAAGCGCCCGTTCAGGGTCCCTGGTGGCAACGTGTTGCCGGTGCTGGGCATCGTGTCGTGTTTCTACCTGATGCTGAGCCTGCCCGTGATCACCTGGGTGCGGTTCCTCGTGTGGCTGGACCTCGGCCTGATCATCTATTGGGTGTATGGCCGCACCCACAGCACGCTCGCCAATGCGGCCGAGCAGGCAAAGCGCACGGGGATGCAGGCGCTGGCGAACTTCACCACGGCGTTTGGCGCACTCGCGATTTTCAACGGCTTCGCCATGACCATCCTCGGGTTCTTCACCGAGTGGGGCATCACCAACGATACGACCGCCAAGTGGCATGAGATTGGCGTGACGGCCGAACAGGCCGACATCTTCGGCCTCCAGGTGCTGGGAGTGTCGATCGTGGTGTTCGTCATCGGCCGCGTGTTGTCGAAGACCTCCGGCGAGAAATAGCGGCGGTGGTGCTCGACGGTACGCGCGTCGCCGGGGTGATCCGGGCGGAGCTCGCGCCACGTGTTTCTGAGTTCCTGTCGGCGCGCGGTCGCCGCCCGGCGTTGCACATCCTGCTCGTCGGCGACGACCCCGCGTCGCAAATCTACGTGCGCAACAAGGAACGGGCCGGCACCGACGCCGGCTTGCTGGTGGCCGTGCACCGGTTGCCCGCCTCCGCCCCGGTGGAGGATGTGCTGGCCACGGTGCAGCGGCTGAACGCGGACCGCACGTGCGACGGCATCCTGGTGCAGGCGCCACTGCCAAAAGCCATCGGCAAACAGGGCACCGAGCAGGTGTTCGACGCCATAGACCCGGCCAAGGATGTGGACGGGTTTCATCCGCACAACGTGGGCTTGCTCGTGCAGGGCCGCGCCGCGCTCAAGCCCTGCACGCCGTCAGGTGTGATCGAATTGCTCGATCGCGAAGGGCAGGGCATCGCGGGGAAACATGCGGTGGTCATCGGCCGATCGGAGATCGTGGGCAAGCCGATGGCGCTGCTCCTGCTGCAGCGCGACGCCACGGTCACCATCTGTCATTCAAAGACACCCGATCTGGCGGCCACGTGCGCGCGCGCCGACATCCTCGTGGCCGCGATCGGTCGCCCGGGTTTCGTCACGCGCGACTTCGTGAAGCCCGGCGCGGTGGTGATTGATGTGGGGATCAATCGCGTGGACTCACGCGATCAGGCCGTGGCGCTCTTCGGCGCCAGTCACCCCAGGCTCGCCGGCTTTGACGCGCGGGGCTCGATGGTGGTCGGCGACGTGCATCCCGCAGTCGCCGACATCGCGTCGGCCATGACCCCTGTTCCTGGGGGCGTCGGGCCGCTCACTATCGCGATGCTGCTCAAGAACACGCTGGCGGCTGCTGAAGGCCGCCGCGACACTCGGGCTTGACCTTCGACGCCGCTCAGGTCACCCCGAGCCCTGTCGAGGGGTGAGAACCAGCCCGAGCTACGTACAGATTCAAGATTGCAGTTTCACCCAGACCGCCTCAGCATTCTCGGCGGTCTGCTCCAACGTCCCCGACGTATCGATCACGTAGTGCGCCTTCGCGACCTTGTCGGCGAGCGGCCCCTGGGCGGCGATGCGGGCGCGGGCGTTGGCTTCGCTCAGGCCGCCGCGTGCCATGAGGCGGGCGAGCTGTTGTTCGGGCCGGCAGGCGGCGACCACGACCACGTCGAAGTCGCCCTGGTGGCCGGTCTCAAAGAGCAGCGGAATGTCGGCGACCCCCAGGGGCGCCTTGAGCGCCGTGAACCACCGCGCGAGCGCGGCATAGACGTGCGGGTGGATGATTTTTTCAATGTCCTTGCGCGCCGTCGGGTCGGCGAAGATCACCGCGCCGAGCGCGGCTCGGTTCAACTGGCCGTTGCGCAAGAGCACCGCCGGTCCGAACCGGCGCACCACCGCCGCCAGCCCCGGTGAGCCAACCGCGACCGCGTCGCGCGCCAGCTGATCGGCGTCAATGATGGGCGCCCCGAGCCGGGCAAACGTCGCCAGGCACAACGACTTTCCTGTGCTGATGCCGCCGGTGAGCGCAATGCGGCGGGCGTGCGTGGACTTCGATCGGGTTGGTGTTTTCATGGATTGGCTGACACGTTCGGACCTGGGGGCATTTCCGACTCGACGTCGCTGGCGGGCGTGATGCGTTCTTCGACAAACGCGTCCCACTCGTGGCACTGCGGACACTGCCACAACAACTCCGTGCTGCGGTACCGGCAGCGCGTACAGACGTGGGGGTCGAGGTAAAACACGGACTGACGGGTGATTTCGATGTACCGGGCCACGAGCGGGCGGGGCAGGTCCAGCGAGGACAGCAGCGCCCAGATGGACTGGTGAATCGCCAGCGCGTGGGGGTTGTGTTCGAGAGCGCCGAACAGCGACTCGAGCGCCAATGTCGGCTGGCCTTGCGACACCAGGTGGCGCGCGAGCGCCGCGCGCGCACGCCATTCGCGCGGTGCCGCGTCGGTGAGCCGCTCACAGAGCGCGATAAACCGGTCGGCACGCCCCTGGCTCACATACAGCGCTTCCAGGCGCTCGAGCGGCAGGTACGCGCGGTCGGGCGAGACGTTGACCGCCGCTTCCCAGATGGTCGCGGCCGCCGCCGCATCACCCTGTTTCAGCCGCGCATCGCCCAGGCTGAGATATGCCGGCAGCACCGCCGTATGGAGCTCAATGGCCGCGGTGAATCGCCGGATCGATTCCGGAATGTCGGCCTTCGCCAGCGCCTGCAGGCCCAACTCGTGTTCCAGAAACGCGAGGATGGTCTTTGAACGCGTCTGCACGGCGGGATTCGCGATCGCCGCCAGGCGCTGGCGGGTTTGATACGCCTCCTGCCACTGGTGCTGTTCTTCCTGCAGCTTCTCGAGGTTGTTGAGTGCCGATTCGTTGTCGGGCGCCAGTTTCAGCACCTCGGTAAACGCCTCGGTGGCGCGGTCCACAAACCCGCCGCGTCGATAGTCGAGCCCAAGGCAGAGCAGCACGTTGGCATGCTCCATCTGGCTCAGCCGTGGCCGCTGCAACAGGCCCTGGTGTTCTTGAATCGCGCGTCCCACCTGGCCGCGTTCGCGGTAGAGGTTGCCCAGCATCAGCCGCAACTCCAGCGCGCCCGGGTCCAGCGTCGACGCTTCTTCCAGCTCCTCAATCGCCAGGTCCACGCGCCCGGCCACCAGGTAGTTGAGCCCGACGATGAAGTGGGGCGACTGGCGTACGCGCCGCCGATCCACCCACTGGCCTTCCTGAAGTTTGTAGCGCTCCCATGCCTTGCCCACTGCCAGGCCGACGAGCAGCGCGGTAATGACGAGGATGAGCACGAGTCCGCTGTCCATGGCGGCGCTCACGTGAGGTGGGAGCGCACGAGCGCGTCCCAGCGGTCCTGGCCGCGCAAAATCAACTCGATGAACTCGCGCACTGCGCCACGGCCACCTGAGGCTCGCGTCACCACGTGCACCCGTTCGCGGACTTCCTCGCACGCATCCTGGGGCGCTGCCGATAGGCCCGCCAGCTTCAGGACGGGCAAATCCACGAGGTCGTCCCCCATGTAGGCGATCTGTTCGGCCTGCAGGCCCTCGGTCGCCGCCAGTTTCAGGAATGCCGTGCGCTTGTCGGTTGCACCCTGGATGACGATCGGGATCTTCAGTTCCTCCGCGCGCTGCGTGGTGGCGTCCGACCCTCGGCCGCTGAGCAACCCAATCCGGAGCCCGACGCGCTGCGCCCACACGATGGCCGCGCCATCCCGGATGGAGAAGGACTTGTGTTCGTGGCCGGCGCCGGTCACGCCAATCGTGCCGTCGGTCAGCACTCCGTCCACATCGAACAACAACAGACGGAGTTGTTTCGATCGGCTCGTGAGTTGGTCGTCGGTCAGTGGCATCACATCATCTGCGTGCGCCAGAGATCATGCAGGTGCACGACGCCCTCGACGCGAAGCGAATCGTCCACGACCACAAGCGCCGTGATCTTTCGCTGTTCCATCAGCCTGATGGCTTCCACAGCAAGCATACCCTTTGTGATGGTGACGGGCTGCCGGGTCATGACCTCGCTGGCTTGCTGGTCGAGCAGGGCCGACCCGGGCGTCATGTGGCGCCGGAGGTCGCCGTCAGTCACGATCCCGAGCAGGTGGCGCTCGGAATCGACCACGCACGTCATCCCCAGGCGCTTGCTGCTCATTTCATGGATGACGAGCGGCATGGGCGCGTCGCCCGGCACCAGCGGCACCGCCTCACCCGCGTGCATCAACGCCTCGACCCGCATCAGCGTCTTGCCCAGTTTCCCGCCCGGATGCCGGTCCGCGAATTCCTCGGCGCGGAAGCCCTTGCGCTGCGACAGCGCCAGCGCCAGCGCATCGCCCAGCGCCAGCGCGGCGGTGGTGCTGGCCGTGGGCGCCAGATTCATGGGGCACGCTTCGGTCGCCACGTGGCAACTGAGCGCGATGTCGGCGGCTTGTCCCAGCGTGGACTCGAGGTTGCCCGTCAGCGCAATCAACCGGGCGCCAATGCGCCGGATGGCTTCCACCAGCCGGATGAGTTCCTCGGTCTCGCCGCTGTGCGACAGCGCCACCACCACGTCTTCGGCCCGCACCGCGCCCAGATCGCCATGGATGGCTTCTGCCGGATGCAGGAAGAACGCCGACGTGCCGGTGCTCGACAGCGTGGCCGCGATCTTGTGCGAAATGATGCCCGATTTGCCCATGCCGGTGACGATGACCCGGCCGGTGCAGGAGTGGAGCAGCGTCACCGCGCTGGGAAACGTCTCGCTGAGCTGCGGGATAAGGCCCAGAATGGCGCGGGCCTCGGTGTCGAGCACCTGGCGGGCGATCTCCAGCGCGTCTTTGGCTGCTGGCGCGTCTTTCGCGTCGTCACGCATGGGGTTTCACAATCTCGTTGATCTGCACGAGTTTGCGGAGCAACGGCTCGAGCAGGTCGAGTCTCAACGCATTCTGCGCATCACTCTTCGCGCGCGTCGGATCTTCATGGACCTCGAGGAACACGCCATCAACTCCGGCGCCAACGCCGGCGCACGCCATCGGTTCGATGTATTCGGCCAGGCCCGCCGTGACGCCGTCGCCGCCGCCCGGCAACTGCAGGCTGTGCGTGACATCGAAGATCACCGGCGCGCCCAGGGCGCGCATCATGGGAAACGCCCGCATGTCCACCACAAGGTTGTTGTAGCCGAACGTGTAGCCGCGTTCGGTGAGGCAAACGCGGCTGTTGCCGGCGGCCGTGACCTTCGCGATGGCGTGGCGCATGTCGAGCGGCGCCATGAACTGGCCCTTCTTGATGTTGACCACGCGTCCGGTGTGGGCCGCGGCCGTGATCAAATCGGTCTGCCGCGCAAGGAACGCAGGAATCTGCAGGATGTCGGCCACTTCGGCCACGGGCGCCGCCTGCGCAGCCTCATGGATGTCGGTGAGAATCGCCACGCCGGTGGCGGCCCTGACGCCCCGCAGGGCCTCGAGGCCCGCGGTCATGCCGGGCCCGCGGAATGACGCCGCGGATGTGCGGTTGGCTTTGTCGAACGATGCCTTGAACACGTAGGGCATGCCCACGCGCGCGGCGATCGCGGCCACTTCACGCGCGATGTCGATGACGTGCGCCGGACTCTCGATGACGCACGGCCCGGCAATCAGCACCAGGGCACGGTGCCCCAGCACCACATCGGACGTGACGGGGACCAGGTTCATCGGCGGCGATCACCGATGGCCGTGACGTTGGTGGCCAACCCGGCCTGCGCCTGCGCGTAGCGATGCGCGGCTTCCACAAACCCGGCAAACAGCGGATGCGGGCGCAGGGGCTTCGACTTGAATTCGGGGTGGAACTGCACGGCCACGTACCACGGGTGGTTGGGCAGTTCGACGATTTCCACGAACTTGCCGTCGAGCGACCGGCCCACGATGCGCAGGCCCTTGTCGGTCAGCGCCTTTTCGTAGAGGCAGTTGAACTCGTAGCGATGGCGGTGCCGCTCGTGAATGATTTCGTCGCCGTAGAGTCTGAACGAGAGTGAGTCGGGCGCGAGCCGGCACGCATAACTGCCCAGCCGCATCGTGCCGCCCATGTCGTCCACACCCAGCAGGTCGCGAAGTTTGTAGATGACCTTGTGGGCGGCGTCTTCCACCACTTCCGTGGAATCGGCTTCGGCCAGGCCCGCCACGTGCCGGGCAAATTCCACCACGGCCCACTGGAAGCCGTAACAGATGCCGAAGTAGGGAATCTTGCGCGTGCGTGCGAACTCGGCGGCGGCCATCATGCCTCGGCTGCCGCGGTCGCCAAAGCCTGGCGCCACCAATATCCCCACCGCATCGTCGAGCAGGCGAGCGCCGTCGGGCTGTTCGAGCGCTTCGGCTTCCACGAACTTGAGGGTGACCTTGAGGCGGTGCCGGAAGCCACCGTGGTAGAGCGCCTCGTTGATGCTCTTGTACGAGTCTTCGTAGTCGGTGTACTTGCCGACGAAGTGCAGTGTGACTTCACCCTGCGGCTCGCGGATGCGGTCCACCAGCTCCTGCCACCGGTCCATGCGCGCTTCGGTCTTCGGCAGGTGCAGCCGCTCGAGCACGATGCGATCCAGGCCTTCGCCGGCCAGGCTCAGAGGCACTTCGTAAATGCTGGAGACGTCGCGCGCCGTGATGACGGCTTCTTCGTCCACGTCGCAGAAGAGCGCGATCTTGCCCTTCATGTCGGCTTCAAGGGGGCGGTCGGTGCGGCACAGCAGCACGTCGGGCTGAATGCCGATTGAGCGCAGGTCGCGCACGCTGTGCTGCGTAGGTTTGGTCTTGAGTTCGTGCGCCGACGCGATGTACGGGACGAGAGTCAGATGCACGAACAGCGCGTTTTCGCGGCCCACATCCTGGCGGAACTGGCGGATGGCTTCCAGAAACGGCAGGCTCTCGATGTCGCCCACCGTGCCGCCGATTTCCACAAGGAGTACATCCACGCCGACGGCGGCCGAGCGGATGGCGTCCTTGATTTCGTTCGTGATGTGCGGGATGACCTGCACGGTGCGCCCGAGATAGTCGCCGCGCCGTTCCTTCTGGATGACCGATGCGTAGATTTTGCCGGTGGTCCAATTGTTGTTGCGCGTGGCCACCATGTTCGTGAACCGCTCGTAGTGGCCCAAATCCAGGTCCGTCTCCGCGCCGTCGTCGGTCACATAGACCTCGCCGTGCTGAAAGGGGCTCATCGTGCCGGGATCCACATTGATATACGGATCAAACTTCTGGAGGGCCACTTTGTAGCCGTGACCCTCGAGCAGGCATCCGATCGAGGCCGCCGCCAGTCCTTTGCCAAGCGACGACACGACGCCGCCGGTGACGAAGATGTATTTAACTGGACGATCGGGATGAGAGTGGGACATCACAAGTTCACGCATGGGAAGGCTCCATCAGTTGCCGTACCCGGGCGAGATCGTCCGGGGTATCGACCGACGGGGATGTAGTCAGGGTTTCAACGGTACGGATGTGGATGCCGTGCTCGAGCGCACGCAACTGTTCAAGTCCTTCGGCCAGTTCGAGCGGCGTAGGCTGCAATTGGGCCAGCCGGCGCAGCGTCTGGCGCCGGTAGACGTACAGGCCGAGATGGCGCCAGGCCTGCGGCGCCGGGTGGCCCGCGCGTACATACGGGACTGCGGCGCGCGTGAAGTACAACGCGTCGCCGTACAGGTCCACGACGACCTTCACGACGCTGGGATTTTCGAGGTCGGCGTCGGCCAGTGGCGTTCGCAGCGTGCTCAACTCGACCGACGGGTCGTCGAGGCACGCGGCCACCGCCGCGTCGATCGATGCCGGGTCGAGCATCGGCTCGTCGCCTTGCACATTCACCACCAGGTCGCACGTCAGATGTTCGGCCACCTCGGCCAGCCGGTCGGTGCCCGACGGATGGTCGGCGCGCGTCATCACGGCGGTGCCGCCAAACGCATGCACGGCATCGGCGATGCGCGAGTCATCGGTGGCCACAAGGACGTCGGACACGCGTGTGGCTGCAGCCGCGCGGCGGTACACGTGCTCGATCATCGGGTGGCCGGCAATCAGAGCGAGAGGTTTTCCAGGGAGACGGGTGGCGTGATATCTGGCCGGGATAATGGCGACGACCCGGCCCCGCGCAGCAAGCCCAGCGGGGAAGACTACTGGCACGAGGAATCTTAGCACACGTCTTTTTCAGTCCGGTGTTACGATCCCGGTGTTACGATCAACGCTGTGATGCATCGCCTCACCTCGGCGTTCCTGCTTGGCGGCGCGGTCTTGCTGACGTCGTATATCAACGCGCCGGCCGCACCGACGCCCGCGCCCACGCCCGTGTCGTCTGCCGAGATGGCGGCGATTGACGCGATGAAGCCGCTTGTTGAAGAAGTGGTGCGGCAGACCGAGCGACTCAAGGTGAGATTGACTCCCACGCCGGCCGAGCCAGTGGCGCGCCGCAATCCATTTGGTTTCGGGAATAGCACACGTCCCGCGCCATCAACGTCAACTTCCACGGCCGAGCCCGAGCCCGCCCCGGTGGTCGAGCTGGCGCCGGCCATCGCGTGGCCCACGCTGGTGGCGCTGCTGACCGGCAAAGGTGAAGCGTCAACGCTCTCGGCCGTGTTGGCTCTGGGCGACACTGTGGAGATCCTCACCGCCGGCGCCATCGTCGGTGGCTTCCATGTCCGCGAAATTACGGCCACGTCGGTCGAACTCGTGCACGTGGCCTCGTCCTCGATCACCCGCCTCGCGATTCGATAACCCGCTCGGGTTCACACGAGGCGTGGAGGACTGCAGGCAGATCGGTCTGTCTGGGGTCACACGAGGCGTGAAGGACTGAAGGAACCTCGGTCTGTCTGGGGTCACACGAGGCGTGGAGGACTGCAGGCAGATCGGTCAGTCTGGGGTCACACGAGGCGTGAAGGACTGAAGGAACCTCGTTCAGTCTGGGTTCACACGAGGCGTGGAGGCTGAAGGAACCTCGTTCTGTCTGGGGTCACACGAGGCGTGGAGGACTGAAGGAACCTCGTTCTGTCTGGGGTCACACGAGGCGTGGAGGACTGAAGGAAC